>VERA01000084.1 GCA_018882935.1 Burkholderiaceae bacterium | reverse complement strand
ACAGAAACCCTCGCGCGCGACCACACTGCGCAATACACGCTCGCGAGCGGCAGTGCGGCCAAGGTACCCAAGACACCCAAGCCCGATCAATGAACCGTATTCTTGTATCCCCAAGCCTCACATCAACCCGCGTGCTCCCCGGGCCACCCGTTTCGCTCTGAAGATCAAGGCATGAACAAAGCTTTTGTCAAAGAATCCGACGCCGATGAAGATGACGACATCGGGGGCCTGCCGCCGATTCCGCCGGGCGCAAAGAATTACATTACGCCACAAGGCTATCAGCGTATTCGTGAGGAATTGTTGCAGCTGATCGATGTCGAGCGCCCGGAGGTGGTGCGGGTGGTGCACTGGGCTGCGTCGAATGGTGATCGCTCTGAAAACGGCGACTACATCTACGGTAAACGACGATTGCGTGAGATAGACCGTCGCATTCGTTTTCTTACCAAGCGGCTTGATCTGGCCGAGGTGGTTGACCCCAGTGTGCATCATGGTAGTGATCAGGTGTTTTTTGGTGCCACAGTCACGTACTTGAACGCGGCAGGCGAAGAGCATACGGTGAGTATTGTTGGTATCGATGAACTCGATCCGCTGCATGGCAAGATCAGCTGGGTTTCACCTGTAGCGCGGGCACTTACCAAAGCACGTGAAGGCGATACCGTCACGCTGCTTACACCCGCCGGTGAGGATGAGCTCGAGATTATTCGTGTCGCATACCCGTCATCAGGCTAACGTACAATCCGTGCATGTCTATCGTATTTTCTACGTTAAACCACCCGCAGCGCATAGCACTCGCGGCTGAGATTCACTCACGCCCACCGGTGCGCCTGGAGGCGCCTGAGGCGATTACCCATCTCGCCGTTCATGGTCGTAACGAACCGCTCGCAGCCGGCGACCGGCTTGGCATGCAATCCGCGCTGCTGGCTGATTTTTGTGCGCGTTTTGGCGTGCCACCGCCCGCCGGTAATGCCAAGTATTTCTTTCATGACTTTGGGCGCTTTCGGTTGAAGTGGGAGTGCCACACCGAGTTCGCCAGCTTTACGGTTGCGACCAAGACCGTATCTGCGCTTTCAGGTACCGACCCGTTTGCCCGCATGCCATCAAGCGAGCTACCTGAAGATTGGCTGTTGTCGCTCAAAGGGCGATTGATTGTCGCGACCCATATCCTGCTCGATCATGCGAACGCAGAGGCAGAAGAGATGGCACCACAAATGCGGCAGCTGTTTGACACTAACGCGATTGTTGGTTGTGGTGCTTCGCAAGCCGCACAGGTCTGGACAGATTTTCGTATTCATGCTGATGGCTTTGCACGCTTTGTCGTGCTGGATGCTGGTCTCAAGAGCTTGCAAGCAGGGCGCTTGGTGCAACGGCTATTGGAAATTGAAACCTACCGTGTCATGGCGTTGCTGGGTCTGCCGGTGGCGCAGCAGGCGGCGCCGGTACTGAACGATATCGAGGCTGAGTTGGCCTCGGTGACGCGAGAAATGGTCGCCAGCCAGAAGCTCGGCCGTAGCGAGGAAGAGGGCATGCAGGACGAGCAAGACCTGCTGCAGCAAATCACCTTGCTGGCGTCGCGCCTCGAGCAGTTATCGGTGGATGATAGCTACCGGTTCTCAGCATCGCAGGCTTATTTCGGCTTGGTGATGGCGCGTATCCATGAACTGCGCGAGCGCCGCGTTGAAGGTGTGCCAACGATTGAAGAATTCATGCAACGACGGCTCACGCCTGCGATGAATACCTGTACCGCCACTGCGCGCCGACAGGAAGTGCTCGCCGAGCGTATCGCGAATACCAACTCGCTTTTGCGCACGCGCGTCGGCATTCGGCAAGAGCGGCAGAACAGTCAGATTTTAGAGTCGATGAATACCCGCGCGGCGCAGCAGCTGCGCTTGCAGCAAGCGGTGGAGGGTTTGTCGGTTGCGGCTGTATCTTATTATCTGGTTGGCTTGCTTGGCTATGTGCTGAAAGGTGCCAAGGCGGCAGGCTTGCCGGTGAATCCTGACATTGCAACCGGTGTTGCGGTGCCGCTGTTGGCGCTAGTGGTGTGGATGGGCCTGCGCGCACTGCGCAAAAAATTTCAGAGCCCGGTGCGGTAGGAAGCGTGGGCAAGTGTTTTAGTTCACTTAGCCCTTATCGCGCAAAATTCTTGCCACACCGCGCACTTGTCGCACGTTGCGCATCAAACGCGCCAAATGTACGCGGTCTTCAACCTGTACGGTGAAGCGCAGCTCGGTTAGCGGCCCCTCGCGCCGACCTTCGTCCATGCCTACCAACACGATGTTGGAGTCAGATTCATTGATCTGTGCCGCCAGCCTGGCAAGCAAACCTTTCTCATCATTGACCAGTACGCTAATACGGCAATTGAATCGGCTCGCATATTCTTGGGCCCACGAGACATCAATCCACCTGCCGGGGTCTTTTGCGCGCGAGCGGCGCGCCTGCTCGCAGTCGCTGGTATGCACCACCAGTACCTGATCTCGTCGCAAGTTACCCGCGAGCGGATCACCCGGTATCGGCGAGCAGCAGTGCGCGAACTGCACGGATGAGGCAGGCTCTTTGCCACTGATTGTGACGGGTTTAATTTTCTGCTCGGCCACTGTGCCAGGGTCTGACACTGCGACCGTTGAAGGCGCCTCCATCAGGCTCTGAATATGACGGGCCACGAGTGTCGCAAGGCGCCGTCCTGTGCCGATATCGGCCTTGATATCTGCCATGGATTTAGCACCGGTATCACCCACCAGTTTGTCGCATACTGCAGCGGGTACGCTACTGGGTAGCTCGAGCGAAACAAGTGCCTGCTCCAGCAACAGCTCACCCACCTCAATTGCCTGCTCGCGGTTCATCGAGCGTAAATGATGACGAATCGCCGAGCGCGCCCGACCGGTACGCACAAATGACAGCCAGTTGGGGGTAGGCTGTGCATCATCAGAGACATCGATAGCAACAATGTCGCCGTTATGGAGCTCAGTTTTCAGCGGCGCCGGCTCATGATTAATTTTGGCCGATACGGCGTGGTCGCCAATATCCGTATGAATGGTGTAGGCAAAATCAAGCGCAGTAGCGCCACGCGGCAAAGCAATGATAGTGGACTTGGGCGTGAACACATACACCGAGTCCGGGAACAAGTCCACCTTGACGTGCTCGAGAAACTCCGATGAATCACCGGTTTGATGCTGAATATCCAGCAGCGACTGTAGCCATGCATGGGTGCGTTGCTGAAGATCGGTGAAGGTGGCATCCTGATTCTTGTACAGCCAGTGCGCAGCAACACCAGACTCTGCCACATGATTCATTTCGGCAGTACGAATCTGGAACTCGACCGGTGTGCCATACGGGCCAATCAGTGTCGTGTGCAAGGACTGATAGCCGTTGACTTTAGGGATAGCGATATAGTCCTTGAACTTACCCGGCATCGGCTTGAACAGCGCGTGCAGCACGCCGAGTGCGACGTAGCACTTTTCAAAGCTGTCGACCACCACTCGAAAACCATACACATCCAGCACCTCTGAAAAACTCAGGTGTTTGTTACGCATCTTGCGATAGATGCCGTAGAGGGTTTTCTCGCGGCCGGCAATCGATGCCTCGATGCCGGCTTTCGCCAAGGTCGATTTCACCGATTCTAAAATCTTGCCAACCAGCTCACGCCGATTACCACGCGCCGCGCGAATTGCTTTTGCAATGGTGCGCTGACGTAGCGGGTAAAGATGCGCGAACGACAGATCTTGCAGCTCACGATAAAGATTATTCAGACCGAGTCGGTGCGCAATCGGCACGTACACTTCCATCGTCTCGCGTGCAATACGCCGGCGCTTGTCTGCACTCATTGCGCCTAGCGTGCGCATGTTGTGCAAGCGATCGGCCAGCTTAACCAGAATCACGCGCACATCACGCGCCATCGCCAACAGCATCTTGCGGAAGTTCTCGGCCTGATGCTCTGCCTGGCTCTGGAATTCAAGCTTGTCGAGTTTAGAGAGCCCATCGACCAGCGACGCCACCGGCGCACCAAAGCGCTGGATCAGCTCATCTTTGAGAACATCCTGATCTTCCATCACATCGTGCAGCAAGGCGGCCATGATGGCTTGCGCGTCAAGTTTCCACTCGGCGCAGATCTCGGCGACAGCGATAGGGTGCGAGATGTAAGGGTCACCAGAGCGCCGCACCTGTCCGAGATGCATCTCGTCGGCGAAGCGGTAGGCGTCCTTGATGGATTTCAACTCGGCCGGCGTCAGATACTCTGCCAGACGGTTATTCAATTGTGAGACAGAGGCCACCCGCACCATCAGGGGTGCGTTAGTGTCTGTCGTGGGGGGTACTTCAGTACGCGCGGCGCCAGGTACCTTGCGGGAAGGCGTCGCGCCCGGGTCAACGGTGGTCGGAGGCATTGCTGTTCCGGCCCGGGGCAGTGCGCCGTGTTAGGTAGGAACTTTCTTCAGCATCTCCAGGCCAACATGACCCGCCGCAATTTCGCGCAGCGCGGTGACGGTGGCCTTGTCATCACTATCAACCTTCGGCGTGTGGCCCTGGGCCAGCATGCGGGCGCGATAAGTAGCAGCGAGACAGAGCTGAAACCGGTTAGGAATTCTTTTCAGGCAGTCTTCAACGGTGATACGTGCCATGGGTTCTCCGGTAGTAAAACAACGTTTTCAGGTTTGGATGCCGAATCCGGCAAAGAGATCGCCGAACCTTGCTGCCTGCTGCCCGAAACGGCAGCGACTTGCGCGAGCGATACCGACCAGTTGTAGCAGCGCGGCATCAAAATTTTCATTGATAATAACATAGTCGAATTCATGCGCATGGGCGATCTCTCCGGCGGCGTTATCTAATCGCCGTGCAATCACCGCGTCGCTGTCTTGCCCACGTTGCTTCAAGCGTTGCTCGAGCGCTTCGATTGAGGGCGGCAAGATAAAAATACCCACCGCATCCGGAAATTGCCGGCGCACCTGTTGCGCGCCTTGCCAGTCGATTTCCAGCAGCACATCGCGCCCCGCGTGCGTGTGTTCTTCGATCAGCCGCTTCGATGTGCCGTAGAAATTACCGTGCACCTGCGCCGATTCAAGAAACTCGGCTTTCGCTTCCCGTTCGCGGAACTCGGCCTCGCTCACAAAAAAATATTCTCTACCATGCTGCTCGCCCGGGCGTGGGGCACGGGTCGTGAAAGACACCGACAGCACAATATCGGTCTCTTGTTTCAGCAGCGCATTCACCAAAGAGGATTTGCCGGCGCCAGAGGGCGCGGCCACGATCAAGACACTACCTGCACTGGGTTTGCTTGAGCTCATGCAAATTACTCGAGGTTTTGAACTTGCTCGCGCATTTGTTCTATCAGCAGTTTCATTTGCATTGATGCATCCGACAGTGCTTTGACAGCCGCCTTTGAGCCCAAGGTATTGGCTTCCCGATTAAGCTCTTGCATCATGAAGTCCAGACGCTTGCCGACCTGACCGCCTTTTTTCAAAATCTCGCGGGTCTCGGCGAGGTGCCCAGACAGGCGCGTCAGCTCTTCAGCTACATCAATCCGTATGCCGTATAGCGTCACTTCTTGACGTATACGCTCATGCATCTCTTCGGTAGTAATCGCTGGCTTGCCGTCAGACACTGCTAAGCCCAAGGCCTCACGCAAACGATCAATAGCTTTTTGCTGAAACTGCTCTACCGCAGCGGGCACCAGCGGTGTGATGCGCGCGACGATCGCTTCAATTTCATCAATGCGCGACAGCAGCATGCTCATGAGCGCCGCGCCTTCACGCTGACGCGATTCGATAAATGCTGTTAAAGCGATCTTCAGCGTCGCCAGCACGTCTGCTTGCAAAGTATCCTGGCTAAGCTCTGATTCATGCAGCACGCCCGGCCAGCGCAGCAACTCATTCACCGACAGCGGGCGCGCCTCAGGAAACATGCCCAGCACCGATTGCTGCGCACTGTGCAGTGCAGAGAGTAACTCCTGGTTCGCCGCCAAGCTCGCAACCCGCTCTTTGCGTCCGAACGATAGCCGGCACTCGACCTTGCCACGTGAGACGCGTGCGGTGATCGTTTCACGCAGCATCGGCTCGAGCATGCGCAGATCATCGTTGATGCGAAACTGCAGATCAAGGAAGCGGGAATTCACGCTTCTGATTTCCAGCGTGATGCTGCCGGCCTCGCTGTCACGGTTGCTGACCGCGTAACCGGTCATACTGCTGATTGTCAAATCCAACCCCTGTCTTTACAAAAAGGCAATTCATCCACACAATCGCGCCCCGGGAAATAGCGCACGGTAACTACATCGGATGGCCACTCAAAACAACGCAGCTCTGCCCGAAGGTTTGGAATTCGGCGGATACCGAATTGTAAAGAAGATTGCGGTCGGTGGCTTCAGCATTGTGTATCACGCCACTGATCAGAACGGTCAGGACGTTGCCATCAAGGAGTACCTGCCGATTGCGCTCGCCAAGCGTGGCGAGGGCCAGCTGATACCGACAGTAATGCCCGAGCATAATGATCTGTTCCGGCTCGGCATGAAATTTTTCTTCGATGAGGGGCGCGCGCTGGCGGCCCTTACGCACCCGAACGTGGTGCGGGTTCTGAATTTCTTTCGAGCGCACGAAACGGTGTACATGGTCATGGGCTATGAGCGCGGCCGCTCGCTACAAGAGCATGTTGAGCGTCGCAAGCAAAAGGGCGTCAAACCATTGGTGTCCGAGCGCTCGATTCGCATCGCCTTCGCGCAAGTGATGGATGCATTACGCGAGGTTCATACGCACAAGCTGCTGCATCTTGACCTGAAGCCGGCCAACATTTATCTGCGCGGTGACGGCACACCGATCTTGCTGGATTTCGGTGCGGCACGGCAAACCTTGCACGCAGACCTCTCCAAGCTGCACCCCATGTACACACCGGGCTATGCCGCGCCTGAGCTGCACGCAAAGCGAGAGCTGGGTCCTTGGACTGATGTGTACAGTATCGGCGCTTCCATTTTTTGCTGCATGCTGGGTCTGCCGCCACAGTCGGCAATCGAGCGCAAGCGCGATGATCATATGGAGACTTATTTTCGGGAGTTAGAGCGACTGTACTCAAAAGAGCTGATCGCATTGGTACGTTGGAGCCTCACGCTCGACCCATTGAAGCGGCCGCAAAGTGTCTACGCATTACAAAAGATGATGCGACCCAACGATGCCTCTCCCCACACAAGCGTGGAGCCGGCAAAAGAATCAAGTGTGGCCCAAGGAAAAGAGAACAATAGCCCATCGAGTTTGTTGTCTCGCTTTCGGCGGCCGGGGCGCTAGCGATGCGGTTCGCTGTGTATCAAGATAGCCATGTTGGTGGCAGAGCAAGTAACCAAGACCGCATGGGTTACTGTTTCACGCGCGAGGCGCTGCTATTGCTGCTGGCAGATGGCATGGGCGGTCATCAAAATGGCGAGATCGCCGCCGCGCTATCGCTGCAGACCATGGGCGCCTTATTCAAAGAGCGCGCAGCGCCGGATATTAGCGACCCTTCAAGTTTGCTTGACGACTTGATTTATGCCGCGCATCAGTCTTTGCTCCGCTACCGCGCCATGCACCGGCTGGCCGAGACCCCGCGTACCACCATTGTGGCCTGCGTAGTGCAGCATGGCCGGGCGTGGTGGGCGCATTGTGGTGACTCTCGTCTGTACTGGCTGCGTGGTGGCCGCATACTGTCGCGCACTGTCGATCACTCGCATATCGAGCGCTTGATTGCGCTCGGCAGAGTGTCGCCGCACATGCGCGCCAACCATCCCGAGCGCAACAAACTCTACAACTGCGTTGGCGCCCCAACGCTACCGCAGATCGACAAAGCCGCCCCGGTAAGCCTGCAATCGGGTGATCAGCTGCTACTGTGCTCGGACGGGCTATGGTCGAGCATTCGCGAGCATGAGCTAGCCTATCGTTTGTCAGTGGCGCCCCTCGATCAGTCGGTACCTGAGCTGGTGAGTCAGGCCGCGCAGGCGGGTGGCAAAAACGGCGATAATGTCACTGCGTTGGCCGTGACCTGGTTAGACAACCTGCACGATCCCAGCGAAAACCCGCTAATGACCGACGCGCTGCCGCATGACAGGGTGATCACCAGCATCCACCCACCGGCGATGTAGCTTTTGTTTCTGTAAGTAGTTTCAGTTTTGTCGAGGAACCAGTGTCAACACTCCCAACGACGCGTCCCAGCGGCCGCGCCTTCAATGCACTACGCGAGGTGACCATCACGCGCCACTACACCCGCCACGCCGAGGGCTCGGTGCTGGTGGCATTCGGCGATACGCGGGTGCTATGCACTGCCAGCATCGATGAAAAAGTACCACCATTCTTGCGCGGTCAAGGCAAAGGTTGGTTGACCGCCGAATACGGCATGCTGCCGCGGTCAACGCATACGCGTATGGATCGCGAGGCCGCCAAAGGCAAACAGTCGGGGCGCACGCAAGAGATACAGCGGCTGATTGGTCGATCGCTACGCGCGGCGTTTAACCTCGAGGCTTTCGGTGAGCGCACTCTGCAACTCGATTGCGATGTCATTCAAGCCGATGGTGGTACGCGCACAGCAGCGATCACTGGTGCAATGGTAGCCGCCTACGATGCGTTCAGTACGCTACTGCAGCGGGGTGCGATCAGCGCTATTCCGTTAAAGCATTTTGTCGCTGCGATCTCGGTGGGGGTGTATCAAGGTTCGCCCTTACTCGATCTGGATTATGTCGAAGACTCTGGCTGCGACACCGACATGAATGTGGTGATGAACGATGCCGGGCACTATATCGAACTGCAAGGCACCGCCGAGGGCGATGCCTTTGACCGCGCCACCATGAACGCGTTACTAGACTTAGCCGAGTCTGGCATACGCACGCTGATTACTCAGCAAAAATCTGCGCTCGACATCGTATGAATCAGCGGTGGCAACATGCTTGATGCTGATACTGTTCATCGCATGATCGTAGGGTGGCGGGTCGCATGACGCAAACACTGGTGCTCGCATCGAATAATTCAGGCAAGCTCGCCGAGTTTGCGCAGCTACTAGCGCCGCTGGGTTTTCACCTGAAGTCACAAGGTGATTTGAATATTCCCGAGGCCGAGGAGCCCTTCGGTACTTTCGTCGAGAACGCGCTGGCCAAGGCCCGACATGCATCGCAGTTATCGGGGCTGGCTGCATTGGCCGATGACTCGGGCATTTGCGTTCCCGCACTTGGTGGAGCACCCGGCGTGCAATCTGCACGCTACGCTGGTGAGCCGCGCTCTGATGCCGCCAACAACGCCAAGCTAGTACGCGAGATCGCTCAGTACAACGACAAATCAGCCTATTACTACTGTGTATTGGTCATGGTGCGGCATGCCGCCGACCCGCAGCCTATCATCGCCGATGGTGTTTGGCATGGTAGCTTGATCGAGCAGCCGCGCGGGCAGGGCGGTTTTGGGTACGACCCACATTTTTTCTTGCCGCGCCTTGGTAAAACTGCAGCTGAATTATCTGCAGAAGAAAAAAATTCCGTGTCTCACCGTGGCCAAGCACTACGCGCCTTGATCAACAAGCTTGCATGATCCCCATTCATACTGAGCCGTTACACAGCGTACCGCGTCGCGTCGTTGAGACCTATCTCAAGCCCGGTATATTAAATCTTGCTGCGTTACCGCCATTGTCGTTGTATGTGCATTTTCCGTGGTGCGTTCGCAAATGCCCTTACTGCGATTTCAATTCGCATGAAGCAAAGGGCGACATTCCCGAGCGCGAGTATCTTGACGCGCTGCGTACTGATCTGGAGCAATCACTGCCGCTTATTTGGGGCAGAAAAATCATCAGCGTATTTATTGGTGGCGGCACGCCCAGTTTACTGAG
>VERA01000083.1 GCA_018882935.1 Burkholderiaceae bacterium | reverse complement strand
GGGTGAGATCGCGCGGATTCGCCAGATAAAAATTATCGGCAATGAAGCGTTCAAGGAAGATGACCTGCGCGACCAGCTCAAGATGTCTACTGCCGGCTGGTTTACCTGGTACTCCAAAGCAGACCAGTACTCGCGCCAAAAGCTGGCAGGTGATATTGAAGCCTTGCGCTCCTACTACCTGAATCGTGGTTACCTCGAGATGCAGGTCGATTCCACGCAGGTATCGATATCGCCAGACAAAAAAGATATCTTCATCACCATCAACATCACCGAAGGTAAAAAATACAAGGTTACCGAGGTCAAGCTTGAAGGCGAAATGCTCGGGCGTGATCAGGAACTGGCGGGCTTGGTATCGCTTAAGCCTGGCGACGCCTACTCAGGCGAGCGCATGACCGAAAGCACCAAGAAAATCAGCGAGCGCATGGGCGTATTCGGCTATGCGTTTGCCAATGTCAACGCGGTGCCGTCGATCAACCGAGACAAAGCAGAGGTCGCGTTCACGATTTTTGTCGATCCGGGCAAACGAATTTACGTGCGCAACATTAATATCGGCGGTAACGACCGCACCCGTGATTCAGTTATTCGACGCGAGTTTCGACAGTTCGAAGGGGCTTGGTACGACGGCGACAAAATCCGGCTGTCGCGCGATCGCCTTGGCCGTCTTGGTTATTTCACCGACACTACAGTCGATACGATCGAGGTGCCGGGCGTGCCGGATCAGGTTGATCTCGACGTTAAGGTTACTGAAAAGCCCACCGGCGCGATCATGGTCGGTGCCGGTTTCTCCAGCGCAGAAAAGCTAGTGCTGACGGGCTCCATCAACCAGGCCAATGCCTTCGGGTCGGGCAACAATATCGGTATCAACGTCAACACCAGCCGTGTGTTCCGTACGATTGCGGTCAGCCATACCAACCCGTATTTCACGGAAGATGGCGTCAGCAGAACTGTCGATGTGTTTTACCGTACCTCGCGGCCTCCGCTGTTCTTCACCGGCATAGACTACAACATCGTCACCAAAGGCGGCTCGGTCAATTTTGGCGTGCCGTTCACTGAATTCGACCGCGTGTTTTTAGGCGCGGGCTATGAAGACACCACGGTGACAGCATTCACTACCAGTCCGCAGCGATACCGTGAATTCGTTATCGACAATAACGGCCCGGCCGACGGTATTGGTTCTGCAAAAACAGCAGCGGTGCCTCTGACGGCCGCCTGGCAGCGCGATGAGCGCGATAGCGCACTTATTCCAACCCGAGGTCGTTACCGCCGCGCCAGTCTGGAGCTCTCGGTAGCAGGAAGTTCGCGTTACTACCGCACCTCGTATCAAGACCAGTACTTTTGGCCCATCGCAAGCGCAATGACCTTGGCGGTTAACGGCGAAGTCAACTACGGCGACGGTTTGTCCGGCGATCCCTTCCCCATATTCAAAAACTTTTACGCGGGGGGCATCGGTTCGGTCAGGGGGTTTGCAGCGGGAACCTTGAATGTCTCTGGCACCCGGGCATCGACTGACGCTCTTTTCCGGTTGCCGATCGGCGGCTCGGCGCGCTTGATTGGTAATGCCGAGTTACAGTTTCCTTTTCCCGGTACCGGGGTCGACCGCAGCCTGCGCTGGTTCACTTTCCTCGACGCGGGGCAGGTCTGGAACCCCAATGAGGGCGAGAACATCCGGCTGGCTGATATGCGCTATAGCACCGGTATCGGCATATCCTGGATTTCACCGGTCGGGCCGCTCAAGCTATCGCTGGCGTATCCGATCAACGATAAGCCTGGTGATTATGTGCAGCGCTTCCAGTTCCAGCTGGGTACCGGCTTCTGAAGCGCGGTGGCATAATCTGGTTTTCCGCGATGGAGAATGAAGTGATATCCGTGCTAAAAAAAGCAACTTATGTGCTGCTTGGTGTGTCGGCGCTCATGATTGCGCCGCTGGCAAGCAGCGCGCAAGAATTGAAGATCGGTTTTGTTAATACCGAGCGCATCTTCCGTGAGGCGACACCTGCCAAAGCCGCAACAGCCAAGCTCGAGCAAGAATTTTCGCGCCGCGACAAAGACCTGCAAGATCTCGCCGCGCGTGTCAAATCGGCTGCAGAGAAACTGGATAAGGACGCGCCAGTAATCTCCGACGCCGAGCGGGTCAAACGCCAGCGCGAGCTCTCCGAGATGGACAAAGACTACCAGCGTCGCCAGCGCGAATTTCGCGAAGACCTGAACCAGCGCCGCAATGAAGAGCTGGCAGCGGTACTGGAAAAAGCCAACAAGGTAATCCGCCAGCTGGCTGATGCCGAAAAATATGACATCGTGTTTCAAGAAGCGGTTTACTACAGCCCGCGCATCGATATCACCGACAAAGTGCTGAAGGCACTCAACGCAAAATAAGACAGGACCACCGCCATGGGCACTCGACTGGGCGACTTGGTCGATAGCTTGGGCGGGGAGTTGATCGGCGATCCCGAGCTCGACATCACCGGGATCGCGCCATTGGACGCTGCGGGTCCTTCGCACATCACCTTTCTGTCCAACACCAAGCTGCGCGCGCAGGCGGCGCAGACGCGTGCTGCTGCACTTATCTTGTCACACCAGGAGCATTCACAGCTGACGGGCTACGCCGGCACACGCGTGCTGACCGATAACCCCTATGCGTACTTCGCCCGCGTGGCGCAGCGCTTTGCGGCGCAAACCGCGGTAGCCCCTGCTATCGGTATTCACCCGCAGGCATGGGTCGACCCCGGCGCCAATGTGGCTGCGAGCGCCAGTATCGGCCCGGGTGCCACGGTCGAGGCAGGCGCGCAGATTGGCGAGCATTGCGTGATCGGCGCCGGGTGCCATATCGGCCGCAACGCGGTCATTGGTGCGCACACTTTGCTGCATCCGCGTGTCAGTTTTCTGGCGGGGTGTCAGATCGGCGAGCGTGGCATTATTCAATCAGGTGCTGTTATTGGCGGTGATGGCTTCGGCTTTGCCAATGAGGCCGGCCATTGGGTAAAAATTCCGCAAATGGGCGCTGTTCGGATAGGCAACGATGTCGAGATTGGTGCCAACACCACCATCGATCGCGGCGCGCTGGACGATACCGTGATCGAAGACGGTGTCAAACTGGATAACCAAATTCAAATCGCGCACAACTGCGTGATTGGGGCGCACACCGCAATGGCCGGTTGTGTCGGCGTGGCGGGCAGCGCCAAGATCGGTCGGCACTGTACGTTTGGTGGTGCGGCGATGGTGCTGGGGCATCTTACGATTGCTGATCATGTGCATGTGTCGTCCGGCAGCCTGGTATCGCGCTCGATTCTCGAACCCGGCCAATACACCGGTTTTTATCCCTTGGCCAAGAATGCTGATTGGGAGAAAACAGCCGCAGTAGTTCGTCAGCTGGGTTCGCTGCGTGAGCGCGTGCGCATGCTTGAGAAACTCCTCAAGCAGCATCATGCTGAGCCACCCGGTCAGAATAAAATCGGCGAATAACGCCGCGCAGAGCAGAGTTACTCCCTTATTACGAGATTAGGCACAACCATAATGAAAAGCCTCGATATCAATCAAATCAAGCAATATCTGCCGCATCGCTACCCGCTGCTGCTGGTTGACCGTGTGCTCGATTGGGAATCTGGCAAGCAGATCCGCGCGATAAAAAACGTCAGCGCCAATGAAGAATTTTTTAATGGGCATTTTCCGAACAAACCGGTGATGCCCGGCGTGTTAATGATTGAGGCGCTGGCGCAAACTGCCGCCTTGCTGGCATTTCTCACCATGGGGCAAAAGCCTGATGAGAATGCCGTGGTGTACTTCGTTGGTATTGATGGCGCACGCTTCAAGCGGCCGGTAGAGCCGGGCGATCAGCTGGTGATGGAGGTTGAGATTCTGCGTCAGTCACGCGGTATCTGGAAGTTTCAATCACGAGCGCTGGTCGATGGGCAGCTGGCAGTCGAAGCCGAGCTGATGTGCACCATGCGCAGTATCAGCGAGCCGGAACCGGTACAGTCGGCATGAGCGTGATCCATCCAACTGCGCTGGTCGACCCCGCTGCCGAGCTCGACAGCTCGGTCGAGGTGGGCGCGTACAGCGTCATCGGGCCGCAGGTCAAGATTGCGGCACGCACCAAGATCGGCCCGCATGTCGTGATTGAGGGCGATACCACCATCGGCTGCGACAACGTGTTTTACCAATTCTCATCGATTGGCGCCGCGCCGCAAGACAAAAAATACAGCGGCGAGCCGACGCGCTTGGAAATTGGTGATCGCAACACCATTCGTGAATTCTGCACCTTTAATCGCGGTACCGCGCAGGATGCGGGCGTTACCCGGCTTGGTAACGACAACTGGATCATGGCGTACGTACACCTCGCGCATGACTGTCAGGTCGGTAACCACACCATATTCGCCAATAACGCCCAGCTTGCCGGGCATGTGCAAGTCGGTGATTGGGCGATTCTCGGCGGGCACTCGGGCGTGCATCAGTTTTGCAAAATCGGTGCGCATGCCATGCTGGGTATGTTTACCAGTCTGACGCAAGATGTGCCGCCGTTCATTATCCTGAGCGGTAATCCGGCTGCGGCACACGGTGTAAACGTCGAGGGATTACGACGACGCGGCTTCACCCGCGAAGAGATCGACGCCATACGCAACGCCTACCGTCTGGTCTACAAATCAGGGTTGACACTGGACGAGGCCAAGGCGGCACTGGCACAAGAAGAGCAAGCACAACCGGCGGTATCCACGCACCTGAAAAGCATGCGTGAATTTCTGGAGAGCGTGACGCGTGGCATCGTCCGATGATCTGACGCTGGCGCTGGTCGCCGGCGAAGCCTCGGGCGATCTGCTCGCGAGCCGGCTGCTTTCTGGCCTGCGGCCGATGTTGCCTGAGGTTCGGCTGCATGGCATTGGCGGTCCTGCGATGGCCGAGTATGGCTTCGTCTCTGACTACCCGATGGAAAAACTGGCGGTGCGCGGACTGTTCGAGGTTCTGTCGCATTACCGCGAACTCAAAGCCTTGCGTGACGAGTTGCGCGAACAACTACTGATGGAACGTCCGGCGGTATTCGTCGGCGTTGACGCGCCTGACTTCAATCTCGATCTGGAGATACAGCTCAAGCAAGCGGGCATACCGACGCTGCATTTTGTCAGCCCGTCGGTGTGGGCGTGGCGGCGCGGTCGTATCAAGAAAATCGGTCGCGCCGTATCGCACCTGCTGGTGATTTTTCCGTTTGAAGAAGCGATCTACAACAAAGCCGGTATACCAGTGACCTATGTCGGCCATCCGCTGGCCGAAATGATTCCGATGGATCCCGACCAAGACGCCGCGCGTGATGCCCTCGGCATTGCGCGCGATGCGCGCGTGGTCACCATACTTCCGGGAAGCAGATTATCTGAGCTGAAGCACAACACGCGGGTATTTCTCGAGACCGCCGCCATGCTCAAAAAGCGTGACCCCAAAGTGCAATTCTTGATGCCCATGGCAGGCGACACGCAGCGTGCATTTGTCGAGCAGATCATGACCCCTGATCTTAAGGCGCTACCGCTGCAAATCATGACCGGAGGCTCGCATAACGCCATCGCCGCCTGCGATGCCGCACTGGTTGCCAGTGGTACGGCAACCTTGGAAGTCGCCTTGTTCAAAAAGCCAATGGTGATCAGCTACCGCATGAACCCGGCGAGTTGGCAAGTACTCAGATTAATGGCCTACCAGCCTTGGGTTGGTTTACCGAATATCATGGCGCGTGAATTCCTGGTGCCGGAATTATTGCAAGACAGAGCAACGCCGGCTGGCTTGTCGTCGGCCTTGTGGGCGCAACTATCGAATGATCAAAACCGCCAGCGCTTGCGGCGCCGCTTCGTTGATCTGCACCACGACCTGATGCGTAATACTGCCTCGCAAAGCGCGCATGCGGTAATGGAGCTACTGTCGCAGGCCGGCCGGCTCTAATCCCAGCGCTGATGTCGTCGTTGAAAACGATACCCCTGCTTGATTCTGCCGGCGAACTTATCTGCGGCGTTGATGAAGCAGGCCGGGGGCCATTGGCAGGGCCGGTGTTTGCGGCTGCCGTGATTCTTGACCCGAGCAAACCGATCACGGGCTTGCGTGATTCCAAAAAACTCAGCCCGACCCGGCGTGATCAACTCGCGCTGATCATTCAGCGCGATGCCCTGGCCTGGTCAATTGCGCAATGCTCCGCTGCCGAGATAGATGCGCTCAATATTTTGCAAGCGACCATGCTCGCGATGCGACGTGCCATTGAAGGACTATCGATGACACCGACGCTCGCGCTAATCGACGGTAACCGCTGCCCAGTCACAGCGATTCGTACTGAGGCGATCATTAAAGGTGATGACAAAGTACTCGAGATTTCTGCCGCGTCGATTCTCGCCAAGACCGCGCGTGATGCGCTGCTGCTCGAGATGCATACGCGATACCCGCAGTACGGTTTTGATCAGCACAAAGGTTACCCGACCGCGCTGCATCTCGAGCGGCTAAAACAGCATGGCATCACACCTGAGCATCGGCGATCATTTGCGCCGGTACGGCAGCTGCTGAGCGAGGCGATACCGTGAGTATGCGCAGCATTCAATCGCGTGATAACGCGCAATACAAACAGCTCAGGCAGTGGGCTAGTAGTGCGCAAGCGCGTCGTAAATCCGGCATGACCTTGCTCGATGGTGTGCATTTATGTGAAGCGTGGCTGCAGCATTGCGGGGTACCAGCGCTGTGTGTGGTTGCCGAGTCGGCGCTCAGTCATCCTGAGGTCGCAGCGCTCGTCGGGCGTTGTGAATCAGGTGCACTCAGGCATCCCGACCATGGCATCAAGAATACGACGACTGCCGCCGAGTGCCTGTTATTGCCGGATGCTTTGTTTGCGCCGCTCAGTCAAGTTGAACATGGCGTGGGTATGCTGTTCGTAGTTAGGGTCCCTGCTACAGCAGATAGTGACCATGTATCACACCCTTTAGATAGCGCAGCACTGTTACTCGACTCAGTGCAGGATCCGGGTAACCTCGGCACCATTTTGCGTACGGCCGCTGCTGCCGGTATTCCAAAAATTTTTTGCGGTTTCGGTACGGCTTCAGCATGGTCGCCCAAAGTTTTACGAGCGGGTATGGGCGCGCATTTCGTACTTGAGATTTCAGAAGATGTCGATCTGGCGCAGCTCATTAAGCAAGCCGAAGTGCCGGTGTATGCGACTCAACCGAATGCGCCAAAAACTATCTACACGGCCGACCTGCGATCACCATCGGCTTGGTTATTTGGCCACGAGGGGCAGGGCGTGTCTGAAAATTTACTTGCACTAGCAACGCAACGTCTCTCGATACCGCAGAGCACGCAGGTTGAGTCATTAAATGTGGCCGCAAGCGTGGCGATTTGTTTGTTCGAGCAGCGCCGGCAACAACGCTAGCTCTATAAATTGCTAAGCAACTAGAGCCTCTTAAAAAAATGAGTGTCGCTAAGCGACACGGGCGCCAGCTAGGCGGGGGCGCCGAAGACAGTACTTGACGTACGGCGAGGCGCGACCAACAACGCTGGCGACATTTTTCAAGAGGCGACTAATAAGAGCGTTTTCCGAGCTTCAGCTCATGCAAAATCATCGTCGCAATTTCCTCGATCGATTTCACGGTGGTCGATACCCAGCGTATGCCTTCGCGCTGCATCATGCGTTCGGCCTCATTGACCTCGTAGCGGCAGTTTTCCAGCGACGCATATTTACTGCCAGGTCGGCGCTCATTACGAACTTCGGATAAGCGATCAGGCGCAATTGATAGCCCAAAGACTTTGTTCCGAAAAGGCAGAAGCCCGCTGGGTAGCATGCCACGCTCGAAATCTTCCGGAATCAGCGGATAATTAGCCGCCTTAATGCCATATTGCATGGCCATGTACAGCGACGTCGGTGTTTTACCTGAACGCGAAACGCCCACCAGAATCACATCTGCCGACGATAAATTTTTATGCGACTGGCCGTCATCATGGGCCAGCGAAAAATTAATCGCCTCGATCCGGCTTTTGTAGTCGTGCGAGTCGGCGATATTGTGGCTACGGCCAATCGTATGCGTCGATGCGGTACCAAGTTCTTGTTCCAGCGGCTCGACAAATGTTTGGATCAGATCCATATGCATCGCATGCGCACCGCGCACAATTGCCGATAGCTCCGCCTTGACCAGTGTCGAGAACACAATCGGGCGCTTGCCTTCGGTGTGAGAGGCATCATTAATGCGGCGTACCGCCTCATGCGCCTTATCTTCGGTATCGATGAAGGGCAGCCGGATCTGTCTGAAGCGCAGATCAAACTGCGTCAGCACTGAGTGCCCAAATGTTTCTGCCGTGATACCGGTGCCATCGGACACAAAAAATACCGTGCGATCAAACCCCGACATACCGGGAGAGGCCTGGCCAGTGTTGCTATACATGAGCATTTCTAAAGAGTTAACGCAAAAATCACTTGCCGCCTGATACCGAAGCCGGCGGGGCAGGTAAAATGCGCATCAGCTTACATTTTCCCACGCGGACTGTCCCCCGGACAATCAAACACGGATCGAGTCATGCCAGCCCCATCACGCCAGCACAGCACTCTCCACGCGTTCGCGTTGCGCGCCCCGATTTCCCACCATCAAAGAGGTATCCATGTCCCACTCAGCACCTGCGGGGGCTCACCCGGCCCCTGATTCGGGGGCGGCTTACGTTGTAGCCTTCGAGCACTTGCGCATGACGGATGTTGAATCCGTCGGCGGCAAGAACGCGTCGCTTGGCGAGATGATCAGCCAGCTGGCCCATGTTGGCGTACGCGTGCCCGGCGGTTTCGCCACCACCGCGCAAGCCTTCCGCGATTTCCTTTCCTACCGTGCCGGCGGCGGCGCTTCGCTCGCCGATCGCATTGCCGACCGCCTGGCGCATCTGGATATTGATGATGTGCGCGCGCTTGCGGCAGCCGGTGCCGAGATTCGGCAGTGGATTGTTGAGACGCCGTTTCAGCCGCGTCTGCTGAATGACATCACCGAGTTTTATCACCGCCTGGTCGATAACTCGGCGAGTGAAATGTCATTCGCCGTACGTTCCAGCGCTACCGCAGAAGACTTGCCCGATGCCTCGTTCGCCGGCCAGCAAGAAACCTTTCTGAATGTGGTCGGCATCGATAACGTGCTGGAGGCAATGAAGCATGTATTCGCCTCGCTCTACAACGACCGCGCAATTTCCTATCGCGTGCATAAAGGCTTCACCCACGGTGAGGTGGCATTGTCAGCAGGCGTACAGCAGATGGTGCGCTCTGATCTTGGTGCTTCCGGTGTCATGTTCACCATCGATACCGAATCCGGATTCAAAGATGTGGTGTTCATCACCTCGAGCTATGGGCTCGGCGAGACGGTGGTGCAGGGTGCCGTGAATCCCGATGAGTTCTATGTACACAAGCCCATGCTGTCGGCGGGCAAGCTGGCGATTATTCGCCGTAACATCGGCTCCAAGCTCATCAAAATGGAATTCACCGGCGAGGCCAAGGCCGGTCGCTCAGTACGCACCGTCGACGTGCCGATCGAGCAGCGTAACCGTTACTCTCTTAACGATACCGAAGTCGCTGAACTCGCCTCCTACGCAGTCACCATCGAGCAGCACTACGGCCGACCGATGGATATCGAGTGGGGCAAAGATGGTCGCGACGGCAAGCTGTACATCCTGCAGGCGCGCCCCGAGACCGTGAAGTCGCAGCACAAGCATGGCGATGCGCAGCAGCGGTTCAAGTTAAAAGGCTCGAGCAATGTGCTGACCACTGGTCGCGCCATTGGCCAAAAGATTGGTGCGGGCCCGGTACGCGTCATTAAAGACCCCGATCAAATGGAGCGTGTCCAGCCCGGTGATGTGCTGGTAGCCGACATGACCGACCCCAACTGGGAGCCGGTAATGAAGCGCGCTGCAGCGATCGTGACTAACCGGGGCGGTCGAACTTGCCACGCCGCCATCATCGCGCGCGAGCTGGGCGTGCCAGCGGTGGTGGGCTGCGGCGATGCCACCGAGGTGCTGAAAGACGGCACGCTGGTCAC
>VERA01000146.1 GCA_018882935.1 Burkholderiaceae bacterium | reverse complement strand
GCCGTACTGCACTGTATACCGGTGCAGACAACGTTGCAATTGCCTACAGTGCGACCATAGAGAATGCAATTGGGGGCGCTGGTGCCGATACCATTACTGGCAACACGGCGAACAATGCCCTGAAAGGCAATGCTGGAAACGACACCATTAACGGCGGCACTGGGACAGATACCGCAGTGTTCAGCGGCGCAAAAGCTGGCTACAGCATTACAGGACTCGGAACCGCTTCAGTCACCGTGACTGACACTAACATCGCTGACGGTGACGATGGCACGGACACACTTTCAAGTATTGAATTTCTCGAGTTTACGGATGTGACAGTCGACACCTCGGATGCCACAGGCGCAACTACCGCAAGCACCGGCGCGGGTGCAATCGCATCCGCAGTGGCTGGCGCGGCAGTGGCTGCGTCATCGTCCGCATCGTCTTCCTCATCATCTTCCTCATCATCAGGTGGCGGTGGCGGCGGCGGGGGCGGAGCAGGTGGATTCGGGTTCGACACCAGCACCGCTCTTGGTAAACGTAATTTTGCCCGCTGGCGGGGTGCTTATCTGGCCGAGCAACGAGCTGCCCGCGCAGCAGAGCCCGGGGATATGGCCGAGGCGCACCTGATTACTGCAACTAAAACTAATAACGTCCAAGCCGAGAGTAATCGGCAAGCCAGCGCACTGAGTGCCGCTATTGAATTTGCTACAAGCCAGAAATCAGCTGTGGCCAAGCTAGCGAAAGAACTCTATGCAAAATCCGACCTGCTCACTAATTCCCCTGCCGGTGTAGATTCATTACTCAACAGTTCACAGAGCGCAAAACAAACTGCCGCAGGTACCGCTAATGCCCTCGCCAGCACTAGCACGGCGCAGAAAGCTGGTATGGCGAATACAACTTCTAACTTGGTCAGCGCTCTACTGAGCTGATACCTCATGCTGGATCGTGGATTCAGGCGTATGATGTGCAATAGAATCCATTCATGAATCCATTCATCTATTCATGCAAGCTCATGCAGAATCAATCCGTAAGCGGCTCGCGCAAGGCCCGGCAACACCAAGGCAACTCATTGATTTAATTGGTTTTAGTCAAGCGAGCTTGTCACGAGCGCTGGTCCATTTGGGTCCCGATCTGGTGAGTACGGGCGCCGCCCGATCCATTCAGTATTTCTTGCAAGACCCGTCCCGCGGGCTGCCCGATCTCAGTATTCACCGAGTAAACCGCGATGGTGCGCTTGAGCACCTCGGGCACATGGTGCCGGTTCGCCCGTATGGGTTTGTGACCTTCCCCGCAAACGGCAAAGCGAGCCACAGCGAAGGTCTACCGTGGTGGCTACACGATATGCGCCCGCAAGGTTATTTGGGTAGAGCTTACGAGCAAAAGCACGCGCGCATGCTCGGCTTGCCAGAAAGTGTGAATGAATGGAATGATACCCATGCCATCCAAGCCATGCTTCGGCATGGGCATGATATGGTGGGTAACCTGCTTATCGGCGAACATTCAGTCGATTGCTTTTTGCAAGCGACTGAGACCGTGCCAATCGCGCAGTCGGATAAGGCATTACAGTACGCACAGCTAGCGAGGCTCGCTGCTAACGGCGAAGCCGCTGGGTCTTCTGCGGGCGGTGAGCAACCCAAATTTACCGCGTATTCCCGGCTGGGTGATGGTTCGGGTCACGTGATCGTGAAGTTCAGCGAGGCAGAAGTGGGCCCGGTAGCAGAACGCTGGCGCGATCTTCTGCTTGCCGAACATTTTGCGCTAATGAGCTTGCACGAAGCTGGCTTCAGCGCGGCGCGAAGCAATATTATCGATACGGCAGATCAGCGATTTCTCGAAGTAGTGCGCTTTGATCGAATAGGCGCTACCGGTCGTCGTGGCATGCATTCGCTTGCCGCATTGGACGCTGCATTTATAGGTTCGGGTAACGGCTCGTGGCCGACGATTACCCGCGCATTAGTGGCCGAGGGTTGTGTAGATTCAGCATCTTTCGAGGGCGCGGCAATGCTATGGGCATTTGGTACGCTGATCGGTAACACTGATATGCATCTCGGAAACCTGTCTTTCATGGACGATCAAGGACCACCCTACTCGCTGGCACCCGCTTATGACATGACGCCGATGGGGTTTCGGCCGCGCAGTAGTGGTGGTCTTTCAGATCAATTAAGCCCACCCAGTATCAGTCTCGATGTACCGGGCGCCATCTGGCACCAAGCATTATCCGTTGCAGATGCTTTTTTTGCGCGGGTAAAAAGCAGTCATCAATTCAGCGAGAGATTTGCACCGTGTGTTGATGCGCTGAATAC
>VERA01000082.1 GCA_018882935.1 Burkholderiaceae bacterium | reverse complement strand
GTGCTGGACTGGCACATCTAATTGCTGATGAAGGCGGCAAGCCACTGATTGACGCACGAGTTGAAGTAGCACGTGCGATTGACGGTGTGGAGTTGTGCATCAAAGAACTCGGCCATCTGGTTGGCAGTGAAGTGCCGATGGGTTTAACACCTGCCGCAGCGGGCAAACTGGCGTTTACTACACGCGAGCCGATTGGTGTGGTGGTGGCCGTGTCAGCGTTTAATCATCCGCTGAACCTGATCGTGCATCAGGTGGCGCCTGCAGTAGCAGTCGGTTGCCCGGTGCTGGTCAAACCGGCAGACGATACACCGCTCAGTTGCAAGACCTTTGTTGATCTGCTGATCCAAGCCGGCTTACCGGCGGCATGGTGCCGCTTTGTGCCGTGTGACTTGGGCAGTGCAGAGCGCATGGTGACCGACCCACGTGTTGCCTTCTTCAGCTTCATCGGCTCAGCGAAAGTGGGTTGGATGCTGCGCGCCAAGCTCGCACCGGGTACACGCTGTGCACTCGAACATGGGGGTGCAGCGCCGGTCATCGTTGATAGCGGTGTAGATAGCGCGATGATGATTCCCAAGCTGGTCAAAGGGGGCTTCTATCATTCCGGCCAAGTGTGTGTGTCGGTACAGCGTGTATTCGCACCAAAATCTCAAGCCGCTGCGCTGGCCGAAGGTATTGCAGCGCATGCCAGCCGCTTGGTGGTGGGTAATGCGATTGAAGAAGCAACCGAATGCGGCCCCTTGATACGCCCGCGTGAAGTCACACGTGTTGCAGAATGGGTGGATGAAGCCGTTGGTATGGGTGCGCACAAGTTATGTGGTGGTCAAACCCTTAGTGCAACCACCTATGCGCCCACGGTGTTACTTGATCCACCGCAGAACTGCCGTGTTTCGACCAGCGAGATATTCGGGCCGGTGGTGTGTGTGTACAGCTACGATGATCCTGCACAAGCCATCAGCATGGCGAATAGCTTGCCGTTTGCGTTTCAAGCGTCGGTGTTTAGTAATCGACTGGATTTTGCGATGCAGGCGTTTCGCGGCTTGGACGCCTCAGCGGTGATGATGAATGACCATACCGCATTTCGTGTCGACTGGATGCCGTTCGCGGGCCGGCGTCATTCCGGCTATGGTATCGGCGGCATTGGCCACACCATGAAAGACATGACGCAGGAAAAAATGATGGTGCTTTAGGTCAGTGCCGAGCTGTTTGGTACTAAATGAAACACCCAGCCCACAATGTACCCACCCTAGGTATGAAGGTTTGATAAGATCGCACGGTTTTTTTCGAAGCCCGTTGCGATCTCCGTGAACAAAACTATTTTCAGGCCTGCGGTCCTGACGCTCATCCTGTTTGTGCTTTGGGTGCTGATGTCCGGGATGTTTACGCCGTTTCTACTGGCCGCTGGCTTAGGCTCGTCGATTGCGGTGAGCTGGATGGCGCATCGGATGGGTTTGCTGCAATCGACCGACGCCGGTCTACGGCGCTTTTGGGGCTCGGTGGGCTACTTGCTGTGGTTACTGCTCGAGATCATCAAGTCGTCTTGGGTGGTTACTCGTATCATTCTGCATCCATCCCTACCCATCAGCCCAACGCTGGTACGCTTTCGCCCCACCCAAAAAACACTCAGTGGTCTGGTCATTCACGCCAACTCGATCACGCTTACACCCGGCACTTACACGATAGAGGCCGGCCTCGACAGTATGCTGGTGCACGGACTGACAAGCACCGGTGCTGAAGGTGATATTGATTCCGAAACCGATCGTCGCGTTACGCAACTGGAGCAAGCATGACGATGTTTGTCGCTGCCACAATCGCGCTGCTGATAACACTCGCGCTGATGATCATCCGGCTAGTGCTGGGGCCTACCGTTTTTGATCGTCTGCAAACTGCTAACTCGATTGGCACAGTCGCTATGCTTGTTTTGGCAACCGTAGGTTTTGTCAGAGGTAGGCCCGAGTTTCTTGATCTTGCCTTGGTCTATGGTCTGTTGAATATTATCGGTACCATCGCTGTGCTTAAATTCTTCAAGTATGGTGACCTCGGTGATGATGGTGCACGCGCTAAGCCAAGAACGGAGTCATCATGATGCTGCCTTCGTTGCTGATTGATGGACTATCGTGGGTATTGCTGGTGGCAGGCGGTTTTTTCTGCATCGTGGGTGCGATCGGCATGCTGCGCATGCCAGATGTGTTCACCCGTATGCATGCAGCCAGTGTGACTGAGACACTCGGCGCAGGGCTCATCCTGATCGGATTAATGCTTCAAGCCGGATTATCGCTTGTCACTATCAAGCTACTGATACTGGGAGTGCTGATCTTTATCGCAGGCCCGACTGCTACCCATGCCATCGCTCACGTCGCCATGCTACGTGGCTTGAAACCCCTGCTGCGGCATGATCGTTCACAGGGCCCGTCTGTATGAATGAATGGCTTGATTACCTGTTGCTGATCGTGCCAATGCTGATGATGCTGGTCGCTGTAGTTTTGATCATCACTGGCCGAAATTTATTTGGTGTGGTGGTACTCACCAGTGTTTATAGTTTTTTGATGGCGACCGTGTTGTTTGTGTTGGATGCGGTCGATGTAGCGATGACGGAAGCTGCGGTAGGCGCTGGCATATCGACTGTGCTTTTGCTGGGTGCTCTACGACTCTGTGGCTGGGATGATTCCAAGCCCATGCTTCACCCGTGGCGCAAGCTGATCTTGTCTGGCGCGCTGGCTGCGCTGCTGATGGTGGGTATGGTTGGACTACCCGAGTTTTCAGATCCACAAGCGACGATTCATCAGCATGTGGTTCCGCGATACCTGATCGATTCGACAAAAGAAATTGACGTGCCCAATATCGTAACTGCCGTGTTGGCGAGCTATCGGGGTTATGACACGCTGGGCGAGACAACCGTAGTCTTCACTGCTGGCGCAGGTGTGATCGCGCTGCTTCGTCGGCGACGCCAACAACGGCTGAATCATGCGTCATCGGAGGCCAACGATGCGTCATGACCCGATATTGCAAGTCGTCGCCCGGCTGCTGATTCCCTTCATTCTGCTGTTTGCACTCTACGTGCAATTCCACGGCGACTTCGGCCCTGGCGGAGGGTTTCAGGCGGGGGTGATCTTCGCCGCCGGGATAATTCTTCATGGCTTGATAGCAGGATTAGACGCCGCCAAGAAAATTCTGCCTGAGCGTCTCGTGGAAGCCATGATGGCGATTGGCGTACTGATCTACGCCGGGGTGGGCTATGCCAGTATTTTTTTGGGTGGCACTTATCTAGACTACTCGGTGTTAGATCACGACCCTATCCACGGCCAGCACCGCGGTATTTTTTGGGTAGAGATCGGTGTCGCTATTACTGTGTGCGGCGTCATGCTGAAAATCTTCTATATGTTTGCGGGTCGCGGTGACGTCGACCAAGACGACGAGCAGCCGCCCACATGAGCTTCGCTGCGTACTTTACCTATGTCGTGACATACCTACTGATGACGGCAGGTTTGTTCATCGTGATCGCGCGAGGCAATCTGATCAAGAAGCTGATTGGTCTTGGCATATTTCAAAGCTCGGTGTACCTGCTGTATATTGGCCCTGCCAAACTGATCGGTGGTACCGCGCCGATACTCGCCAGTAGCTATACAGTTTATTCCAACCCTCTGCCCCACGTACTGATACTCACCGCGATCGTCGTTGGGGTCGCAACTCTGGCGCTTGGCTTGGCCTTGGTTGTTCGAATACGCGAAGCCTACGGCAGCATCGAAGAAGACGAGGTACTGGCAGAAGATAAAGCCAATACCAGTACCACAGGACACGCATGAGCCTGAGCAGTCATTTGCCGGCCTTGCAGGTCGTGATCCCCTTAGCCAGTGCACCGATCGCACTCTTGATTCGTCAGCGTCATCTGAGTTGGGCCTTGATGATGGTGGTGTCCTGGCTCAGCCTTGCCATCTCTGTGCTGCTGTGGCTGCAGGTGAGTGACGGCTCGGTGATCTCCTACGCCATCGGTGCCTGGCCACCGCCATGGGGTATTGAGTATCGCGTTGATAGTTTGAATGCCTTCATCCTCGTGCTGATCTCAGGTACTGCAGCGCTGGTGGTGCCGTTCTCGCTGCATAGCATCGAGCATGAGCTGCACCAGCAGCAGCATTACTTGTTTCACACCATGTTTGCGCTGTGTCTCGCGGGTCTGCTCGGCATCACCATCACCGGCGACGCCTTCAATGTGTTTGTGTTTCTGGAGATCTCGTCCCTATCAACTTATGTATTGATTGCACTAAGTCGTCGTCGGCAAGCCTTGATCGCATCATTTCAATACCTGATGATGGGAACGATTGGTGCGACACTAATCGTTGTGGGTATCGGGCTGCTGTATCTCTTGACTGGATCACTCAATATCGCAGATATCGGCATACGACTCAGCGCCTTACCACCTAGCCGTGCGGTCTATGCAGCGCTGGTGTTTTTGTCGATTGGGTTGGCACTGAAGCTGGCACTATTCCCGCTGCATCAATGGTTACCAAATGCCTATGCGGATGCGCCTTCTTCGGTTTCGGCATTTTTGGCTGCCACGGCGACCAAAGTTGCCATTTACGTCTTGCTACGCTTTTACTTTGATGTATTCGGACTGACGTTGCTAAAAAACGCGGGTATTTTGCCGCTCTTGATGCTGCTGTCGATCGCAGGAATGTTCGTGGCGAGCGCGATCGCACTTGCGCAGTCTGATCTCAAACGCCTGTTTGCATTTTCAAGCGTAGCCCAGGTTGGGTACATCATTCTGGGAATTGCCATCAGCAATGATACTGGCCTGACTGCGTCGCTACTTCATATCTTCAACCACGGTATCACCAAGGGCGCGACATTCCTGCTACTTGGCATCGTCATGTACGCCATCGGTAGCACTGATCTGTCGCGCTTGCGCGGTCTCGGTCGGCTGATGCCATTCACCGCGGCTGGTTTACTGCTGTGTGGTTTGTCGCTAATTGGTATTCCAGGCACCAGTGGTTTCATTAGCAAGTGGTATCTGGTGCTCTCTGCGCTCGAGGCAGGGCATTGGTGGCTTGCTTTTGTGATCGTTGCATCGTCGATGCTTGCAGTGGCCTATGTCTGGAAGTTTGTTGAGGTCGCTTATCTTCAAGAACCAGACGCCGGTGCGCACTTGCAACGCAAGCCCGTGCTGACGATGGCGGTGCCAACAACCCTACTGTGCGCTGCGACGCTTTACTTTGGTTTAGATACCCGCTTCAGTGTAGGCGCAGCCAGCGCCGCTGCCAAGGTACTGTTGAGTGGTGTTGGTGGGGTGAGCCCATGAGTGCCGATATCCTGATAGTGCTATGTCTGATCATTCCCTCACTGGCTGTCGTGGGTATTCTTCTCGCTTATAAAACGCCTAATCTGCGTGAGGGTGTCGGGTTATTCGCTGCCCTGCTGCTCATTGTTTGTGTAGGATTTCTCACGCATGCGTTTGTGAATAGCTACGCTACGACGCTAGTGGTTGGCGAGATTCTGCCCGGGCTGGCGATCGTCTTTACCCCCGAGCCAATGGGGATCTTGTTCGCGCTGATTGCCTCTGTGCTGTGGGTAGTTGCCATCATTTACTCGATCGGCTATCTACGCGGTAATGACGAGCAACACCAGACCCGCTTCTTCGCCTGCTTTGCGCTATCGATTGCAGCAACCATGGGCATTGCACTGGCGGGCAATTTCTTTACCTTGTTTTTGTTCTATGAGTTGCTGACACTCGCTACCTGGCCACTCGTCACGCACCACGGTGATGAAGCTGCGCGGCGCGCTGGGCGCATGTATCTCGGTACCTTGATGGGCACGTCCATCTGTCTGCTGCTGCCCGCCATGATCGCGATTTGGTTTGTGAGTGGCAGTACCGATTTCGTTGCAGGTGGTCTTCTCGCAGATAAAGCCTCGCCACTACTAACCTTGGGTCTGCTGGCACTCTGCATGCTTGGCGTTGGTAAAGCGGCGCTGATGCCGGTACATCGCTGGCTACCGAATGCGATGGTGGCGCCCACACCGGTATCGGCCTTGCTGCATGCGGTGGCCGTGGTTAAGGCGGGTGTATTCACAATCGTGAAGCTGATCGTGTATGTGTTTGGTACTCAGCACTTGCAACAGGGGGAGGTAACCGATTGGTTGACGCTGCTGGCTGCTTTCACCATCGTCGCATCATCTGTCGTGGCGCTGAACGCTGATAATCTGAAGCGGCGTCTCGCCTATTCCACCATCAGCCAGCTGTCTTATGTGACGCTATCAGTCTCGCTGCTTGGCCCGCTTTCGGTACTTGCCGCAGCGTTGCATATTGCTGCGCATGCGGTCGGAAAGATTACCCTGTTCTTTGCCGCCGGAGCGATCTATACCACTGCGCACAAAACGCTGGTGAGTGAATTACATGGTATTGGTCGTCGTATGCCGTGGACCATGGCCGCTTTCGCAATAGCCGCCTTATCGATGATTGGCTTACCACCTACGGTGGGCTTTGTTTCGAAGTGGTTCATGCTGTCAGGGGCCATGTCTGCTGAAAGTACTTTTGGCAGCATGGTTGCGGTAACCGCCATCATTATCAGTACGCTGCTGAATGCTGCTTACTTCCTGCCAATTGTTTATCACGCTTTTTTCTCGGATGAGTGTGTTGATGATCACCCACTCAACGCCAAAGATATTGCTCATAGCGGTAAAGCATTGCATGTTCATGAGCAAGCGAATGTTGATAGCGCAGTAAATGCAGACAGTAACGTGAGGGTAGATGGCGGCGTACACTCCCATGGTGATGCGCCACTATCCATGCGCATAGCACTTGTTTTCACTGCCGGATTAACGCTGCTGCTGTTCTTCATGGCTGATGCCTTGCTATCGCTGGTTGGCGGTCTGAATTGAAGGAGGCTATCTCGATGAAACCACACTGGCTCGATCGCCCTGAAAACCATCGCAAGCTCTGGGTTGGTTTCATTACTATTCTTATTTTCGCCATACTTGCTGAGTTTGTGTGGCCAATCCATGGCCACTTCGAGATTGAATCACTGACCGGCTTCAATGCTCTGTATGGCTTTGGTACTTGTGCCGCCATGGTGGCTTTTGCCAAACTGCTCGGGCTTTGGCTAAAGCGCCCGGATACCTTCTACCGATCAAACGACTCAGAACTGACATCTGCCGAAGCACACTTTAAAGAAAACGCCAGAGCAAATCCCGAAGCAAATTCTGAAGTAAAAGCAACGGGTACAGCACATGAGTAAGTTGCTACTCCACCCGGGCTTGGTGTTAATCATCGGCGGCATGCTGATGTTGCTATGCGCCCCACGACTGCGCACGTGGTTGCAAATAGGCCTACCCCTACTTGCCTTGTTTCTGGTTTGGCAGATTCCTGACGGCGTCGTACACCAGCTGAGTTTTATCGATCAGACTTTGACACCACTTCGCAGCGATGCCTTATCACGCCTATTCGCCACTATTTTCGCGTTGATGGCAGCGGTTGGCGGCCTGTATGCGCTCAACCAACGCAGCCGCTTGGAGATTACTGCGGCTTACTGCTACGCAGGTTCTGCGATCGGTGTGTGCTTCGCTGGTGATTTGCTCACACTGTTTGTTTTTTGGGAGTTCATGGCGATTGGCTCTAGCTTGGTATTGTGGAGCAGCGGCACCAGCACCAGCGGACGTGCTGCGCAACGCTACATACAGATTCATATCTTGGGCGGAGTACTGTTATTCATCGGTATTGCCGGGCATGTGCAATCCGGTGCCGGCCTCGAATTTAGTGCCATGCGCGCTGATAACCTGCCCAACCTTCTGATCCTGGCCGGTATGTTGATCAATGCGGGCGCGCCACCCTTCTCGGCATGGTTACCCGATGCCTACCCCGAAGCCTCGTGGAGTGGCACGGTGTTTTTGTCGGCGTTCACCACCAAGACTGCGGTGTATACGCTGATCCGCGGATTCCCCGGTAATGAGATCTTGATTTGGATTGGCCTGTTCATGGTGTTCTACGGCATTGTCTATGCGCTGCTAGAAAACGATATGCGTCGCATTCTTGCCTACTCGATCGTCAACCAGGTTGGCTTCATGGTGGCGGGTATTGGTATTGGTACTGAGATGGCACTCAATGGTGCCGCCGCTCATGCCTTCACCCACATAATTTACAAGGCGCTGCTGCTGATGTCAGCCGGTGCGGTATTGATGCAAACGGGGCGAAGCAAATGCTCCGAACTGGGTGGGCTGTTTCATAGTATGCCACTCACCACCCTATGCGCATGTATCGGTGCGCTGGCGATTTCCTCGTTTCCGCTGACATCAGGTTTCGTATCCAAGTCAATGGTGACCCAGGCTGCGGCGGATGGTCACTTGCTGTGGGTGTGGCTGCTCATGACCGCGGCGTCAGCCGGAGTATTTCTCCACGCAGGCATCAAGTTTCCATGGTTTGTATTCTTCCAAAAAGATTCCGGGCTGCGTCCTTCAGACCCTGCGCTCTCAATGCGATTAGCGATGCTGATGATGTCAGCGCTATGTATCGTGATCGGTGTTTGGCCAGAGCTGCTGTACCAGCTTCTGCCGTTTGAGGTGAACTATGTTCCCTACACGGCGGGGCATGTGATCGCACAGCTGCAGCTGTTGTTATTCTCCGGGTTGGCGTTTTTTGTAATGCTGGGTTACTTGAAACGCACGCCAACGATTACACTGGACACTGATTGGTTTTGGCGTAGGGCGCTACCGAGCACTGCTACATGGCTGATTCAATGGAACAGAACGTTGATGGCCATGTTCGCGCCGTTAGAGCGTTGGGTAAGTCGCGTAGTCAGCTTTATTGGCTCAGCCGTCGGTGAGCGTAGCGCACTGAGTGGTACGTGGTCACTGGCGACGATGGGGCTGGCGGTGATTATTTTGCTGATCGTACAGCTCGTGTTAGTGATGAGCTAATCTACTTCGATACCGTTTAGAGGATTTGGCAAAATTTGGCAAGGCCCGCCGTCACTATCAGCGCGCGTTGAACAACCTGAGCCCCGCCTCATCCATCTCCCGCTGCTCTTGCTTGGCAATGGCCAGTGCCTGATTGCGCTTGTCGCGCTCAACCATCGCATCCATTTTGGCCTGCTCGCGCAGGGCCTTGACCAATTCAGCCTTGGCGTCTGCCAGCTTGAGGTTAGCGTCTTGCAGCTGGCCCTCTACCCTGCCACGCAGACCACGTAAATGCTCAAGAAATTTTCGGTAGGTAATGGTGTCGGAAATCGAATGCGCTTCTTTCTGCGCCTCGTTATACCGCGCAATGTAATCATCGCGTAGTTGGTCCAGATGGGCCAGGCTTTGTTCAAGCTTGCTCACGCGATGACGCGCATCACTCACCAACTGCTGTGCATCACGCACCGCGCTTTGTGCTTTTTCTGCGAGTACTGTCCAGGTAGTTTGTTTCATGTTCACTGTGGCGCTGCTCAAGCGCCTACCAGTTCACGAATACCCTGCCAGGTCTTTTCGTGGCCAACGCCATCATGCAGGTCCTGCTGCAGAAATTTTTCAATACGATCACGCATCGCGATGGCCAGATCAATTTCCTGGTTAGAGCCCGCCTCATACGCCCCCACAGAAATCAAATCCTGGTTCTGCTGATACAACGACCATAATCGTCGAATACGATTCGCCATTTTCAAATCGGTCGGCGATACCAAGCCCTGCATCACACGTGAGATTGAGCCATTTAGGTCAATCGCCGGGTAATGAGCAGCGTCGGCTAATTTACGCGATAACATCACCTGTCCATCGAGCGAAGCACGCGCGATATCCACAATCGGATCTTGCGCATCATCACCCTCAGCAAGAACGGTATAGATCGCCGTGATCGCACCATAGCCATGTCGACCGACACCGGTGCGCTCAATCAAATTCGGTAACAGCGCAAATACGGAGGGCGGGTAGCCTTTAGCGGTGGGCGGTTCGCCAATCGCTAAACCAATCTCGCGCTGCGCATGCGCGACGCGCGTGAGGCTATCCATCAACATCAACACATTCTTACCTTGGTCGCGGAAGTATTCAGCGATCACGTGCGTGAGATGCGTTGCCTTCAATCGCATGACAGGCGACACATTTGCGGGGGATGCAATCACCACCGATTTGGCGCGACCCTCGGGCCCCAATACTTCATTGATAAATGCC
>VERA01000081.1 GCA_018882935.1 Burkholderiaceae bacterium | reverse complement strand
GATCACCACACCAAAGCCATGATCGATAAATACGCGTTGCCCTATGGTTGCACCGGGGTGAATTTCTATACCGGTCATGGCCCGCGAGACATAAGAGATGAAACGCCCCAGCCACTTGAAACCGATACGCCAGCAGGCATTTGCCCAACGGTGCATGATGATGGCGTGCAGGCCGGGGTAGCAGGTCAACACCTCCCAGCGACTGCGCGCTGCGGGGTCTCGCTGCATGATGCTACTGATGTCTTGGTTGATGCGGCTGAACATGTCAGAACTCCGGGACCGATCCCGACATTTTACCCACGCGACGCAAACAACCGCTGCCGGCGCGCCTCGTACAGACACACCCCGGAGGCCACCGAGACATTAAGGCTCTCAACAGAGCCCATCATCGGCAAGCTGACCAGACGATCGCAGTTCTCGCGCGTTAAGCGTCGCATGCCCTCGCCCTCTGATCCCATCACGAACGCTGTACCACCCGTGTAATCAAGATCGAACAGGCTTTGTTCGGCATCATCGGTCGTGCCTGTTAGCCAGATGTCGCGCTCTTGCAGATCGCGCATGGTACGTGCCAAGTTCGTTACCGTGATGTAGGGCACAGTGTCTGCGGCACCGCTTGCCACTTTGCTCGCAGTGGCGTTCAAACCTACAGCGCGGTCCTTGGGCGCAATTACCGCATGCGCACCCGCACCATCGGCCACGCGCAAGCACGCGCCAAGATTATGCGGATCAGTCACGCCATCAAGCAGTAGCAAAAGCGGCGGCCCCTGAATCATGTCCAGCAACTCAGCCAGATTGCGCGCCAATGAGAGCTCACTCGCGCGGGCAACAACGCCTTGATGACGACGCGTACCCACCATCGCATCAAGTCGCTGATCGTCCGCTTGGATGATACGTACGTTGGCACCTTTTGCGGCGCGTAGCAAATCGCCCATGCGTCGATCATGGCGCGAGGAATCGACGTAGATTTCCTGTACAGTCGATGCGTCCAGTCGTAAGCGCGCGGTCACTGCGTGGAAGCCAAAAAGAAGTTTCGATTTCAAAGTAATTTACTTACGCTTTTTACGACCGGTGCGGGATGCACTGCTGCTTGCCTTGGCCTTGTTCGCGCTTTTACGCGCCTTGACACTCTCCGGCTTCGCAGCCGCAGCTTTTTTGGGCGCTTTTTTCGCGGCTTTTTTTGCACCGAACAAGCCACTGCGCACATGCTCTGCATCGGCACGGCGCGACTCTTTCTTGATTTGCGTATGAATATCGGGCTGATGAACCAGCCGCAAATCAATACGACGCGCATCCAGATCCACCCGACTGACCTGAACCGTGACCCGGTCAGTAAGCTGATAACGAATACCCGTGCGCTGACCACGCAGCTCATGACGCGCCTCATCATACTGAAAATAATCAGCGCCCAAATCCGTCACATGCACCATGCCCTCGATATACAGCGCATCGAGCTGCACAAAAATACCGAACGAGGCGACACCGGAAATCGTGCCGGTGAATTCTTCGCCAAGTTTATCGCGCACAAAATAGCACTTCAGCCATGCCTCAACATCACGCGAGGCCTCATCAGCACGCCGCTCGTTTGCCGAGCAATGAATACCGAGCGATTCCCAAATCGCCAAATCTCCCTCAGCGCGCTTCTTGCCACTAGCGCGGTCTCGCGCAAGTAACTTGCGCGCCATTGGCGATAGATTGGTGTTGAGTGTTTCGGTTTCAATGCCCTTCGGGTGGTAGCGCTTGCCCTGCAAAATCGCCTTGATAGCGCGATGCGTTAACAGATCCGGGTAACGCCGGATCGGGCTGGTGAAATGCGCATACGCCTGGTACGACAAACCGAAATGACCAATATTCTCCGGGCTATACACCGCCTGCTGCATTGAGCGCAGCAACATGGTCTGCAGCAGCACGGCATCCGGGCGGCCATGAATCTTTTCCATCAGCTGAGCATAATCCGACGCCGCGGGAGAGTTACCACCACCGAGCGATAAACCGAGCTGCTTGAGAAAAGTACGCAGCTGATTCAGTTTTTCCTCGGAAGGGCTTGCATGGATACGGTACAGCGCCGGGTGCTGATGCCGATGCACAAAGTCTGCAGCGCAGACGTTAGCGGCCAGCATGCACTCTTCAATCACCCGATGCGCATCATTGCGCGTGCGCGGCAGAATTTTCTCGATCTTGCCAGCGGCATTCACAACGATATAGGTCTCGGTGGTTTCAAAGTCCATCGCACCACGCTGCTTGCGCGCTCCCAGCAAAACCTGAAACAAGTCATACAGATCTTGAAGATGCGGCAACAAGCCGGCGCGGCGCTGCGCCTCTGGCCCGCGTGTATTGGCAAGAACCGCAGCCACCTCGGTATAAGTCAATCGCGCTGCGGAGTGAATCACCGCAGGATAAAACTGGTATGCGTGGATTTCTCCGCTCATGGTGATGACGGCATCACACACCAGCGTCAAGCGATCAACCTCCGGGTTCAGCGAACATAAGCCATTAGAGAGTTTTTCCGGCAGCATCGGAATCACACGCCGCGGAAAATACACCGAGGTGCTGCGCTCAAGCGCATCAGCGTCAAGCGCATCATTCGGTTTGACGTAATGACTAACGTCGGCAATCGCCACAATCAAACGGTAGCCTTTGCTACGCCCGATCTTGCAGGGCTCGCAGTACACCGCATCATCAAAGTCGCGCGCATCTTCGCCATCGATTGTCACCAACGGCACATCGCGTAAATCGACACGCGCATCAAGGTCGTTGTCGCCTACTTCTGACGGCAAAGTCGCAGCCAACTTTTGCGCTGCCACTGAAAACTCATGCGGCACACCGTACTTTCGTACCGCGATCTCGATCTCCATACCGGGGTCATCAATCGCGCCCAGCACTTCAGCAATTTTTCCGACGGGCTGCGAGTAACGAGATGGCTGCTCGGTTAGCTCAACACTGACCACTTGACCTGCTTTGGCCTCACCCACCGAACCAACCAGCAAGATGTCATGGCTGATGCGTTTATCTTCCGGTACGACCAGCCACACACCATTTTCATTCACCAGCCGACCGATGACGTGTGTATTAGCGCGGCTAACCACCTCGACAATCGTGCCCTCGGGACGACCACGACGATCAAGACCCGTTACGCGTACCTGCACCCGATCGCCATGCAGTACCTTCTGCATCTCGCGCTCTGGCAAGAAAATATCTTCACCCTCATCGGGCAGCAAAAATCCGTAGCCGTCGCGATGTGCGGATACGATGCCCTCAATAAAACTTGATGTATTGGCCAGCTGGAGTCGTCCGCGCCGGTCGGGCTTGATTTGCCCGTCACGCTCCATCGCAACCAAGCGCCGCGTCAAGCCATCGATTTCGGCATCCTTCACTGCCAGCGCTTTAGCGATAGCGGCAAGCGTTTGCGGTTCGGTAGCGGTGCGCAATATGCCGAGGATGTCCTCTCGGCTGGGAATGCTGTAGGGATAGGTGCTCAAAGAACGTTTGATCTGATGGGCAAATTCGCACCCCTAGTGTAACCGAGCGACTAAAAAACGACTTGGCGCGGGAATAGGCCTTATTTGACTTTTTCCCCTGAGCCACTATAATCCCGCTTCTTTTGGCCCACGTGGCGGAATTGGTAGACGCGCATGGTTCAGGTCCATGTGCCGCAAGGTGTGGGGGTTCGAGTCCCTCCGTGGGCACCAGATACAAAAAGGAGGTTGCGAAAGCGGCCTCCTTTTTTTATGGGTGCGCGCGAGCACAACACCAATGTGTTGTGCGTGAGGGACGAGAAAGGTCCGGCATGCTTGATACTCATTTATTTGGTCGTACCGACGAAAGCCGATCCGGCGTCATCTCGTCGTAAATCTCGAACGGCTGATGAATCCATGGATTATCCGGCAGATACTCCACAAAATAATCAGGTCGAGTCACCGAGCAGGCTTTGAACCAGATCACTGCCGAGCGAATCTCGGTAATGCCAGGGTAGTTCTGTTGAAGATAGTGCGGCACGCTCGCAAGCGTTACACCAGAATCAACCAGATCATCAAGCAACAGCACGCGCCCGGAAAGCGGGCCGGCATTTGAGGTAATGCTGTTGGATATCGCCAGCTCTCCGCGCTTGGTGCCGAGGGCCTCCCGGTAGGAACTCGTTGAGAGTATCGACAATGGCACTCGAAACAGCCGCGAAAACACATCACCGACGCGTAAGCCGCCGCGCGCCAGGCACAGCGCGTGATCAAAGCGGTAGCCGGACTCATGCACCGTGGTAGCCAGGCGCTCTATCAGCAGATGGTACTCATCCCAATCAACCCAGCGATGACCTGAATCGCCGACCATGGGAATTAGCCGGGTTGTGTATTAAACGGATGCCGCAGTACGATGGTTTCGCGACGATCCGGACCGGTCGACACCATATCAACCGGCACACCGACCAGTTCCTCAATACGACTGACGTAGGCGCGGGCGGCTGCGGGCAAAGCATCCAGGCTGCTCGCACCCACCGTAGGTTGCTTCCAGCCCGGCATGTCTTCGTAGATAGGCTCACACGCTGCGGCGTCTTCGGCGCCTACCGGAAAGACATCCACGGTTTTTCCGTTGAGCTTGTAGCCGACGCATAGCTTCAAGGTATCCAAGCCGTCGAGCACATCCAGTTTGGTCAAGCACATGCCGGATACGCCATTGATCTGTACCGAACGTCTTAACAGCGCGGCATCGAACCAACCGCAGCGGCGTGGGCGTCCGGTGACAGTGCCAAACTCGAAACCTACTTTCGCCAGATGCTGCCCAATGCCCGCATCGGTGGGTAACTCGGATGGAAACGGGCCAGAACCGACACGCGTGGTATAGGCCTTGGTGATGCCCAGTACGTAGTGCAGCATATTCGGCCCTACGCCTGCGCCGGCGGCCGCGTTCCCCGCGACACAGTTGCTCGAGGTAACGTAAGGGTATGTACCGTGATCGACATCCAGAAGGCTGCCCTGCGCGCCCTCAAACAGTAAATTTGCACCGGCCTTATGCGCTGCATGCAGCGCGCTAGAGACATCAGTCACCATCGGCCGCAAGCGCGGCGCGGTGCTTAATGCGTCGTCGAAGGTTTTTTGAAAATCAATCGCCTCAGCCTTCAGATAATTCACTAACACGTAGTTGTGATAATCGAGGTTCTCGCGCAGCTTTTCCTCAAAACGACGCTCATTCATCAGATCAGCGACACGAATCGCGCGCCGCGCAACTTTGTCTTCGTAAGCCGGGCCGATGCCTTTTCCTGTCGTACCAATTTTCGCCGCACCACGCGCAGCCTCGCGCGCGGCATCGAGCGCAGTGTGATACGGCAGAATCACCGGACACGCTTCCGATACTTTCAAACGCGCAGCGACCTCGATACCGGATGCCTCAAGCTTGTCGATTTCGCGCAGCAAGTCAGGTACAGACAGCACAACGCCATTGCCGATGTAGCAGGCAACGCCCGCACGCATAATTCCAGATGGTATGAGCTGCAGCGCAGTTTTTTGTCCGCCAATCACCAAGGTATGCCCGGCGTTGTGGCCACCCTGAAAGCGCACCACACCCTGCGAGTGATCGGTCAACCAATCGACGACTTTACCCTTGCCCTCATCGCCCCACTGCGTGCCGATGACTACGACGTTTCTAGCCATGATGATTCAGTCTCTTTTAATTTCCGCTGTCAACGCAGCGGCTTGATAACAAGCTTTCCGTTTTGTTCGACAATTTCGCGATCGCAGTCAAACTCCTGCGGGTCATGCGACTGCCCCGGGAAGTGTTGAATCACAATCTCTCCTTGCTGCCGCAATTGCGCAATTAGCGCTTGTAGTGCTTCATCATGTTGCCATGGTGCGCTGATTGCCGGCACCGGTGGCGTTACCGGCAGCAAGCCCACAATTTCCCGCAGATCCATTGAGAAACCGGTCGCCGGTCGGGCGCGACCGAAGGCCTCTCCGACCTCGTCATAGCGCCCGCCACGAGCCACCGCATTCGGCAGACCGGGAACATAGATCGCGAAAGTCACGCCGCTTTCATACTGATAGCCCGACAAGTCGGCAAGATCGATGTTAATGCTCGCGCCAGTCGCCGCCTGAGCCATTTGCGACAACGCACTCAAGGCCTGATCAATCGCTGCTTTGCGGGGTAGCGATTGCCTCGCTGTATCCAGCACCTCGATACCGCCTCGCAGCGAGGCAAGGGTCAGAACCGCCTCACTTACTGAATGTCCGTAGCGCTTAACCCATTCATGCAGGGCCGGCATATCCTTGGCGCGCAGCAGACCAATCAGCGCCGATCGTTCGCTTTTAGCAAGCGGATCATCTTCAATTACGGCGTCGAGTACACCCACATGCGAGAGATCGAGCGTAAGCTCAGACAGGCCCGCAAGCTTCAGGGAAGCCAGCGCCAAAGCTTGTATCTCGACATCGGCCTCCAGACCGGCATGGCCGTAAATCTCGGCACCCACCTGCAGCGGCTCGCGCGTCGAATGAAAGCCGGAGGGTCGCGTATGCAACAGCGCACCCGCGTAGCACAGGCGCACTACGCCCGGGCGGTTCAGCAGGTGCGCATCGATGCGGGCAACTTGAATCGTCATATCGGCCCGGATGCCCATCGTGCGACCGGACAGTTGATCGACCAGTTTGAACATGCGCAGGTCCAGATCCTGGTCCTGCACCGGCATCAGCGATTCAACATACTCCAGCAGCGGCGGCGCCACCAGTTCGTAGCCATAGCTGCGGAACTGGTCGAGCATGGCACGACGCACCTCCTCCGTCTTGCGCGCCTCAGACGGTAAGACATCAGCAACATTCTCGGGCAGCAGCCAGTTGGGCATGGGAGATCAGGCCGGAAGGGTGAAAAGGTGGAAGGCGAGCAGGAGGATACCAAACAGGACGGTGGCCAGCCCGAAAAGCCGGATCTGGCCCACCTTACTTCTTGGCACCGCCAGGGGTCTTGAAGTAACGGAGGAATTCCGAATTCGGGTCGATCAGCAGCACATCGCTGCGCGTCTTGAAGCTGTCTTTGTATGCCTCAAGACTACGCATGAATTTGTAGAACTCCGGGTTCTTGCCAAACGCGTCCGAGTAAATTCGGGCAGCCTTGGCATCTCCATCACCGCGAATCGCCTCTGCTTGGCGATAAGCTTCGGCCAGGATAACGGTGCGCTGGCGATCGGCATCGGCACGGATTTTTTCAGACTCGGCAGAACCTGTCGAGCGCAACTCGTTGGCCACTCGCACGCGCTCGGATTTCATGCGCTCGTAGACCGAGTTATTAATCTGCTCGACGTAATCAACCCGCTTCAAACGAACGTCCAGAATTTGCGCGCCAATTTGCGTCGCCTCGGAGGCGACCTTGTTGCGAATCGCATCCATCACCTTGCCGCGCTCGCCGGAGATCACTTCGCGCACCGTACGCTTGGTGATTTCTTCGTTAAGCGCTGCCTTGATGATCTGCGCCATACGGTCTTGCGCACGACGCTCGTCGCCACTAAAAGAGACGAAGTACAACTTGGGGTCAGCGATACGCCATTTGACGAAGGCATCAACCAGAATATTTTTCTTTTCTGCAGTGATGAAGCGATCGGGCTCGGGCGTGTCAAGCGTGAGAATACGCTTGTCGAGCAGCATCACGTTTTGGAAAGGCGGCGGCAGCTTGAAATGCAGACCGGGGTCTTTGATCACCTGCTTGACCTCACCCAAGGCGAACACGATCGCGTACTGACGCTGATCCACCACGAACAGCATCGAAGACACCAACGCCAGCGCGATTAACGTGGCGATTACATAAGATATCAGGCGACTCATCAGCGACTCTCCCGATCACGCATGCTGCGCTCGCGGTTTCTGTCTGACTTGCCCTCGCTCACCGATGTCTCGCTCAGCGGCGCGGGCGTCGTGGGCGGTGGCGGCGCAACGCCCGCCGCTGCCTCTGCTGCGGTTTGCGCGATCAGTTTGTCTAGCGGGAGGTAAATCATGCTGTTATTGCTTTTGGTGTCGACCATGATTTTGGTCGTGCTCGCAAAAATCTGCTGCATTGCTTCAATGTACAAGCGATCACGCATCACACCGGGCGCGCGTTGATACTCGACCAGTACTTTGTTAAAACGCGCAGCCTCACCCTCGGCGTTCGCAACCACGCGCGCGCGGTAGCCCTCAGACTCTTGCATCAAACGCGAGGCTGCGCCGCGCGCCTTGGGAATGACATCGTTGGCGTAGGCCTGGCCCTCGTTTTTCTGGCGCTCGCGATCCTGACCCGCTTTAACCGCATCATCAAAAGCCGCCTGCACCTGCTCCGGCGGTTGCACCGCCTGCATGGTGACGTTGGCGACCAGCACACCCGTGGCGTAGCGATCAAGAATTTGTTGCATCAAGGTGCTGGTATCGAAGGCAACTTTCTCGCGACCTTCGTACAGCACGAAATCCATCTTGGACTTTCCAACCACCTCGCGAATCGCAGTCTCCGCGACCTGTTTGACGGTTTCTTCCTGATCGCGATTATTAAATACCCATGCCGAAGCATCTTTCAGCCGGTACTGAACAGCGAACTGGATATCGATAATGTTTTCGTCGTCGGTCAGCATCAGCGATTCACGCGCCAGCTTGTTGCGCACATTACTGCGGTAGCCCACTTCGACCGTACGAACCTGTGACAAATTAACCGTCTCCTGGGTCTGAATCGGATACGGCCAGCGCCAATTGAAACCCGGCTGCGCCGAGTGACTGTATTTACCGAAAGTGAGCACGATGCCGGTTTGACCTTCCTGGATAATGAAGAAGCCGCTCACTAACCAGAGAAATACGATAACCGCGCCGGCGACGCCCGCGCTGATGCCAGCACCGCGTACATCGTCATCGCCATCATTGCCCGAACCGCCTCCTGCATTACCGCCGCCCTTGCCGCGCAGCAGCCGGTTGATGCGTTGGTTGAAATCGCGCCAGAGCTGGTCAAGATCGGGGGGACCATCATTCGGTCGACCCGTTTGCCGCGGCTCTTTGTTGTCATTATCCTGCGAGCCACGACCCCAGCGAGGGTCGTTCAAGGAAAATTTCAGGCCAAATCTTTTTTTTATTGATCCGAACATGCCGTCGTGGTGTTCTGCGGTCGGTGGGGGTGCTGAGTGCTTCTCGCGATCGCATTGCGCAACAAATCAATGCCTTCGCCGGTTTTTGCACTCACAAAAACACGGCGAATTTTATCATATTCATCATATTCCACGCCGGGGCCTTGCCCGCCAACATCGATCTTGTTCCAAACCAGAATTTGCGGAATATGATCCGCGCCAATCTCTGCAAGCACCTGATTCACTTGCACAATCTGCTCGTCGCGCACCGGGCTCACGGCATCAACCACATGCAGCAGCAGATCAGCATGTATGGTTTCCTCCAGGGTCGCGCGGAAGGCAGCCACCAGCTGCGTTGGCAACTCCCGGATAAAACCCACGGTGTCGGACAGCACGATATTGCCAACCTCGCCCAAGTGCATGCGGCGCGAGGTGGTATCCAGCGTGGCGAACAACTGGTCGGCGGCGTAGACGCCTGCCTTTGTCATGTTGTTAAACAGGGTGGACTTCCCTGCGTTGGTATAGCCGACAAGCGATACGGAAAATGTTGCACTGCGCTCGCGCGCGCGTCGCTGCGTTAGACGCTGACGCTGCAGTTTTTCGAGCTTGGACCGTAACATCTTGACCCGCTCACCGATCAAGCGCCGATCGGTCTCAAGCTGGGTTTCGCCCGGGCCACGCAGACCGATACCGCCTTTTTGCCGTTCAAGGTGAGTCCACCCCCGCACCAGGCGGGTGGCCAGGTGCTGTAGTTGCGCCAGCTCCACCTGCACCTTACCTTCGTGGCTTTTCGCTCGCTGGGCAAAGATATCGAGTATCAGGCTGGTGCGGTCGATCACGCGTACCTTGAGGTGTCGCTCAAGGTTACGCTGCTGCGCCGGCGAGAGTGCGTGGTTGAAGATCGCCAGGTCTGCGCCCAGGTCAGTCAACGCCTCAGCTATTTCGTCGGCCTTGCCCGAGCCCACGAAGAGCGAGGCGTCCGGGCTTGAGCGCCGCCCAGTAATTGCCGCTACCGGTTGCGCACCGGCAGAGGTAGACAACAATGCGAGTTCTTCGAGGCTAGCGTGGAAGTCGCCCTTGCCGAAGTCCACGCCGACCATGACAGCGCGCATCAGCCTGCCCCGGACCGAAGGTCACGAGGCGAAAGAGACTTACTCAGACTCGGACTCTGAGGTGGCTTGGTGCAGGTTGACCGCGCGCGCAGGCACCACTGTGGAG
>VERA01000019.1 GCA_018882935.1 Burkholderiaceae bacterium | reverse complement strand
CCCCACAAATGGCGCACCCGCCAAGCCAGGGCCTTGGGTATAACCGATCGCATCAATTGACGATAGTGCGATTTGTGCCTGATCGAGCACCTGTTCCAGCAAAGGTAGGGCACGCCGGACATGATCACGCGACGCTAGTTCCGGAACAACACCGCCATAGGCTTCGTGCATCGCTACCTGCGAGTGCAACGCGTGGGCCAGCAGACCGCGCTCGGTGTCATACAGCGCCAAGCCGGTTTCGTCGCACGAGGATTCGACGCCAAGAACAATCATGATGAGCGCATAAGATGAGGGATGCGGTGGATCAGGGTCATGATTGTAGAGCATGGCATCAGCACAAAACCCATGGCACGAGAGCAGCGGTGTAAGCTAGCAGCATGTCCGGTCAAAACTTAGCTTTTAATGCAGCGCCATTAATCCGTGAAATTGGTCGCGGTAAAAAGGGCGCGCGCGATATGTCGCAAGCTGACGCGCGAGCGGTATACGCAGCGATGCTGGAGCGGCGCGTGTCTGATCTTGAGCTTGGCGCTCTGCTGATCGGTATGCGCATCAAGGGCGAATCGGTAGCCGAGATTGCCGGATTTCTTGAAGCAGCCGAGGCCAGCTTTCAGCCGCTGTCAGCGCCACTAACTACCTATGCGCCGGTCGTTATCCCCAGCTATAACGGTTCTCGGCAGTTACCGAATCTGACGCCCCTGCTCGCGCTATTGCTGGCACGAGAGGGCGTGCCGGTGCTGGTGCATGGCGTAACTGAAGACCCCGGTCGCGTCACCACAGCCGAGATTTTTGAGGCGCTCGGTATCGGCGCTGTCAACAACGCGCTGCAAGTCAGCGATGCACTCATGCAGCGCAACCCGGTGTTCATACCGATCAGCGTACTGGCACCGAAAATTTATCAGTTGCTGCAGCTGCGTCGTGTGCTGGGGCTGCGTAACTCCACGCACACGCTGGTCAAGATCATGCAGCCCTTTAATCAGCCGGTATTACGATTGGTGTCGTACACCCACCCCGAGTATTTGCCTGTGCTGTCTGAATATTTTCTGACCGTGGAAGATCAAGCGCGCGGAGATATTTTTTTAATGCGTGGCACCGAAGGTGAGACCGTCGCGAACCCCAAGCGCGCCAACGCAGTAACGTGGTTTAGTCAAGGCCAATCAACGGAATTGATCGAACGCCAGGCGCCGAATGATACGCTTCCAGTACTGCCATCATCGAACGACGCTCGTGTTACTGCACAATGGATCCAGCAAGCGTTGCAGGGGAAGCAGCCGATTCCCGCACCGATTTCTGAGCAAGTAGCGCATTGCCTGCGCGTGGCAAAGCAACTGCGATCATGAGCGAAGTATTTTCATGAGTGAAGTATTTGATGTCGGCGTGATTGGCGCCGGCGCAGCCGGCATGATGTGCGCCGCAGTGGCCGCTCAGCGTGGTCGCTCTGTCGTACTGATCGATCACTCTGCCAAACTTGCAGAGAAAATCAGAATTTCCGGAGGTGGTCGCTGCAACTTCACCAACACCGACGCCAATTGGCCGCAGTACTTATCTCAAAATCCGCATTTTTGTCGTAGCGCGCTGTCGCGTTATACGCCGCAGGATTTTATTGCCTTGGTCAATAAGTACCGTATTCCCTTTCACGAAAAGCACAAGGGCCAGTTATTTTGCGATCGCTCGGCGGAAGATATTATCAATTTACTGAAAGCGGAATGCGCGCTTGGTGGCGTGCACTGGCGCATGCCGGCCACTGTTCATCGTGTAGCGAGGCAGCGTTCACAACAACATGATCGTTTCATTCTCGAGACCAGTGCGGGCGAGTTATCGGTTGAGCATCTGGTCATTGCGTCGGGCGGTCTGTCGATTCCAAAAATCGGCGCCACTGATTTTGCTTACCGGATTGCGAAGCAGTTTGATGTGCCGTTAATCGAGCCGCGCCCCGGGCTGGTACCGCTCACCTTCGACGCGGCGGGCTGGTCGCCTTATGTGCCAATGGCGGGTATTGCGCTGGAGGTTGACATTGCAGCAGGCGAGCGCAAGTCGCGCGGCCAGTTTCGCGAGGATCTGCTGTTTACGCATCGGGGTTTATCGGGCCCGGCGGTGCTGCAGATCTCGAATTACTGGCGCGAGGATATGGCGATCAGCCTTAACTTGTTGCCGGACTTGGATGTCGGGCAGGTACTGGTCGAGCAAAAATCAGCCATTCGAAAAGCCATTGGCAACTGGCTGTCGCAATATTTGCCAACCCGGCTGGCCGAGGCCTGGCTGGCTGCTAACGGGTTCGAGGCTGGTGCGCGGGTAGCAGAATTGCCTGATCAGCAACTCCGGCGGCTCGGCGACAGCCTGAACCGCTGGCAACTCACGCCGAACGGCTCGGAGGGCTACCGCAAGGCCGAGGTGACGCTCGGCGGCGTGGATACGCGGGCCTTGTCGCAGCAGAGCATGATGGTGCAGGCGGTCCCGGGCCTTTATTTCGTTGGGGAGGCGGTGGATGTAACCGGCTGGCTGGGCGGCTACAACTTTCAGTGGGCTTGGGCCTCAGGCGTGGCGGCTGGCTTGTCGGTTTGATATCAGACCCGGGTGCAGCGCCGGTCTAGCCGATCAAGCAAAATGGGCGCGAACGAAGCTTTCGCTCGCTCAAGTTCGCTGTTATACTCGCGGGCTCTGCGTTGCTTAAATATTAGTGATTGTTCATGACCATTATTCGCGTTAAAGAAAACGAGCCCTTCGAGGTAGCCCTGCGTCGCTTCAAGCGCAGCATTGAGAAAACCGGTTTGCTGACCGAACTGCGCGCGCGCGAGTTCTACGAGAAACCCACCTCCGAGCGCAAGCGTAAAAAAGCAGCCGCAGTCAAGCGCCACTACAAGCGTATTCGCAGCCAACTGCTGCCGAAAAAGCTCTACTGATTTCAGGCTCGCCGGATGGCGAGTCGGCAATACACTAAAACCCGCTCCGGAAACGCTCCGCGGCGGGTTTTCCCTTTATGCACCCCGATAATTTGATTGCGGTCGGCGCAGCGCATTTCTACACTGTGCTGAACCATAATGAACAGGAGCGAACATGACTCTCAAGGAAAAACTCTCCGATGACATGAAAGCCGCGATGCGCGCCAAGGAGAGCGAGAAGCTGGCCACGATTCGGTTGATCAACGCAGCGATCAAACAACGCGAAGTGGATGAGCGTATCGAGCTGGGCGATGATCAGGTACTGTCGGTGATCGAAAAAATGATCAAGCAGCGTAAAGATTCGATTACGCAGTTCGAGGCAGGTGGCCGTCAGGATCTGGCAGACAAAGAGAAAGCAGAAATCTCGGTGTTGGCCGCTTACATGCCCGCGCAAATGTCAGAGGCAGAGGTGCAAGCCGCGGTGCTTGCGGCTATTCAGCAAACGGCTGCGGGCGGCCCGCAAGACATGGGTAAGGTCATGGCGGTGCTGAAGCCCACGCTCGCGGGGCGTGCTGATATGACGGCAGTATCGGGCATGGTCAAAGCCGCGCTCGCCAAGTGAACACCGCACTTCTTCGATGTGACGCGAACACGCTGTGATACCGCAGAGTTTTTTGCAAGACCTGCTCAACCGTATCGATATCGTCGAGGTGGTGGGGCGCTACGTGCAATTAAAGAAGGGTGGTGCTAACTACCTCGGGCTGTGTCCGTTTCATAACGAAAAATCGCCGTCATTCACGGTTAGTCCTGCCAAGCAGTTTTACCATTGCTTTGGGTGCGGTGCCAATGGTAGTGCGATCGGTTTCATGATGGAGTTCTCTGGCATGAGCTTCATTGAAGCTGTCAAAGATCTCGCCCAACAAACCGGTATGGCAGTACCGGAGCAAGAACAGCGCTTGCCGCCCGAGCAGCGCGCTGCAATTCAAGCAAAAAGTCTGGCCCTGTCTGAGGTGATGAACCGCGCCTGCGATTTCTATCGGCAGCAGCTACGGGCCGCACCACATGCAATTGATTACCTCAAGCGACGTGGTTTGACGGGAGAAATCGCGGCAAAATTCTGGATCGGCTATGCGCCTGACGCCTGGGATAGTCTACGTAGCGTATTTCCCGAGTACGAAGACGCAGTGTTGGTCGAAGCCGGCATGGTGATCGAGAAAAGTGATGAAGAGGGCGCTGCGCGCAAACGCTATGACCGCTTCCGCGATCGTATTATTTTCCCGATTCGGAATACCAAAGGTCAGGTCATCGGCTTCGGGGGTCGCGTGCTGGACCAGGGCGAGCCCAAGTACCTGAACTCGCCCGAGACGCCACTATTTCAAAAAGGGACCGAGCTATACGGCTTGTTTGAGGCACGTCAGGCGATTCGCGAAAAAGGTCATGTGCTGGTGACCGAGGGTTACATGGACGTGGTCGCGCTGGCGCAGTTTGGTGTGGCGCAAGTGGTGGCGACACTCGGTACTGCGTGCACTCCCGTTCACGTGCAGAAGCTGCTGCGCCAGACCGATCAAGTGGTATTCAGTTTCGATGGTGACGCAGCGGGCCGACGCGCGGCACGCAGGGCACTCGAGGCCTGCCTGCCGCATGCAAGCGACAACCGTACCTTGAAGTTTTTATTTCTACCGATTGAGCATGACCCCGATAGCTTTATTCGCGCGCACGGCGTACAAGCATTTGAACAATTAATTCAAGATGCCACGCCGCTATCGCAGTTTTTGATAGCGACAGTGACCGAAGACCAAGACCTTTTGACTGCCGAAGGCTGCGCGCGCGCGCAGTTTGATGCCAAGCCGCTGATACAAGCGATGCCGCCGTCGGCATTACGTTTACAGGTGCTGCGTCAGTTGGCACAAATAACCAACAGCACCGCGCAAGAGCTCGATACCTTGTTCGAGCTGTCGAATGCGAATCAAAAAAAATTTTTGCGGTCTGCGCCGCGTGCCGTGCGGCGCAAGCCCCCGGTGGAGCTCGAGCGCAAAGTGCTACGTCTATTGTTCGCGCATCCCGCGCTTGCGCATGAGCTGGATGACGATGCGCTGCAGGCACTGTGCGTCAGCGCGCCAGATCATGGCGATACTCTGCGCCGAGTGGTTGCGGTAGCCCGGCAGGTGTCGGGCGACGGTGGTTTTGCAGTGCTGGCGGAGCAGTTGCGCGATGGCGGCGAACTTGATGCGCTCATTGCCGAGGTGCTGGCCGAGCCTTCGCCCGAGCTCGAGCCGGCGCGATTGGAGCTGGCAGGCGCGATCAAGCAAAGCACCATGCGCTCGCTGCGCGCTGAACAGGACCGCTTGGTAGCACAAGGCTTACCCGATGAGCATGCGCGCTCGCGCTACCGCGAGATTTCGGTCAAGCTTGATCGGCTACGCGCGATGGCCGAGATCGACCCCGAGAGTAAATCAAACTCGGGCGGCAAATCGCATCATTCTCCGGATTAGCCTGAAGCCAAGCAGCAAACGAATGCATCACACGAAGGTATCAAACGAAGGCATCAGACGAATCTGAAATTACATAATTATTAATATCGGCTTGCTGAACCCTTAAAAATCAAGGCGTTCGAAGCGCCGACGTAGGCGGATTACTGCTGCTTTGCGAGGGAAACAGGCACTCGTTGTGCTATCATCGACGGCTTTTCATTCTGTTTCGCACAGAGTGCAATTTAACGTTCTACTGTGTAGACCCCGCCGGGCGGGCGGCCACCGAGAGCGGCAGTAACAACGGCGCACGAACGCGACCCACTGCCGGCATGCTGGATACCAGCGCGGCCAACTCCCCGGTCCACTTGCAGCATCGACTAACTCCCAAGGGTGGATCGATCCATGGCGACAAGCAAAAAAACTGTAAAAAATTCGGCAACCAAGGAGAAAGCCAAGGTTGCAAACGCGCGCGGCGCAGCCGCCACGGCCAAGAAACCGGCAAAACCGGTCAAGGCTGCAGCCAAGACCCCGGCCAAGAAGTCGGCCACTGTAAAGCCTAAATCAGCAGCGAACAGCAAGCCAGCCAATAAGGCGCCGACCAAGGCTGGCGCAAAGCCCGCCGCCGCGGTCAAGGCTGCTGCCAAAAAGCCGGTAAAAGCCGCTACCCCCGCGAGCAAGCCCAAGGGCAAGGTAGTTGCCAAGCCAGCGCCCGCCGCCAAAGCGCCGGCCAAGAAGGGCGCAGCGGTTGCCAAAAAGCCTGACGCCAAAGCGAGCGCGCCGGCCAAGAAAGCCGTTGCCGTGCCGCAGAAGCCAGCGGCTAAGCCGGCTACCGACAAAACGCCTGCCAAAGCAGCGGCCAGTAAAACTGAGCCCAAAGGCGATCATCAGATTTTGTCGGTCAAGCAAACTACCGACGCTGCTGCATTGGCGGCGATCGATACCTCCGGCTATGTACTGCCCTCGGTCAAGGTGCCCGGCCGCCGTGGTCGCAAGCCGCGTGACTTCCAGCCTGAGAGTGACGAGATCGCGCAACTGAATGCGGTTGAGCGTGCCGAGCAGCTCAAGGCAGCCGACAAGGCGAAGGCGCGTGATCGCAAGAATAAAGAAAAGCAGTTCCTGAAAGATGCCTTTGCGGCAGACTCGGAGGCGAGCGAAGAAGAACTCGAGCGCCGTCGCCAGAAGCTGAAAACGCTGATCAAGCTGGGCAAGGATCGCGGCTTCCTGACGCACTCTGAGATCAACGATCACCTCCCGGAAAACATCATCGATCCGGAAGCAATCGAAGGCATCATCAGCACCTTCAATGACATGGGCATCGCGGTCTACGAGCACGCGCCCGATGCCGAAGCCTTGCTGCTGTCGGACAATGTCGCGACGGTTGCCAACGACGAAGATGCAGAAGCCGCTGCCGAGGCGGCGCTGCAGACCGTGGATTCTGATTTTGGCCGAACCACCGACCCGGTGCGCATGTACATGCGCGAAATGGGCTCGGTGGAATTGCTCACGCGCGAAGGCGAGATTGAAATCGCCAAACGTATCGAGGCGGGCCTGAAAGACATGATTCAGGCAATTTCTGCTTGCCCGATGACCATCTCGGAAATTCTCGCGCTGGCTGAACGGATTCGTAAAGACGAATCCAAAATCGACGAGATCGTCGATGGGCTGGTCGACCCTAATGCTCCGGATGATGCACCGGTCGCGCCACTGCCGATCAAAGTGGCGGACGAGGAGGATGAGGACGACGAGGATGAGGACGAGGAAGACGAGGAAGAAGAAACCTCGAATGCCGGCGGCGGCGCTGCTGGCTTCTCGCCCGAGCAGCTTGAGCAATTAAAGCAGGACTCGCTCGCCAAGTTTGACACCATCAGCACACAGTTCGACAAAATGCGCCGCTCTTATGAGCGTGAGGGCTATAACTCGAAGCCCTACGTCAAAGCGCAAGAGGCGATTTCGAATGAACTGATGGGTATTCGTTTCACCGCCAAGGTCGTCGAGAAGCTGTGCGATACATTGCGCGCGCAGGTAGACGAAGTGCGTCAGATCGAGCGCCAGATCCTTGATGTCGCCGTTAACAAATGCGGCATGCCGCGTACCCACTTCATCAAGGTTTTCCCGGGTAACGAAACCAACCTTAAATGGATCGATGGTGAAGTCGGCGGCAACCATGCCTACAGCACAGTGCTGGCGCGTAATGTTCCGACCATCAAAGAACTGCAGCAAAAGCTGCTCGATCTGCAGTCGCGGGTTGTGTTGCCGCTGACCGACCTGCGCGAGATCAACAAGAAAATGGCCGCTGGCGAGACCAAGGCCCGTAAAGCAAAACGCGAGATGACCGAGGCGAACTTGCGCCTGGTGATTTCGATCGCGAAGAAATACACCAACCGCGGCTTGCAATTCCTCGATCTTATCCAGGAAGGCAACATCGGTTTGATGAAAGCGGTCGATAAATTCGAGTACCGCCGCGGCTATAAATTCTCGACCTATGCCACCTGGTGGATTCGTCAGGCGATCACGCGCTCGATCGCTGATCAGGCCCGTACGATTCGTATTCCGGTGCACATGATCGAGACCATCAACAAGATGAACCGTATCTCGCGCCAGATTTTGCAAGAGACCGGTTCCGAGCCAGATCCAGCCACGCTGGCGCTGAAGATGGAGATGCCGGAAGATAAAATCCGCAAGATCATGAAGATCGCCAAAGAGCCGATTTCGATGGAGACGCCGATCGGCGACGACGACGACTCGCACTTGGGCGATTTCATCGAGGATTTCAACACCTTGGCACCGTCTGATGCGGCGCTGCATGCCTCCATGCGGGGTGTCGTGAAAGACGTACTCGACTCCCTGACGCCGCGCGAGGCAAAAGTACTGCGGATGCGTTTTGGTATTGAGATGTCGACCGACCACACGCTGGAAGAGGTCGGCAAGCAGTTCGACGTGACTCGTGAGCGTATTCGGCAAATCGAGGCGAAGGCATTGCGCAAGCTGCGTCATCCCTCGCGCTCCGACAAGCTCAAGAGTTTCCTCGAGGGCGGTTGATCTTGGGTTTCGGTCGGCGTGGCCCTTGTGGCCTCGTCGAATCGCGATCTGACCGTTACAATGCAGCTTTAACTGATCACATCAGTTTCGGGCCCCTAGCTCATGCTTGGTTAGAGCAGCGGACTCATAATCCGTTGGTGCCGTGTTCGACTCACGGGGGGCCCACCAAATGATTTTATGAACCTCACCCGTCGGCAGAGCAACCGACTGGGCTGTATGGAAAGGCATTTAGAGAAATGCGTGGCTCAACAAGTCATGCGCATGACGAGCGAATTGCCCTCAGAGCCGTCGCTGAGATTCCGCTGTTTTTAGAAGATACCGAATCCCTTCGTATCAGCTTATAAATCATTAGGTTTCAATTCTTGTAGCGGCGTACGCATCAATCTTTTAAGATTATTCACTTCCTTTTCAGAGCTAAGGAATTTCTCGACCTCCAAATAATTACCGGGTTTAGCATTTGACGGGTGCAGCGCGTGATCCTCAGGTAAGCCAAAAATTCCAATCGCAATTTTGTTTTTCTCAATTACAGGGGCTATTACTTCTTTTTCCAAGGTTCCATGGGTATGTCCACTATCAAAGAATAAATTATTCGCACCTTGATGTTCTCGCGTTGGCATTTCTAGATCATCTACGCTGGTAGTGTGATCAATCAGCGCCAGCATTACGTCGTTATCAAGGGAACCTTCTGCCCATCCAAGTTTTGTAGTAAGCACCTGTGCCAGGCTGAGATGCGGTTTTTCCTTTTGGTACTGAAAAGCTTTGTCAATCGTATCTTTAGGCTGAACCCAGCGCCCTCCTTTTTCGCCTTGTCGACCGAGTGTCGGAGAATTTTTCATGAATTTTAAGTACGCAGACAGGGTAACCTGGGTGACCATTCCATTTTCAAAATGTGACATATGATTTTCTACATATTCTGTACTGAAAATCTCAAAAACATTCCTCTCTTGATCTGTCATTAACCATACGTTCATCAGATGCTCTGAAGCTGATATCTGGTTAGCGATCGGATTTTTTGGCCTAAATACTCCTGCATCTTCATATTTAGAGTCGATTGAAGAAATAATTACAAATTTTTTGCCGAGCTCTACTTCTGCTTTATGTATAAACTCAGAGAATTTTTTCACTGCGTTCAGTGTAAGCGGAGCATCAGGCTCTTCTTTAAGCACATCTTTCCTGAATGCTTTGAATGCTGCATTATTAGGATCCACGAGATGAAGCAGCTCATTATCCTCATTACTGAAAGCATACTTCGATATTGCAGCTTTCTGGTTTGGCCCTAAATTGGCGAAGTCGCGATGCCCTGGGCGGCTAATCAGGCCGTTTGTTTCGGGTGCATTAAGTGACCGTACTTTTTGTGTTTCTTCTGTGACGTTGACGATATCCGGCTTGGTTTTGTCGCCAACAAGGCTGCTTTGAGCTTTTTGCTTGGATTCCAGAATGCTGCCACTGGACTTTTGGAATTCTACCGTTCGTGCCTGGATGGCTGTTGGTATTTTGGTGCCTTTATAAACCGTTTTCTCGTGCGTCGGCTTGGCAACCGCTCTTGTCGACGGTGTTTCTACCGCACGCTGGGTTAGATTTTTTAGTCTGTTCATAAAAATCGCTCTAGAAAATGATTATTTCGGCTTATGAAAACCAGAAAGGTCATCGCGCCGATATAGTTGAAAGCTATGATTATTCACCCCATTTTTTGGTTACGCTGATCTGTCTAGTGTTCGCTGAATACGCTAATGTTTTTCTTGAAAAATGATTACTTGATGCACTATGTTTTTTGAGGTCTATGGTTTTGATGGGGTAGCGCTTTGGTTATAGAAATTTCTAAATGCACGCGCAATACGGGTTTTATCTGCTGATCCGCAACGTGTAATGGTTTGGCTTGTGCGGCTATACATCGATGCAGGGATATCGAAAGCCATTGATTTGCCGGACGTCCATTCCTTTGGGGCATTCAAATTTATCTACCGGCGCGTCCGCATACCCTACGTTGTATGGGCGTGGCTGCGCCCTCTGGTGCGGCGTGTTTCCTTTAACAATCAATTACTTGTAGGTCGATTCAGAGGCGCGGGTGCTATACTGCAGCGTTAAACCGATTCCGACGAATGCCAGAGCTGAACACCCCCACCGCCCCCGAAGCTGCGACCGCATCGCTTCCCCGTTTTGATGAATTCGGCCTCGCGCCGCCCATCCTGCAGGCGCTTACCGAGCAGGGCTATCAACACCCCACCCCGATTCAGGCGCAAGCGATACCAGTGGTTTTGCAAGGCCGAGATGTGATGGGTGCTGCGCAGACGGGTACGGGCAAGACCGCCGGATTCTCGCTCCCCATCATTCAGCAGCTGCTCCCGCACGCCAACACCAGCGCTTCTCCTGCGCGTCACCCGGTGCGTGCGCTGATCCTCACGCCAACACGCGAGCTGGCGGACCAAGTGGCTGAAAACGTAAAGGCCTACTCACGCCATACACCGCTGCGCTCTACGGTCGTGTTCGGTGGCATGGATATGGCGCCGCAGACTGCGGTGCTCAGGGCGGGCGTTGAGATTTTGATCGCCACGCCCGGACGTTTGCTGGATCATGTGCAGCAGAAAACGCTCAACCTCTCGCAGACAGAAATTTTTGTGATGGATGAAGCAGATCGTATGCTCGACATGGGCTTCTTGCCTGATCTGCAGCGCATCATCAATCTGCTTCCCAAGCAGCGACAGAATTTGATGTTCTCCGCGACATTCTCGCCGGAGATAAAAAAACTCGCCGCCAGCTTTCTGAAAAATCCGCAGCTGATTGAGGTAGCACGCAGCAATGCAACGGCAGAGCGGGTAACGCAGATCATCTATAAGGTCGAGGAAGAAGCCAAGCGCGATGCTGTTGTGCATTTGCTGAAGCAGCGTGAGATACGGCAAGTGATTGTGTTCTCCAATACCAAGATCGGTGCATCGCGCTTGGCGCGCGAGCTAGAACGTGCGGGTGTCAAGGCCTCGGCGATCCATGGCGATAAAACCCAAGGAGAGCGTATGGCAGCCCTGGAAGCATTCAAAGCGGGCGGCATCGATGTCTTGGTAGCTACTGATGTCGCGGCGCGTGGGTTGGATATTGCCGAGCTGCCTTGCGTGATTAATTATGACCTTCCGTATAACGCCGAAGATTATGTGCATCGCATCGGCCGCACCGGTCGTGCCGGGGCTTCCGGTGATGCGCTGTCCTTGTACTGTGACAAAGATGCGCGCTTGTTGGCAGATATTGAAAAGCTCATCAAGCAAAAGTTGGTGCCGGTAGAGCTGGAGGATTTTCATCCGCGCAGCGGCCGAGGAGAGCGTGCTGACCGGGGTGAACGTAGTGATCGCGCTGATCGTCAGAGTGACCGCCAAGGTGACAGATATGCCGACCGTTCAGAGCGTCGCACCGAGCGTGGCCCACGCGCTGCCAGCGCTCCCATACCGCGCAAGGAAAAAGTCGACCCGTGGTTCTTGAAACCGTATGAGCCTGCAGCGCCGGCGGTACCAACGGAAGCGAAGCCCGCTGATGCTCGCAATGCCAAGACCCCGCCCAAGCGAGCTGCGCTTTTAGGCGGTCGCTCTAAGGGCTGAAATAAATCTCAAGGTAGTCATCAAGACCGCCGCATGTCGACGCTGACTGCATACTGCAGTTAGCGACGTCAACCAACGGCAAAGCGCTGTCCCCATGCGGGAATCGCCACCGCCCAAAAATCATCAATCGCGTTTGGCGTGTCGTGCAGTACTGCATTAAGCCGTAGATCAAGATGATCAGCGGCTTCCATCAGTGCTTTGATCGGGTGGGTTGTGTCGAGTGGTTGCGCGCCGGTTTGTTTGGAGAGTTTTTCTCCACGATCATTCACCACTGCCGGCACGTGCAGGTAACGCGGTACTCTGAAGCCAAGTAATTGCTGTAAATAGATTTGGCGTGCGGTCGACTCGAGCAAGTCGGCGCCACGCACAATATCTGTCACGCCCTGCTCAGCATCGTCGACGACTACCGCGAGCTGATACGCCCAAAAACCATCGGCACGCTTTAATACAAAGTCCCCGACATTATCGGCAAGATTCTCTTCGATCAGACCCTGCCAGCGGTCTTCAAATTGAATGCGCGTATGCGGATCGGTCGCATCAGGAACCCGAACCCGCCATGCGCGTGCTGCTTTATCCGGCGCTAGTCCGTTGCGACAGGTACCCGGATAGATCACTGCACCGTCGGCGGCGAATGTCACGCGCGAATCAGCGATTTCTTTTCTGCTGCAGGCGCAGGCATAAACTGCATTACCAAGTTGATTAAAGGCGGTGCTGTAGCGGTCTTTGCGATGGCTTTGCCAGAGAATATCGCCGTCAGATTCCATACCAAAAGCGGCCAGTGTCTGAATGATGTGCTCAGCAGCGCCGACAACGGTACGTGCCTCGTCAATATCCTCAATGCGTATCAGCCAGCGGCCATGGTGCGCCCGCGCATCAAGATAACTCGCGACAGCCGCGACTAATGATCCCGCGTGTAGCGGGCCCGTTGGCGAGGGCGCGAACCGACCGATATACATGAATATTTTTCGCTATCCCAGTAACAAGGCTGCTTGGGGTGCGAGCTTTTCTATTTGCGCGTGTTTCTTTTGCAGCGCCGACACCCTGACACCAAGTAGTCGCAGGCGCTGTTCGAGAGGTGCGCGCTTCAAGCACTCACCCGCTGCACGCCTTATCTCGTCTGCGTCATCGGTGGCAATCGGCAGGCTAAGGTCACGCGTCAGGGTTTTGAAGTCATCGTAGCGAAGCTTGATACCGATAGTTTTACCGACATAGCCCTTGCGCCGTAAATCACCTGCGACTTGTATGCAGAGGCGGGTAAAGATATCGGAGAGTTTTGCGCGATCAGTCTTGACATGCAGATCACGTTCAAACGTTGTCTCGCGACTGATGGATTTCGGTTCCGAGCTAGTGCTAACGGGTCGATCGTCCAGACCGCGTGCAGCGTGGTACAGCCACTCGCTGTAGCGGCTCCCGAAATACTGCGCCAAATAAGCTTTTGATTGTTTTGCCAGTTCGCCAATGGTTTGTATACCTAGCGCGGCCAGCTTTTCAGTAGCCTTGGGGCCAATGCCGTTAATCTTGCGAACCGCCATCGGCCAGATGCGTGTAGGTACATCGTCCATCGTTAACAACGTGATGCCGTCTGGCTTATCCAGCTCCGAGCCTATTTTTGCGAGTAGCTTATTCGGCGCGATGCCGATCGAACACGAGAGCCCGGTGGCTTCACGCACGGCCTGCTTGATCTGTTCTGCGAGTAGCACCGAATCTTGTGGCAACTCGGTTAGATCGATATAGATCTCATCGATGCCACGATCTTCGATCTGTGGCGCGATATCTCTCACTGCTTGTTTGAATAAACGTGAGTAATGTCGATACGCTTCAAAATCTGCGGACAATAGCCATGCCTCGGGTGCCAGTTTGGCCGCTTTCATCATGCCCATCGCCGAGAACACGCCAAGCGCCCGGGCTTCATAGGTCGAGGTGGTGACGACGCCGCGCCCAGCGTAATCGCGCAGCTTTGCAAACGCTCGTGTACCGTCATTGTTGATTGTTGGTTGATTCAGCGAGCGGCCACCAATCACTACCGCTTGGCCGCGTAACTCTGGATAGCGAAGCAGCTCGACCGAGGCGTAAAACGCATCCATATCGACATGAGCAATGCGGCGCTGGCGGTTAGGCATGAGCGGGTTACGCAGCCAGTCGAGCAGCGGTGTCAGCCTGTCAGGCGACTGCTGCTTCGCTCGCGCAACGTGGACATGACTTTCCTTCAACATAGTGCGGCGATTGCTGCTCTAGTGGAGTGACGACCGAGCGACAGGCAAAGCACTGCACAGTAGCAGTTTCTTCGAGCAGCGGGTTGAGCGCAGTACGATGATCAAACACGAAACAGTCGCCGGTGTAGTGCGCGCCGCCCACCTCTTCGAAGTATTTCAAAATACCGCCATCGAGCTGGTAGACGCGGTGGTAACCAATGTTGCGCATATAGATCGCCGCTTTCTCGCAGCGTATGCCGCCGGTACAGAAGGTAACGATCGTTTTGTCATTGAGTTCATCTTTATGCTGCGCGATCACTTCAGGAAATTCGCTGAATTTATTGATGCGATAGTCCAGCGTATTGTCAAAGCTACCCACATCCACTTCAAACGCATTGCGGGTATCGACCATCACCACCGGTTTGCCTTCATCGTCATGGCCCTGATCCAGCCAACGTTTCAGGTCCTGCGCGGTTACCGCGGGTGCGCGACCCAGCTCCGGCTTGATCACCGGATTCTTCATGGTGATGATCTCTTTTTTCAGGCGCACGAGCATGCGCCGGAAAGGCTGACGCTCCGAGAGGCTTTCTTTGGGAATGATATCGGCGAGGCGGGCGTCTTGACGCATCCAATCCAGGTAGCCATCAATTCCCGCACGGCTACCGGCGAGGAACATATTGATACCCTCGGGGGCGAGCAGAATTGTCCCCTTCAGCTCGAGGTCCTGACAGCGCTGCAGGAAGCGCGGGCGCAGGTCGGTGGTGTCATCGAGCGTGACGAATTTATAAGCTGAAATATTGACGGTGGGTTGGCTGGACTGCATCGGTTTGTGTGAACAAAAACGGCAAAACGAATTATAAGCGTCGGCGTCTACAGGCTGACGGGCTGTTCCGTGCTATCCAACTCGGAGGCGCCGAGCCAGTAACACAGCAGCGCTGCCGGTACCCGAATTAGCTGTGTCGATAGCCGGTCATTGAGCTGTTTTTCATTGAAACGCCCGAAATCCTGCATTGCACGAGTGACAATATAGCCATGCTCAATGGTTTTTGTGTCGCACAGCTCAAGCAAACCTCTCAGCTCGCGCTTGCCTGTATGTTGATTTCGGTATTTGACTTCGAATGGAATCAACTGGTCACCTACATCAGCAAGTAAGTCGACTTCATGCTGCTTGCGTCCGCGCCAATAAGAAAAGCGGACGCTACTGGCGTAGCACCTTGAGAGCAGGTGCTTGAAAACCGCTGTTTCAGTTGCGACACCCAATGCGGCAGGATCTTCCAGCATCGCTTTACCTTTCAGCATGACAGCGGGAGCCATCGCAGCATCAGCCAGATAAATTTTGAATCGAGCACGCAGAATATCTTTACCGTAGCCAAAGGGCGCGAGCCGGTGAATCAGGTGCGCTGATTCGAGCAGCTCAATAAAGTTTTGTGCTGTTGGTCGTTTCACTTCCAGATTGGCGCATAAATCAGCAACGTCTAGCAGGCCACCATCGTGCATGCACAGGTAAAGAAAGGTGTGCTCAAGATCCAGTACGCGTCGAACCCCAAACAGAGCGGTCATGTCACGCTTGAGTACTTTGTCGATGATATCTTCACGTAGCAAACGCTGCGCTTGCGAAATGCTCTCTACCTGCGCTGTTTGGGGAAAGCCACCACGCACCAAGTATTCATGGAAATGCGCAACATAAGGCTCGGCGCTCTCTGCGACTCGCGCGAAATCAGCGGTCTGCCATTGGAACAACTCTCGCAGTGAATGAAGATGTGGCAGTGCCGGTAACGTCAAACGCTTGATTTGCAGATACTCGAAAAATGACAGCGTCGTCATTCGAATGGTGTGCCATCGGCCAACGCCGGATTCCTGTAGGGCCTCTGTCATCGGCATCGCCGAGCCGGTGAACGCGATACGCCGGCTTTTATTGAAGTCGACCTGGTGCTTGATCCAGGTACCCCAGTCGCGGATGAATTGCGCTTCATCCATAAATAGATATTCGCTACCCTCAGCGGCCGGCTCGCGTGCGCGCCAGGCTTGTAAAACAGCGTCAACACCGGCCAACTTCAGCAGCGGATGATCAAAAGTCACGTACAGGATGTTTGCAGCCGGAACGCCGTTGCGCAGTAGTGCCTGTATGACTTGAAGCAACAGGGTGGTTTTGCCGATTTGGCGGGCGCCGGACAGCAAGACGGCGCGCGGTGCAGGTGGTGCCACCAGCCAGTTATGCAACTCGCGAAAAGCCGCCCTTCGCCAATCCGGAAGCTCGGGCACGCTCTCGCCGCGCCACCATGGATTGAACTGGGCGAGGACGGAAATCAGCTCTTCTTGTGAGATTTTCACGGCGTTTTATTCTTAAAAATATCTTTTAGTGCAAATATACTTTTAATAAATTCGATTTTCAAGATGATTTCATGGCATTTTTGCTATTGATTTGGCGGTTTTTGGGGGGATGCCAGCAGGTAAAATACGGGGCATGAGCACCCCGCAATTTGTTCACCTCCGCCTGCACTCCGAGTTCTCGATTGCTGATGGTTTGGTGCGTATCGACCAGGCAGTTCAGGCAGCGGCAGATGATCAGCAACCCGCGCTCGCGGTGACTGATCTGGCCAACCTGTTCGGCATGGTCAAGTTCTATAAGGCGGCGCGTGCCAAGGGCATCAAGCCCATCATCGGGGCTGATGTCTGGATCAGTAATGAAGACGAGCGCGACAAGCCATCACGCTTGCTGCTGCTCGTCAAAAATTACCCCGGCTATCTACAGTTGTGTGATTTGCTGAGTCGGGCCTGGCTCAGCAACCAGTACCGTGGGCGGGCTGAAATCCGTGCTGAGTGGCTGCAGGCGCTTACGCACAATGACGGCTTGATCGCGCTGTCCGGATTCAACACCGGTGATATCGGACAGGCGTTGGAAAACGGTAACCCGGCACTGGCAGAGCGCTGTGCACGGCGCTGGATGGCGATTTTCCCGGGGAATTTTTATATCGAGGTGCAGCGTGACGGTAATCAGCAGCGCGAGACACTGCTGCGCGAGTCCACGCAGCTCGCGGCCAAGTTGCAATGTCCTGTTGTTGCTACCCACCCGGTGCAGTTTGGCCGTAAAGAAGAATTCACTGCGCACGAGGCACGGGTATGTATTGCAGAGGGAGAAATCCTTGCCAACCCACGCCGAGTAAAACGCTTTACTGAGCAGCAGTACTTCAAGCGGCAGTCAGAGATGATCGAGTTATTCGCAGACATGCCCGCTGCTTTGCAAAACAGCGTGAGCATTGCACAGCGCTGCAACCTCTCGCTCACCCTCGGTAAAGCGCAGCTGCCGGATTTCCCGACGCCTGACGGCATGGGCATCAATGAATTTCTGGTGGCGCAATCCAAGGCGGGTCTTGAGGAGCGGCTGCAGCAGCTTTATCCCGAGGAACCGCAGCGCGAATTGGTGCGGGAGCGCTATGAGTCACGCCTGAAATTCGAAACCGACACCATCATCGCCATGGGGTTTCCAGGCTATTTTCTGATTGTGGCTGACTTTATTCAGTGGGCCAAGCGTAATGGTGTACCTGTTGGGCCCGGGCGCGGCTCGGGCGCTGGATCGCTGGTCGCCTACTCATTAAAAATTACCGATCTTGATCCATTAGCTTACAACCTGCTGTTCGAACGTTTTTTGAATCCGGATCGTGTGTCGATGCCGGATTTTGATATCGATTTTTGCCAAGAGGGTCGTGATCGAGTCATCCAATACGTAAAAGATCGCTACGGTAAAGAAGCAGTGTCACAGATCGCTACCTTCGGCACCATGGCGGCACGAGGTGCGGTGCGTGATATCGGTCGTGTGCTCGACTTTGGCTATAACTTTTGCGATGGCATCTCGAAACTGATTCCGCAAAAACCAGGCAAGCTGATAACCATTGCCGATGCGCTGGAGGAGCAGCCGCTGCTGAAGGAAAGGCAAGAAAATGAAGAAGAGGTGCGCCAGCTGCTCGCGCTAGCGCAGCAAGTTGAGGGAATCGCACGTAACGTCGGCATGCACGCCGGTGGCGTACTGATCGCGCCGGGCCAATTGACTGATTTTTGTCCGCTGTATTCCCAAGGCACTGATGGCGGTGTTGTCTCGCAATTCGACAAAGATGATGTTGAAGCGATTGGTTTGGTGAAGTTCGATTTCCTTGGACTGACCACGCTCACGATTCTCGATAGAACAGTACAGAGTATTCGAGCACTGTACCCGGAGCACGCTGCATTTGATCTCGACAAGCTTCCGCTTGACGATGCGCGCACCTACAAGCTACTGACCGACGCAAAAACAGTCGCCGTGTTCCAGCTTGAAAGTCGCGGCATGCAAGGCATGTTGAAAGATGCGCGGCCTGATCGGTTTGAAGACATCATCGCGCTGGTAGCGTTGTATCGCCCCGGGCCGATGGATTTGATCCCGGACTTTTGCAAGCGAAAACACGGCGAGCGTTTTGATTATCCCGATCCGCGCACTGAATCGATTCTCTCGGAAACCTACGGCATCATGGTGTACCAAGAGCAGGTGATGCAGATGGCGCAGGTAATCGGTGGCTACTCGCTAGGCGGTGCTGACTTGCTACGTCGCGCCATGGGCAAGAAAAAACCGGAAGAAATGGCGGAGCACCGCGAAATCTTCCGTGAGGGTGCAGCAAAGAACGGTCTCACCAAAGAGAAAGCGGATGAGATCTTTGATTTAATGGAGAAATTCGCCGGCTACGGCTTTAATAAATCACACGCTGCTGCCTATGCTTTGCTGTCCTACCACACGGCTTATCTGAAGGTACATTTTCCGGCAGAGTTCATGGCAGCCAACTTGTCGCTGGCGATGGACGACACCGACAAGATCAAGGTACTGGTAGAGGATGCTACCGGCCATTGCGGGCTGCACTTATTGCCGCCAGATGTGAATCAGTCTTCCTATCGCTTCACCGCTGTTGCCGAGCCAAACAAAAAAGCCAATCGTATTCGCTACGGCCTTGGCGCTGTCAAAGGTACCGGTCGAAGCGCCATTGAGGCGATTGTGCAGGCGAGGGAATCGGGCCCGTTCAGCGATTTATTTGATTTTGTTAAACGCATCGATAAGCGACATCTTAATCGACGCGCTATCGAGTCGTTGATTAAAGCCGGTGCGATGGATTGCTTTGGTATCAACCGTGGAGTGCTAATGGCCTCGGTAGGGCGCGCTATCGATAGCGCCGAGCAGGCCGAGCTCGCGGCTAATCAAGTCAGTCTGTTCGAGAGTCTGGATGCTGGCGTTGAAGATCGGCCCGAGTATGTTGATGTTGCACCATGGTCAGACAAGCAGCGTCTCGCCGAAGAAAAATCCGCGCTTGGTTTTTATTTTTCAGGGCATTTATTTGATGCGTATGCCACCGAAGTAAGGCATTTTATTCGGGTTAAGTTATGCGATATTGGGCCGGCCCGTGAGCCTAAGCTGCTGGCAGGCATTATTGCCGGCGTTCGCTTCCAGATGACGCAGCGCGGACGTATGGCAATCGTGATGCTGGACGATGGCAGCGCACAAGTCGAAGTCACCGTCTATAACGATTTATTCGAGCCTAATCGTCACTTGTTCAAGGATGATGAATTCCTCGCGATACAAGGCAAGGTCTCGGAGGATCGGTTCTCAGGTGGGCTACGTGTTGTGGCAGAGAAGGTGATGGACATCGCTGCTACCCGCGCAGGATTTGCCAAGGCGCTGCGCGTAACTATGAACGGGCAAGCAGATGCAGCCAAATTACGCGAGCTGATCAAACCGTTTCAGCAACAAGCCGCCTCGTGCCCTATCGTGGTTCAGTACAGTAAACAGGGTGCGCTTGCAGAGATCCGTTTATCTGACGAGTGGCGTGTTCGTGCTGATGATGCCTTGCGCACTAAGCTGTCTGACTGGCTTAGCGCTGATAACGTCTGGTTCGAATACTGATGAGATTCTCGCGCTCGCTGCAGCGCCTCTTCGGTCTGCTGACGCCCTATAAGGGTCGGATACTGGTCGCGTTTACCGCGACTGCGATCACCGCAGCGACCGAGCCTACGGTCGCCGCCCTGATGAAGGAGCTGTTGGATAACGGTTTTGTCCAAACCCGTTTTCCGATTTGGTTGGCGCCTCTGTTCGTCATTGGAATTTTTTTGATCAGAGGTATGGCAACATTTACCGCTGCCTACTTGATGGCGTGGGTATCTGGCCGCATGGCGGCGCAGCTGCGCCAGCAAATGTTTGATCGCTTGCTGCAAGTGCCTATCGGGTTTCATGACAGGCATGCGACTGGCCATGTGCTGAATACGATGATGGTCGAAGTCATACAAGTACTCGATTTATTTCGCAGTATTTTGGTGATTCTGATACGCGACAGCCTGACCGTACTTGGCTTGATCGGCTACCTGTTCTGGCTGAACTGGAAGCTTACCCTCATCACGCTAGCTTTGGTTCCGCTAGTGACTATCGCAGTACGCTTAACGGCAAAACGGCTGAAGCGGCTGATTCGCGAAAGCCAGCAGCTGAATGGCGAGCTGATGCAGACCATTGATGAAACTATCCGTGCGCGCCATGTCATCAAGATATTTGGTGGCCAGCGCTATGAGGGAAATCGCTTTGCGCAGCGTGCCGATCGGCTGCGTGGCTTCATCTTGCGCCAGGAAAGCACGGCTGCAACGACCGAGCCTATCACCCAGCTACTGAATGCGATATCTGTTGCGGTCATCATCACGATCGCGTTAATGCAAGCTGGTGATGGACAAATGACGGTAGGTGGGTTCACCTCGTTCATTATCGCGATGCTGCTGATCCTCACGCCAATGAAACATCTTGCGAATATCAGTGCGCCGATTCAGCGCAGCCTGGCGGCGTGTGAGCGTGTCTTCGGCATGATGGATGAGGCAGTCGAGCGTACCGGAGGCGTGGTACTGAAAGAGCGCGCAAAGGGTCATCTGAGTTTTCAGCAGGTGAGTTTCAGCTATCCGGATGCGGGCGATGCGGCCGTAGCCGAGATTACTATGGATATTGCACCAGGCGAGACTGTTGCGTTGGTCGGTATGTCCGGCGGTGGCAAAAGTACGCTGGTCAACCTGGTACCGGCGTTTCACGAAGTATCTGCGGGGCAGATTACGCTCGATGGGCAGCCTATCGCCCATATTAATCTGGCGAGTTTGCGCGCTCAAATTGCCATGGTCAGTCAGCATGTGGTGCTGTTCGACGACACCATCGCTGCCAACATCGCCTATGGTGATTCAGCGCCAGACCCGCTGCGTATCGAATCAGCTGTCCGTGCGGCTCACCTGGACGACGTGATCGCCGCCTTGCCGGAAGGGCTTAGTACCATGATCGGCGATAATGGGATGCGCTTATCGGGTGGCCAACGACAACGACTCGCTATTGCGCGTGCGCTGTACAAAGATGCGCCGATACTGATCCTGGATGAAGCAACCTCGGCGCTGGATTCCGAGTCGGAGCGCGCGGTACAGCAGGCACTCGACTCGCTGATGCGGGGCCGAACAACCCTGGTGATTGCTCACCGCTTATCCACCGTTGAGCGAGCCGACCGAATCGCTGTGCTTGAGCATGGTCGCTTGGTCGAAATAGGTAGTCATACCGAGCTACTGAAGCTCAATGGTGTTTACGCTCATCTCTACCAACTACAATTTGCAAGGGAGACCTGATGTCCACAAGCCTACCGATTTCACGTTTCCCGGTACCCGAGATCAATAATCTACCTGACGATATTCGTGAATCGATACTCGCAGTTCAAGAGAAGGCGGGATTCGTGCCCAACGTATTCCTCACGCTCGCACATCGTCCTGCAGAGTTTCGTGCTTTTTTTGCTTACCATGATGCGTTGATGCTGAAAGAGACCGGCAGTCTCACCAAGGCAGATCGTGAAATGATTGTCACCACCACCAGTGCGAAAAACGATTGTTTGTACTGCGTGGTAGCGCATGGTGCGCTGCTCAGAATTTACGCCAAAAACCCGTTGGTGGCAGACCAGGTGGCGGTGAACCATTTAAAAGCTGATATTACGCCCCGGCAGCGTGCGATGCTGGATTTTGCGGTGAAGGTTTGCCTGGAATCCGCAGCGGTCAGCGCTGACGATTATGCCGCACTGCATGCCCATGGATTTGATGATGAAGATATCTGGGATATTGCAGCGATTACTGCATTTTTTGGTATGTCTAACCGGATTGCGAATGCGATAGGCATGCGCCCCAATGAAGAGTTTTACCTGATGGGTAGAATCGCAAAGCCCAAGGCGTAAGCGTATTCGCTTTTTCAGCGTGTCAGGCAGAGGCTCAGGTAGCGTTGGATTACCAGATACGATAAAAGTGCTTCCCGCTCGCTGTTCAGGAATTGACGCGTGTAGGCGTTTGCGTTTGCAATAATCTGCTCGGCTTCTTCGGGGTGATGCTCGTAGTAGTCGATCTTTTCTTCAAAGTCGGAAAAATCATCTGCAATCTCGACATAGTGCACACCCGGTTGGAGCAGACCCTCCATGTACCAAGTTTCAAATTTAAGTTTTTGTGAAAAGCATAATGAATTAGACGACATAATCCATTTCAAATTGGTGGCAACATCAACGCCTTCCAACGACAGGATGTATTTGAAGTTGAGTTGATCCGGGATAGACAGTCGCCCTTGGCGAAATTCCGGGAAGACATCGCCCCGGTTGATATGTCCGATATCAAATCGTGGTTTGCCACTAAACTCGCGCAAGAAATCGAGCCGGCGCTCCTTGGCGATATCGAGATGAAGGCGGCCACGCCATACCAAGGCAGATTGTTTTTGCCTGAAGTGAAGCGGGTCATCAACAAAGGTGAAGTGCCGCACAGCGTCTAATTTCATGAGTACAGAGTTCTCATTAGCGCCGTTGATCGGCCTGCTTTTTACGAAGCTGGGCTGATCGGGAATGATCATTACATCGCCAAATAATGTGCGGAATTGGCGATCCGGAGGGAAGGCCCGGATGAAGGGGTAAAAATCCAGGAAATAGGTGGACTTGGGTTGTGCACGAAATTCAGTCAGACAGGTAGCGCCGCTGAGCTGAAAGGGTGTGGCAAGCTTGCAGTAATACGCCAGCCGGTTCTGAATGTCGGCGCTGGTATCGGCATGCTTAGCCAGTAGGCGCTCAGCTTTGTGGCGGAAAAACTGGTCCGGGAGCAGCAGCTGACTGTAAGCTCGTGCGTAGTAGCTGACCCGATCATTTTTATGGCGTCGATCGATTGCGCGTAACAACTGTGTCATGAAACCCATAGGCGCTTGGTGAGTGAATTGCCGGTAGTGGTTGGTTATACGGATATTGTATTTTGATTATTCAGATGTGGTGCCAATAAATGCGGCTAACTTTTTTTTGTCCCAGCAGTAGTAAGCCGGTAGGCGGCATCAAGGTGATCTATCGCCTGGCTGAGCTGTGCAATCAGCTGCTGGGCGATCAAGGTGAGGCCAGCGTGCTCCATCCCAACCAGCCCTGGGTGCAGTACGACTGGTTTGATGCGCGGCCTAATCATCGGCGCTTGTTTTTTCGACCGCAATGGGTTGGTAAACCTTCGTTTTCTGATATCGGTAATGCATTCTCGGCCGAGCGCGATGTGGTGGTGCTGCCAGAGATCTGGGTCAGAAAATACGGCGTTCAGTTAGCACAGAAAAAAATCCCGTTTGCTATCTTGGTTCAAGGCGGTTACTTGATGGCGAAAGGGCTTAAATCAAATTTGGATACTGCCTTTGCTGCAGCAAAGCTGATCTGGTCAGTGTCTGAGAATGCCAGTGCCTGCGTACAACAAGCTTTTCCCTTCGCCGGCCACAAGATTCGACCGCTACAATTGCATGTCGATGCAAACAAATTTACGCCCGCCTCGGAAAAAGAAAATTTGATTTCGTATATGCCGCGTAAACTTCCCGCACATATCGATCTGTGGAAATTTTTTACGGCAGCACACCTTCCGAATTCCTGGAAGCTTCAAGCAATTGATGGTCAGGATGAAGCCGGCGTGGCGCGGCTGCTTGGTAAATCAAAAATTTTCTTATCGATGAGTTACCTCGAGGGTCTGGGGCTACCACCCCTTGAGGCGGCGCTCGCAGGTAATTTGGTTTTAGGGTACACCGGCGAGGGCGGCAAGGGATATTGGAAAGCACCTTTGTTTCATGAAATTGCGCATGGCGACTTGCTCGCGCTGTCTCAAAAAACCATCGAGCTATTGCGGCATACGGATGACCTGAATAGCATGACGTACGTCAGCGCACGCCAACAGTTGGCCAGCCTATTTTCTGCTGACGCGCAGCAGAAAAGTGTAGAGCAGTTTCTCGGCGAGCTGATGTCTCAATAAAGCCATGTCAAGTAAAGTGATTAACAGCGCCTTGTTTGTAGCGCCCGCTTTGGTGTTTGCTTTTCCGGGAAGCTACTGGCTAGTCAGTGTGATTTTTTCCGTCATTGGCATCACGACGATACTTCGTCCCCAGACTGATGCGATAGCCAATCGCCAATCACTACATCGTATACCGATGCTATGGGGGTTTGTGGTATTCATTATCTTGCATGTTGCGTTAACTGCTTATCACCAAGAGCCTGCAAAAGATTTCGGAAATGTATTGCCGTTTGTTTTGTCGCCATTAATACTGATTGCAATCATCCGAAATGAACCTGATCCCCACTATTTTTGGTACGGGTGTGCAACCGGTGCCTTGTTAAGTTTCATTATTGCGTTGGCTCAGGTCTATCTGCTCGACGCCGGCCGGGCTTACGGGTTTTCCAATGCGATTACTTTTGGTGACACAGCGATCGTTCTTGGTACGAGCGCACTGGTAGGATTATTTTATGGCTACGCCGGGTTTCAGCATAGCTACCAACGTGCGTATTTGCTCGTGGGTGGTGGTTCCGGATTAATCGGCTCACTGCTCAGCGGCTCCAAAGGTGGATGGCTGTCATTGGTTATGGTGATTGTTCTGCTAGCGAGCGCGGCGACCCGTTCATTCAGCCTGCTGAGACGCCTATCGATTGCCTTCGGATTATGTATCGCATTGGTTGTATTCATTGCCTGGATGCCCAAGCTACCTGTGCTGGATCGTATTGTCAGCGCCTACCATGGCGCCAAGATTTGGATACAAACAGGAGAAATCACCGAGGGATCAGCGAGTATACGGCTCGAAGCATTCAAAGCGGGATTATTGGCAGGAGCACACAGCCCGATCGTCGGCCTTGGCCGCCAGGGGCAGCTATCGGTGATACAGCAGGCGGTGAGCGAGGGGCAGATTAACCCGATAATGATTGAAAAAAAAGTGGTTGATGGTGAGGTGTCTTACAGTGTTTTTTCGATCGATAATGACTTGATTAATCTATTTGCACGCCAGGGTTTGCTCGGTATTATTGGCGCGCTGGCTGTCCACGTAGGTATATTCATCAGCTTTTGGCGTTACCGCGATCAAAAGCATAACGTGATCAATGCGCTATCAACGCTAGGACTATTGCTGGTATTACTGTATTTTGAATTTGGTCTGTCGATCTCTGTGTTTGGTGTCAGCATTTTTAGAGTGATTTATGCCACTTGGGCAGTGCTGTTGTTGGGGTTGTTGATGGTAGAACGTGACCGGCTTGCAGATGTGATTCGCAAGTAGGCTTCTTGCTTGGCGCTTAATTTTTCGCGAGCTGCGTATCCGTTTGAATATCGTACTTGTTTGTGATGCCAAGTTACCGGTGTATGCCTACGGCGGCACCGAGCGCGTGGTATGGGATTTGGCGCGGTCGCTGAGCGACATGGGTCATCGGGTTCGCCTGCTCGCTGCACAGGGTACGATCTGCCGCTTCGCTGACGTATCGTATGTTGATCGACAGCGTAGCCTGAAACAGCAGATACCTGATAACACCGATGTCGTACATTTTCATAACCGCCCGGATTTTGATCCGGACGTTGATTTTTTACCGTATCTCTATACCCAACACGGTAATGAAACAGCGCCGCATGATATGCCGATTAACTCGGTATTTGTTTCACACAATCATGCGAGACGTTTTGGCGTCGATCAGTTCGTTCATAACGGTCTGGACTGGACTGCCTATGGTGAAGCTGATTTACGCAAGCCCAGGCAATGGCTCCATTTCCTGGGAAACGCGGCATGGAAAGTTAAAAATTTAGCCGGTGCGATACAGGTAGCCCGTGATGCCGGCGAGATACTGGCAGTGCTTGGCGGTTACCGGCTTAATTTCAAGCGAGGCTTCCGATTAACGCTATCGCCTCGCGTTAAATTCTTCGGGATGGTGGGGGGGCAGCAGAAAATGGATCTGCTGAAGTTATCGCGTGGTCTGATCTTCCCGGTGATTTGGGATGAGCCTTTCGGATTGGCAGTCATTGAAAGTTTGTATTTTGGGTGTCCCGTATTCGCTAGTACGCGCGGTTCGCTTCCGGAGTTGGTGACCAAGGATACCGGATATCTTTCAAATGATTTACGGCAGCTGAGTCAGGCTGTACGCGATCGCGTATTCGACCCTGAGGCCTGTCATCAGCGGGCAGTATCAGATTTCAGCGCCCACCGAATGGCGACCGACTATCTGAAAAAATATCAGCAGGTAGTGGCGGGAAACGCACTATCAAACCAACGCCCGCATCGTGCGCCGACAACGCTGTCGTCCGATGCGGTACCAGCAGATTCAGTAGCAGCAGATTCGTTAAGGGCAGATCCGGTAATATCCAATGCGGCGTCATCTCATTCGCATAGCCGATGATATCGGTATCGGCTTTCTTAAGCTCTACCGTAGATATCTTCCAGTCTGACGATATCATCCTCACCTAAGTACGACCCTGATTGCACTTCAATCAGCTCTAGCGGCACGCTGCCCGGATTTTCCAGCGAGTGAGTTTCGCCGACCGGTATATATACCGACTGGTTTTCGGCAAGTATTTGCGTATGCTCGCCGATTCTCACTTTTCCGGTACCGCTAACCACTACCCAGTGCTCCGCACGATGATGGTGGTACTGCAGCGATAACTTTGCACCCGGCGCTACCGTAATTCGTTTGACCTGATATTTCTCCCCTTGGTCAATAGAATCAAAGGATCCCCATGGCCGGAACACCTCTCGGTGAAAATCAGTCTCTTTACGCTTGCTGGCCTGCAGTCGCTCAACGATCTTCTTGACACCCTGCGCATGATCCTTGTGCCCAACCAGTACGGCATCCGAGGTTTCGATTACAAATAAGTCTTGCGTACCAAGCAGTGTGACCAAGCGGTGGTCGGCATGCACATAGCAACCGCTGGCGTCTTCGAACATGAAGTCACCGCGCCCGGCATTACCTGAATCATCTTTTGCCTGCGATTCCCATACGGCGGGCCAGGCACCCACGTCATTCCAACCCGCATCCAGCGATACCATCGCCGCATTGCGTGTTTTTTCCATGACGGCATAGTCGACTGACTCAGAAGGGCAAGCCGCAAAGGCTTCTTTATCCAGCCGAATAAATTCCAGATCACGGTGCGCGTTATGCCAGGCTTTTTCTGCGCCTTCACGAATATCTGGCCGATGCGCCGCCAGCTCTTCAAGAAATACCGAGGCGCGGAACATGAACATGCCACTATTCCAGCAGTACTGACCCGAGGCGACATAGGCCTGCGCTGTTTCAAGATCGGGTTTTTCGATGAAGCGAGCGACTTGATGCACGCCAGCAGGCTTTAACAAGTCGCCAGCCATGACATAGCCATAGCCGGTTTCTGCTCTGTCCGGGACAATGCCAAAAGTCACCAGCAAGCCATCGGATGCGGCATCGCGCGCCAGCGCAACTGCAGTATTAAAAGCAGCAATATCCTGGATGATGTGATCAGAGGGCATCACTAAAATCAGAGGATCCGTATTGTCGGCGCGGGCCTGCAGGGCAGCAACGGCAATCGCTGGTGCAGTATTTCTGCCCGTAGGCTCCAACAAAATGGCTGTTGGATCGACACCCAGAACACGAGCCTGCTCAGCCGCCAGGAAACGGTGCTCATGATTTGCAACGATGATCGGGCTTAGTGCACCATCGAGTTGCTGAACCCGGGCCAGCGTTAGTTGAAACAGGGTCTGTTGCTCAGTCACGCCGAGGAATTGCTTAGGGCGCATGGCACGAGATAGCGGCCACAGGCGCGAACCGGAGCCCCCGGAGAGAATGACTGGAATGATGGCGTCCATAAAAGCTGATGATTTAGATAACAGAAACAGGTCTCGGAGCCTAACATACCGGCTACGGTTTACTCAACGTTACGTGGGCTGATTTGTGTTGCACTGAATCGCGCCAGGCCGGTGATGCGCCCGGCCAAGCGGGCAAGATATTTTGGTTGCGGCAGCAATAATCGAGGAATCAGCGTCAGTAGCGCCAAGCCGAGCGTACGCCAGCGCAAACGCTCGGCAATCGCATCACTGAAGTACTTGTGCTGAAAAATCAGCTTCGATTGCGCATGATGATAGCCGCGGAAAAATTCAGCCTTTAGCGGATGTTTGCCACGAACCGAGCCGCGGGCAAGGTGCGTGAATCGGGATTCGGGCACAACGATAATCTGACGCTTGGAGGCGAAGATACGCTGACACAGATCTTCATCTTCATAATAAAGAAAAAAACGCTCATCAAAAAAACCGATCTCACGCATCACAGCCATGTTGAGCAGCATCGCGGCACCGCTCACAAAACCAACACAACAGGCGCCGCTGGCATTAGGGCCGGTGGGTCGCCACGTGTTTGTGGGCCAGCGATAGCTTATTTCAAGAAGTCCGCTCGATCGAATCAGTTGGGGTGCAATAATTGCGGCATGCGGGTAATCATTGCCTGCCTTGAGTAATTGCTCCAAGGCGTCGGGCGTGACGATACAGTCAGGGTTCAGTAGCAATGCATAAGGGGTTGCTACTTGATCGAGGGCGAGGTTATTAGCGGCACCAAATCCGAGATTGCGCTGGTTTTGAATCAAATGCGCCTGCGGTAGTGAGCGCATAATTTTTTCTGCGCAACCATCTGTGCTGCCATTATCAACAATAACAATATGAATAAATGCAGACAGGCTCTTGGCTAAAGCATCAATGCAGTGTTCGCTATTGTGCGTGACGGATATAACGGTAACGGAATCAATGCTCAGCATTCTGGTGGCTTACCTGATGATTACTGCAGCCGTGCATAAACAGACTGAATACCCGCAGCCTCTTGCTCAATCGAGAAACATTCAGCAACACGCTCACGCCCATGCTGACCCATGGCGATGGCTTGCTCTGGATTAGACATCAGCGTGCGCAATGCCGAGGCAAGGGCATCAACATCGTGCGTGGGAACCAGCAGACCGGTTTCACCTGGCTTCACAATATGCTCAAAGGCACCCGTGCGGCTCGCAATAACAGCGCAACCGCTTGCCATCGCCTCCAGTGGGGTGATGCCGAAAGGCTCATAGCGCGGGCAAGCCACCATGATGGTGACATTGCGGTACCACATTGGAATATCGTCAAGTGGCAGATCACCTAAGAAAATAAGACGTTCACTCAGACCATGAGCCGCAATCTTGTCCAACATCGCCTGTTTAAAAGCATGCTCTGCCGGTTGACATAAACCGCAAATAACACCAGTGAAATCCGGAAAATCCGGTAGTACATTCAGCATGGCATCGACAAAAATATCGGTGCCTTTGCTTGGGCGAATCCGGCCAAACATACCGATACCATAGCGACCGGGAAGGCCAGACTGTTGCCATACATCGTGTTTATCTTGCGGTGGCGCGAACCGATCAAGGCTTGCACCATGAAATACAACTTGTGTGGTGTTCGGTACGAAAGCTGCAGCCTCGGGCGTCGTAGCGATCACGGCATCCATACGGCTAATTAACCATCGTGGAAACCAGGAGTGGCGGTGCTTTGCCGCTGAGGTAAATACAATATGAATCGGAAATCGCAGCACATCACGCAAAAAAATAGCAATGATCATTTCCGGATCGCGCCGCACGTGCCAGATTCGCTTGCGGCCGTCGGGTAATTTTTTTTTGCTGAGTCGTATCGCTTTCCAAAGTGATAGCTGCACGAAGTTGTTTGGCTGAGCTTGCGCAGCCAATTTAGCGCCGGGGATATCCGTGCCAACAAAGCCAATACAGAGATGACGTGATTGCACCGGTAGCAGTGCGTTGATCGTACCCGAGACGCCTGTGTATCGCTTGTGTAAATTTGTGATTATGACCTCGGGGTTCATCTGGATCAGTATTTATTAACTACATCAAAATAATGTCGTACTGCTCCTGATGAAATGCAGTCTCTACTTGTAATGAAATCGGTTTGCCAATGAAGTCGCCAAGCATGGTCAGGTGCTGAGATTCTTCTTCCAGAAACAGGTCAATCACGAGTTGCGAGGCGAGAATGCGAAACTCACGCGGATTGAATTGCTTCGCCTCTCTGAGTAGCTCTCGTAATATCTCGTAGCAGACTGTGCGCGCAGTCTTGACCTGGCCTTTGCCGTGACATGCCGGGCAAGGCTCGCATAGTACGTGCGCCAGAGACTCACGGGTACGCTTGCGCGTCATTTCAACCAAGCCAAGCGCAGAAAAGTCTGACACCGTCACCTTGGTTCGGTCGCGTGCCAGGGCTTTGTGTAGCTCAGCCAGAACAGCTTCGCGGTGCTCGATATTTTCCATATCGATAAAATCGAGAATGATGATTCCACCAAGATTGCGTAGCCTTAGCTGCCGCGCAATGGCGTGCGCTGCTTCAAGATTGGTTTTGAAGATAGTGTCATCAAAATTACGACCAGTGACATAACTACCTGTATTCACGTCAATGGTTGTCATGGCCTCGGTCTGTTCGATAATCAGGTAGCCACCAGATTTCAGATCAACCCGGCGCCCGAGGGCTTTCTCGATCTCTTCTTCAACGCCGTATAAATCGAATAGCGGACGCTCACCGGTATAGTGAGTCAGCTTGGGTAACACCGAAGGGGTATAGGTAGTGCCGAACTCTTTCAGCTTCTGAAAATTTTCACGCGAATCGATCTGTATGGTTGCGGTCAACTCACCAACGAAATCTCTGAGTACCCGCTGCGACAATGATAAATCTTCATGCAGCAGGGCCGGCGGTGGTGCGATCTTGGCGCATTGGCTAATGTGCTCCCATGTCTTGCGTAAATAGGCAAGATCCATGGTCCAGTCTTCTTCGCTTGCCTCTTCAGCCATGGTGCGAATGATGAAACCGCCTTTCTCATCGTCGGGCAGTAACTGCTGTAGCCGGGCGCGCAACTGCTCACGATCGGTTTCGCTTTCAATGCGCTGTGATACACCGATGTGCGGGTCTTGCGGCAGGTACACCAGCATGCGGCCAGCGATCGATATCTGAGTCGATAGCCGCGCACCCTTGGTACCAATTGGGTCTTTGATGACTTGTACCAGAACGGCTTGTCCGTCGAATAGCAGTTTTTCAATCGGGATCGCTGCACTACCGTTGGTAGTGGCAAGTTTGGCTTCCCATATATCGGCTACATGCAAAAACGCCGCGCGTTCAAGACCAATATCGATAAAAGCCGATTGCATGCCAGGCAGTACGCGCGCTACCCGGCCCAGGTAGATATTGCCGGTACGGCCGCGTGATGCAGTTCGCTCTATATGCAGCTCTTGTACTGCGCCAAGCTGAATTAGCGCGACTCGCGTCTCGTGCGGTGTGATGTTAACGAGTAGATCTTCATTCATAGCGTTTTAATGCCCACTCTTTGCAGTAAGCGCGATGTTTCGAAAAGCGGTAATCCCATAATGCCGGAATAGCTACCGCTGATAAATTCGATAAACTGCGCCGCATATCCTTGTACACCATAGGCGCCCGCTTTGTCATATGGCTCTTTGGTTGCACAGTACGCGCGCAGGCTGGTTTCATCCAAGTGGGCAAAGCGCACTTCCGAGCGGCTCAGCGCTTCCGACATTTTGCCTTCTGCAGTCACCGTTATTGCCGTCAGTACGTGATGCGTTCTACCGGATAGCCAGCGCAGCATTTTCATCGCCTCATTAGCGTCGGAAGGTTTGCCGAGAATTTTGCCGTCGATACTGACCGTGGTGTCCGCCGACAGCACGGGCCGCAAAGGTAATTTACGTCCCAACACGGTTTGCCAGCCGGCCTCACCTTTTTCACGCGCGACGCGCCGCACATAGACCTCCGGGTCTTCATTCGGATGCGGAATCTCGCTGACCGTTTCAGCCCGCCCGGGCGTGTCTCGTAGCATCAAGATTTCGAAATCCACACCAATCTGGCGTAGCAATTCACGCCGGCGCGGACTTTTTGATGCCAGATAGATTTTTTGGTCGGACGGGATCATGTGAATTGCCGATAAGGCTCGCCAGGCTAGACGCGATGATAAGGGTGATTGCGCAGTATCGACCAAGCGCGGTACAGCTGCTCTGCCAGTATGACGCGTACTAATCCATGCGGTAGCGTCATGCTCGACAGACGTAGCAAGCGATCGGCGCTTTGCTTGAATCCGGCATCCAGCCCATCAGCGCCGCCTATGACGAAAGTGACATCGCCGCCCTGTTGTTGCCATATTGATAGTTGCTGCGAGAGTTGCACCGTCGTCATTTGCTCACCATGCTCATCGAGTGCAATGACGCGGCCGCTTTTGGGGAGTATCGCCTCGATACGGGTGCGCTCTTGTGCCATCACGCTTTCAGCGCTTTTGTTGGTGGCGCGCTCAACGGGCTTGATTTCTTTTAGCACCAGCCGACAGTCCGGCGGCATACGCTTGGCGTACTCCTGAAATCCAGTATCGATCCAGGCCGGCATCTTGTGGCCTACCGCCGCAACAATCAGTTGCATGCTGCCAGCGCACTAGCCTTTTGCGGCAGCACGCCGCGGCGCTGCTTTTTTGGCAGGCGATTTTGCTGAGGTTTTGGCTTGCGATGCTGCGGCGCTTTTGCCCGCAGTTTTAGATGCTGTTTTTGTGCTTGTTCTAGACGTGGTTTTAGCCGCAGCGGTGGCGCCAGTTTTAGCGCCAGTCTTGGCGGAAGTTTTGGCTGCAGGTCGCGGCGAAGCAGTTGACTTTTTGGCTGTTTTTGACGCAGGCTTGCCGGTAGTTTTGCGGGTTTTTGCTGCGGTATCTCCATGCGATTGCGCGGCGGCTTTGTTGACCGCTTTTTTCGCTGTTTTTTTCGCCGCTGGTTTGCTTGGACGAATTTCTCTGTCGCCCCACAATTCTTCCAAACGGTAGTAGGCCCGAATAGCGGGCTGCATGATGTGCACCACCATGTCGCCCAGATCAACCAGTACCCACTCACCGGTGTTCTCGCCTTCGATACTGACGATCTCGCCACCCGCCGCCTTCACCTTGTCGCGCACTGAGGCTGCTAGTGCCTTGGTCTGTCGGTTCGAGGTACCTGAAGCGACCGCGATACTGTCGAACATGCTGGTCAGATGAGTTGTGTCGTAGATTCGGATGTCTTGGGCTTTGACATCCTCCAGCGCATCGATCACGAGCGCCTGTAGTTTTTTTATGTCCATTCAGCGGGGGGTCTGGTAGAGGTGATGGTGTTGAATATAGTCTAGCACTGGCGGCGGTAGCTGTGCTTTTAGTACTGCTGCGTCCTGAGTGATGCATGCATGCCGTACGACGGTGGAGGATACGGGCATCGCCAAATCATGCGCGATATATGTCAGACCATAGGGCGTGGAACGCAGCAGCGACGGCGTAGCACTACGCCGCGTGAACTGATCGGCAACATCATGATGAATAGCGCCATCATCCAAATCAAACTCCGGGCGCGCAGCAACGCAGATATTGGCCAGGTCAAACAGCATGCGCCAATCGCGCCAGGTATGCAGATTACGTAGTTGATCGGCGCCGATCAGCATGACCAATGCGACCCGCCGGCCCAGCATATGTCGCAACGCGGCCAGGGTATCAACGGCGTAGCTGATGCCATCACGTTTAACTTCTTGATCATCAACCACTAAGGGCACCGACCAATCAGCAAAGGCTAGTTTCAGCATCGCGATACGATGCTCGGCAGGCGTTGCCAAGTCGGGCTTTTGCCAAGGCTGCCCGGCGGGGAGTAATCGCAGCTCGTCTGGGTGAAGCAGGGCGCAGAAATAACGCGCTATCGCGGTATGACCATAATGAACCGGGTCAAAGCTTCCACCCAGCAGCAACACACAGCGTTCACTCACGCAGACAGCCAGTCTCGATGCGGCAGAAAATCAGTGTAGAGCTTGCTCTCCGGGCTATCCGCTGCGGGCTTCCAGTCGTAGCGCCATTTCACGATTGGGGGCAGCGACATCAGGATAGATTCGGTGCGTCCACCCGACTGCAAGCCAAACAGCGTGCCGCGATCAAACACCAAGTTAAACTCGACATAGCGGCCGCGCCGGTAGGCCTGGAAATCGCGCTCACGTTCGCCATACGGCGTATCTTTGCGACGCCGCAGGATAGGAAAATAGGCATCGATGAAATGGTCGCCGACACTGCGCGTCATACCAAAACTTTGTTCAAAGCCGGCCTCATGGAAGTCGTCAAAGAATACACCACCGATACCGCGCGCCTCATTGCGATGTTTCAGAAAAAAATAGTCATCGCACCATTTTTTCAGGCGCGGATGAAGATCGGCGCCGAACGGTAATAAAGCATCACGACAGGTTTGATGGAAGTGCTTGGCATCGTCGACGAAACCGTAATACGGTGTCAGGTCCATACCACCACCAAACCACCATACGGGTTGGTCATGCTCGCCGGTGGTAGAAAAAAACCGTACATTCATATGCACCGTCGGTGCATACGGATTGCGCGGATGAAAAACCAGCGATACACCCATCGCTTCCCACGGACGACCTGCCAGCTCTGGCCGGTTCGCCATCGCCGACGGTGGCAACTTGCTACCTTTGACATGCGAGAAGCCGACGCCGCCGCGCTCGAGCACGTTACCCTCTTCGATCAGTCGCGAGATGCCGCCACCACCCTCCGGGCGTTCCCATGCATCATGAATGAAGTGCTTGCCGTCGACATCTTCAGCCGCACTCACAATGCGCTGCTGCAGTGATAGCAACCACTCTTTCACGCTTTGAATGTCTACTGCGCTCATGGTGCGATGATCCTTTTTCTGTCTCAGGCAGGTCGCTTGAGCGCGCGCCAGCCAATGTCATGACGGTACTGCATGCCCTCAAAACGGATTTTTTCAACAGCCTCGTAGGCGTGCTTCTGTGCTACCCGCACACTGTCACCTAAACCGACTACGCACAGCACGCGCCCACCTGCAGTTTTGAGCGTGCCGTTGTCCAGTACCGTGCCGGCTTGAAAGCTCAGACTGTCTGCTGTTTCTGCGGGAATGCCGGTAATGGTGTCTCCTTTGCGTGGCGCATCTGGATAGCCCGCGGCAGCGAGCACAACGCCGAGCGCGGTACGACGATCCCACTCAAGTTCGATCTCTCTCAGCGTGCCATTGACGGCGTGCTCGACCACTGTAACCAAATCAGTTTTAAGGCGTGCCATGATCGGCTGCGTCTCCGGGTCGCCCATGCGGCAATTGAACTCGAGTGTTTTCGGGTTGCCTTGCGCGTCAATCATTAATCCGGCATACAAGAAACCTGTGTAGACCTCGCCGTCTTTGGCCATCCCCTGTACGGTGGGCTGAATAATTTCGCGCATCACGCGCGCGTGCAGTTCCGGCGTAATGATGGGCGCTGGTGAATACGCACCCATACCGCCGGTGTTCGGGCCTTGATCATGGTCGAGCAGGCGCTTGTGATCCTGGCTAGTGGCCAGTGGTAGCACATTATGACCATCGACCATGACGATGAAGCTCGCCTCTTCGCCCTCCAGAAATTCTTCGATCACGACGCGCGCACCGGCATCGCCAAGCCGGTTATCCGATAGCATCATATCGATCGCATGATGCGCTTCTTCCGTTGTGGTGGCGACAACGACACCTTTACCCGCAGCCAGGCCGTCTGCTTTGACGACAATCGGCGCGCCTTGCTGCTTGACATACGCATGGGCTGCATCGGCGTCGGTAAATGTTTGGTACTTTGCAGTGGGTATACCGTGGCGCTGCATGAACGCCTTGGCAAAATCTTTCGACGCCTCGAGTTGCGCTGCGCGCTGTGTTGGCCCGAAGATTTTCAGGCCGCGCTCGCGAAACACATCAACAATACCTGCCGCCAGCGGTGCCTCGGGGCCAACCACCGTCAGCGCGATGTTCTCCTGCTCGGCAAAATCTGCCAGTTGCGTCGGGTCGGTGAGCGCAATATTTTTAAGACGCGGGTCGAGCGCGGTACCGCCATTGCCTGGCGCGACCATCACGATTTGTATGCGTTTCGATTGCGCCAGCTTCCACGCCAGCGCGTGTTCGCGTCCACCAGAGCCTACGACGAGAATCTTCATGAGTGACCGGTTACCTTAGGTGAATCGACGCAGACTCAACGTCGGGATGGTTATTCATTGATAACCGCATTGGTGTAGACCTCTTGTACATCATCGAGGTTTTCCAGCGCATCAAGCAGTTTCTGCATTTTCACTGCGTCGTCGCCCTCAAGCTCGGTACTGGTTGACGGTTTCATGGTGACTTCCGCCAGCGCGGGAGAGAAGCCTGCTTTTTCCAGCGCTTCGCGAATACGTGAAAATTCATGCGGATCAGTAATGACCTCGAACCCGCCTTCATCATCGACGATGACATCTTCTGCGCCCGCCTCCAGCGCGGCCTCCATCAGCGCATCTTCGTTGGTGCCGGGCGCGAACATCATTTGGCCACAGTGCTTGAACAGAAAAGCGACCGAGCCCTCGCTGCCCATGTTGCCACCGAACTTGCTGAAAGCGTGCCTGACTTCGGCTACAGTACGAACCCGATTGTCGGTCATGCAGTCGACCATCACTGCCGCACCATTGAGGCCATAGCCCTCGTAGCGAATCTCTTCGTAGTTCGCACCATCCAGACCACCTGTGCCACGCTGAATCGCCCGGTTGACATTGTCTTTGGGCATATTCGCATCGGCAGCGCGTTCAACTGCCAGCCGCAGTCGCGGGTTAGCATTGATATCGCCACCACTCAAGCGCGCGGCTACTGTAATTTCTTTGATCAAGCGGGTCCAGATTCGACCACGCTTGGCATCGGTCGCCGCTTTCTTGTGCTTGATGTTGGCCCACTTACTATGTCCTGCCATGACGCTGCGTCTTTCTTGTTCCGGGTGGTTGGCAGGGCCTCGTAGCCCCGATCTCGGCAAATAAAATAGTTGTTTCTGTTCAATAACTTACGCGTTATTTCGGGTGCGGTGCCAGCACCGGAACAGGGGCGAGATCTTAACATACCGGCTTATCGGAAATCGCTCTGAAGCACTGGCGTGCCCGTGCATGCTGAGCATTTTTCAGGCGATCGCGTTAGCCATTGTTTTGGCTCGCAACGTCAGCGAGATTGTCGGTATGATCCGAGGTTTTGGTACTTATCTTTGCGGGGGAAGTCATGACAAAAGCAATCCGGTGCTTCAAGAACGGTGGTCCGGAGGTAATGGAGTATGTTGATGTCGAGGTTGGCGAACCCGGGCCGGGCGAGGCGCGTGTCCGGCATCATGCAATCGGGCTTAACTACATTGATGTTTATTTTCGTACCGGCTTATACCCGCAACCGCTACCGGCTGGCATTGGTATGGAAGGTGCCGGCGTAGTCGAGGCAATTGGTGCCGGTGTGACTGAGGTAAAGGTCGGTGACCGCGTTGCTTATGCTTGCCGACCGCCCGGAGCTTATGCAGAGTTGCGCGTGATGCCTTCTGCAGGCTTGGTCAAGCTACCCGACGCTATTGATTTCGATACCGCTGCCGCCATGATGTTACAAGGCATGACGGTGCAGTACTTGTTTCGACGCACCTTCCCTTTGAAGGGCGGTGAAACCATTTTGTTTCACGCCGCTGCCGGCGGCGTAGGTTTGATTGCTTGCCAATGGGCGAAGGCGCTGGGCGTTACCATGATCGGCACGGTGGGGTCTGACGAGAAAGCGGCACTGGCCAAGGCGCATGGTTGCACGCACACCATCAACTACAACAAAGAAGACTTCGTCGCGCGCGTCAAAGAGATCACCGGCGGTAAAGGTGTGCCGGTAGTGTACGACTCGATTGGTGTTGATACCTGGACCAAATCACTGGATTGCTTGTCGCCGATGGGCATGATGGTCAGCTATGGCTCGGCGTCCGGGCCGGTGCCGCCATTCTCATTACAAGAGCTGGCATCACGTGGATCTCTGTTCGTCACCCGCCCCACGTTGTTCAGCTACACCGCTACCCGCAGCGATCTTGAGGCGACCGCTGGTGAGTTATTTGACGTGGTCGCGAGTGGCAAGGTGAAGATTGAGATTAATCAGCGCTATGCCTTGAAGGATGCGCAGCAAGCACATATCGACCTTGAGTCACGCAAGACGACCGGATCGACTATTTTGATTCCCTAATACGTAATTTGACAAAGCCTTTGCTGTTACCTCAGCGTTTTTATTCGTGCTATTTGCAATAGCGCGTTGCGTTATTTTTTGAAAGGTATGTCGATCACTCTTGGCACACCGGTGGTGCCGGGAAACTCTTTGAATGCCGCTTGTACCAGGTACGGCATGACGATTGCGAGGTTGCCTTGCTCGCCTTCGCTTTTTGCCGTCACCTCGAACCAGGTTTTTTCACTGGCGTAATCGGAAATTCGGATGCGGAGTTCCCGTTGAAATATCGAGTATCGGCGTGACTGTTCGCGTGCCACCGGCATGCTTGGCCACATCGGGCCGTAATACGGCGGCCCGTAACCGTGCCATCCCCAATACGGATTATAAAAACCCGGCCCGTACCAAGGCGTGCCGTACCATGGATCGACCAACACGGTTTCAATAACCCGAACATCACGTCCCGTGATTCGATAATCGAGACGAACGGCAAGTTGCGCTGCCGCGCCCGTTGTCTGCTCGACTAAGCCGAGTTTGAGTAGCTCGGTGCGCAGCAAATTTTCATAACTCTGGCGTTCCAGGCTTTTAGCCTCATCATCCTGGTGCACGAATGAAAAGCTGCGGCCACTCATGTTGTCGGGCCATTGATGAAACGATGTCACCTCGGAGCGTATCTTGGTAGCGCAGCCGGATACCAATGCCGACAGTATCAGTAGCGCGAGCAAAAACCCTCTCCGCAGCGGTGTCATGTCCCCTCCGAATTCATCAGTCTCGAATCTTACCGCGCCCCGCTACCATTGGTAGAATGCAGTGCTGATAATTTTTGCATCTTGTCATAATCCCATGCGCACCGACTCCGCAGTTGCTATTCATCGTCAAGACTACCAGCCACCGGCCTATTTGGTCGACAGCATCGATATTGGTTTCGATCTTGATCCTGCACATACCCGGGTGGCTGCACGAACCACGCTGCGTCGCAATCCAAACAGTAAGCAGCACGAGCTCAGCTTGCATGGGGATTCTTTGCAACTGGTGGCGCTAAGGATGAATGGCATAACGCTGGGCAAGCGTGATTATGTAGTTCGTGCAGGTACCTTACGCATTCCAAATGCACCCGAGCATGTGGTGCTCGACATTGAGACCCTGATTGAACCAGAAAAAAATACGTCGTTAATGGGTCTGTATGTGTCGAATGGAAATTTCTTCACACAATGCGAAGCTGAGGGTTTTAGAAAGATTACCTACTTTCCGGATCGTCCTGATG
>VERA01000080.1 GCA_018882935.1 Burkholderiaceae bacterium | reverse complement strand
TTTCGCGCGACCCTCGGGCCCCAATACTTCATTAATAAATGCTTGCACTTCGCGGCCACGCTCACCAATCAGCCCAATCACCACCACATCGGCTTCGGTGTTGCGAGTGATCATGCCGAGCAGCGAGCTCTTACCGACACCGGAGCCTGCGACCAAACCAATACGCTGGCCACGCCCCATAGTCAGTAAACCATTGATGGCTTTAACGCCGACATCAAGCACTTGATTGATCGGCCCACGCTCCATAGGGTTTAATGGCAGGCCTAGCAAGGCGAGTTTGTCTTTGCAATCAGGTTTGGGGCCACCATCGAGCGGTTCGCCAAATGCATCAATCACACGCCCGAGTAACTCGGGGCCCAAACTCGCTTCGGAAGAATTAGTGAGTACACGAACAGTAGCGCCAGGCCCTATACCTACCGCTTCGGTAAACGGCATCAGAAACAGGGTTTGATCATTGAAACCAACAACTTCAGCCTGTACTTTATGGTTACCGCTAATCGATTCAACTTCGCATACGGCGCCGAGCGGCGCCATAATGCCGCGCGCTTCCAGGGTCATGCCAATCAAGCGCACCAAAGTGCCTGTATGGCACGCAGGCGGCACGCGCGTGTGCGCGATCAGGTGATCGACGACATCGGCATAATCAAGCATGACCATCCGACGGCGCGGCCGTTTCCAAGGTCTTGTCGGCTACAGCCTCGGGCTTATCGACAATGGTCACGTCATCCACCGGCTGGCCGGTTTGAATACGATCAGACAGTCGATCAGACAAGCGGTTACCGCCAGTACGCCAATTCGGTGTGGGTGCCTGCGCGAGTGATTTTTTAACGCCTTCAACACGACGCTGCATCAGGTCTTCGACCACGCTGCCATCGAGCGAAACGCGAACGCTGCCGCGTTCCAGCAAGTTATCCGGACGCAAAATCAAGCTGTCGGTGTACTTTGCTACCGTTGGCCGATAGAGCTCTAAATCTTCCGGATGCAGATGAATGATGACGGCCTTGTCACCCGCAGCATTCAGCTCGCGTAGTGCGTTATCGACTAATCGTGAAATCGCTTGCGGGCTTTGCGTTAATTCACCACGTACTAACTGCTCGGCCAGATGTACGGTGAATTTTTTCATGGGCTCGAACAATGCGTCAGGATTGTAGGCCAGCTGCTGAAGCTGTTCTATCACTGATTGCAGTTGCGCCAACTTGGCTTCATGCTCCGCTTGCTGACGTTTTTGTTCATCGGTCTGGGTCTCGGCGCGGCCTTGTTCGAGGCCAGCGGCCATGCCTTCGTCGTAGCCTTGCTGGTGCGCTACCGGGCGCTCAGCCTCGCGACCTTCATTACGACCTGCCTCCAAACCCTCGGCATAGGCCTGAGTTCGTGCTACTTCAATTTTTTGTGCGACCGCTTCGTTATCGAGCAAGGCATCTTCGAGTAGCTCGGCAGCCTGCGCTGACAAGGTCTCTGGTAGCAGGTGCGGCTCGGTAGCCAGCTTTGGTGGTGTATCTGTGTGCTTTACCAAGTCATCCTCAGCCGCTTGCGTACCAGCTTCGGCATTAACAGGTACCGCGGTATCACTAGCTGCTGTATCACTAGCCGCTGCATCACTATCGGCGTCCGCATCATCTTCGTCGGAAGGTGCGGCAAGGCTTGGATTCGCTAATTCGCTCACCGGGTCGGCAGCTGATATCTCGGCGACCATGGCATCCGTTGCGGCCGCAAATGCCTCAATCTCGCTGGCTGTATGTTGAACCTGCCCGGCTACCACTTCATCAGTGGGCAATGCGGCACTATTGGCGTCTACATCTGCATCTGTATCTGCTTCAAAACCGCGCGCCACAGTAGTCAAAGGCACATCATGCTCGGGATTGAAATCAGTACCGATTTCGCTGGCTGCTTCTGCGGCGAAGCCCGGTGCGGGCAGATCATCATCAGCTAAAAACGGTTCGGCGATAACCTCATCAAGCGCAAAGTCATCTTCGGGCAAATCCAGGCTGTGGTCGCGTGCAAATCCGGCAGCGATACGTCCACCCGCCAAGGGGTCGACACCAAATATGGCTTCGGGAATTTGATCGCGCTGCTCGACGAACGGCGGCGCGGTTCGATCGAGCAGGTTTTGAACGGCGAATGGGTTGGATGCCGGATCGAACATGCGGTTCGGCAGCCACGCATTGCGCTTGCGCGCGGTACGCACCTCAGACAAAGTCGGCTCCACCGGATGCCAAGATCAGTTCGCCTTTCTCGGACAGCTTTCTGGCCTGACGCATAATCTTCTTCTGTGCGTCTTCGACTTCGGTCATACGCAGCGGGCCCTTGCCTTCCATATCGTCGACGAACATGCCTCGCGCACGGCTCGACATATTGTCGAGGAACTTGTTCTTGACTTCCTCGGTTGCACCCTTCAAGGCAATCATCAGCATATCCGGCTCAACCGCACGCATCAGCGCCTGGATACCACGGTTATCCACCGCAGCCAGATTTTCAAAGCTGAACATGTTGTCTTGAATACGTAAGGCGAGTTCTTCATCAATCTGACCCACACCTTGCAAAATCGCAGATTCCAGCTCTACCTTGGTAAAGTTCATAATCTTGGCAGCCGCCTTCACACCACCAAAACTCGACGAAGACGCCGAAGCATTATTCGAGAACTGCTTCTTCATAATGGTTTCCAGCTCTTCCATCGCAGAAGGCTGAACCGTATCCAAACTCGCTACACGTTGTACTACCTCGGCGCGTGACTCTTCCGGTAAAAAAGCCAGCACATCAGCAGCGACTTCCGATTCGAGTACCGACAAAATAATCGCGGTTACCTGTGGATGCTCACCACGAATCATTTCTGCGATTGCACGAGCATCCATCCACTGCAAAATCTCCAAACCACGGCTGGCGCGGCCGGGCATGATGCGCGATAGCACCGATGCCGCCTTATCCGGACCGAGCGCGCGCTTGAGCACAGTCTCTACATATTCAGTGGTACCGAGCGAGAGACTGGTCTGCTTCTTCAGCATATCAACGAATTCGTCGAGTACGACGTTCACCGCGTCTTGCGACATATCAGCCACCGAGACCATCGCAGCGCCCAGCTCTTGTACTTCTTTCGGATCAAGGTAGCTAATGATGTTGGAAGCCAGGTCTTCGCCGAGCAGCAGCATCAGCACAGCAGCGCGCTGTACGTTGGTAATCTCGGCCAGCTCTCGCTTGAGCTCGTCCGACATGGGTGCAAGTGTTGTGTTATCTGCCATGGTGTACCTCGGTTGCTGCTTTCCTTGAGATCAAACGGATTATTTCTTTTTTACGTCGCTCATACCGCGAAGCATATTCTTCACCATTAGAACCACACGGCCCTTTTCTTTTTCGGTGAGGAATTTCACCAGCATCAGCTTGTCGTCGTAGCTTTTTGCATCTGAGAGCATATCGGCCGGTATCGTAGGCTTCTTTTTCTTCGGCTTATGCTTGTTTTTTAGCGCCTCAAGATCTTCGGTCGGCTGCTCTGCTGCTTTCTGTTCAACTTTTTGATCGTCTGCCATGATGGTTCCAGTATCAGGTTAGTGAGCCGCTTTAGTTGCGGACCATGTTCTTCAAGACCAGCGCCACCCGGCCAGACTCTTGCGCCACCAGCATACGGATCAACGCGACCTTGTCATCATAGCTGTTGGCGGTGTCCAGCATCTCGGCGGAGAAGGTGGGTTTCTTCGGCTTCATCGCCTGCATGCGGGCACGCAGCTCGTCCAGGCTCTCGCCATCTTCCAGCTCGATTTCATCCTCATTGAACTCGCCGTCTTCGCCCTCCTCGCCCTCGGCTTCAGCGGCGGCAGCCTCGGCGACGGCAGCAGCTTCTGCAGCGGCGTATTGCTCGGCTTCTTCAGCGATTCGCGCTTCCTCGGCCGCCAGTGCCTCAGCAGCTGCTTGTGCTTCTTCCTCGGCCTTGGCCTCTTCCTCAGCGATCTTGGCCTCTTCCGCCAGCTGGTTCTCAAGCTGGGCCTTGGCCTCTTCGGCGGCTTTGGCCTCAAGCTGCTTGACCTCTTCCGGCGTTGGGCCGTACGGCGGCATGATCTGCTGGTTAATCGTTGGGCCTTTCACCATCGGACGCACCACAGCCAGCAGGAACACGGTGATCACGAAAGCAGCTACAGCGATTTTAATCACGTTCTGGATGTCAGGATCGGCATACCAAGGCTTCGGTGGCTCGGGTGCGAGGGTCTCGAAACGCGCCGGTGCCACAGTAACAACATCGCCACGCTCTTCGTTGTAACCCACCGCGCTACGCACCAGATTCAGCATACGATCAAGCTCTTGCTGGGTATACGGAATCGTCGTTGGTGCGCCAGGTGCCAGTGGCTTGCCATCAGCCGGTGGCGGCGCAGGACGCTCAGCCACCACCACAGCCACCGTGATACGCGAGATCGTACCGGGCGAATTCTTGGTGTGACGCACCTGCCTATCCATCTCGAAGTTACGGGTCGAGCGGGTGGTGACGATTTCATTGGTTGCCGGCTTCTTCTCATCCGTATTGGTGTTCTTGGTGAGGTCAGCATCCGGCGGCGGCGAGTTGGTGAGCGAACCTGGAATACCCTCCGGATCCAGCTTGTATTTACGCTCGGTGGTCAATGCCTCGGAACGTGGCTTGACGCCCTTGTCTTTATCATCAAAATCTTCTGTAGTCGTCTCGACCACGGTGTAATCCATCGTCAGGTTGACTTGCGCCTGAATCGCCGCCTCACCCACGACCGGACCCAATAACTCTGTCACACGATTCTTGTACGTTTCTTCAGTACGCTGCTTGTGCTGCATTTGCGCGACCGTCAGACCCATTGCCGCATCGACCGGGTTATCCATCGTCAGCAAATTGCCCTGGTCATCAACCACTGAGACGTTCTCAGGGGTGAGATAAGGCACACTCGACGATACCAAATGCACAATCGCTTTCACCTGCGGCGTTGAAACACCACGACCGGAATGCGGTGTGACCACCACCGAGGCTTTCGGCGTGGCGCGGTCGCGCACAAACACCGATTGCTTTGGCAATGCCAAATGCACGCGTGCTGCTTTGATTGTAGAAATCTGCATGATCGAGCGCGACAGCTCTTGCTCGATCGCGGTGTTGTACTGCACTTGTTCCATGAACTGACTGGTCGTCATCGACGACTTGTCTTTCAAGGATTCCATGCCGATCGGCTGAGCTTCTTTTGGAATACCTTGTCCCGCCAAAAAAATTCTCGCTTCGTGATAGCGACCTTCGGGAACGGTGATCTGACCACTTTGCGTATCGACCTTTGGTTTGAAATCGCCTGCCTTCAATGCCTCGAGCGCGGCCATTTTGTCGTTCTCGGTCATACCAGGCATGATCGGGCGATACGGTACCGACTGCGTCGACTGAAACGCCACCGCGGTCACACCGAGTATCAGCAGTATCGTGATCGGTAACAGCGCGCGCTTGACTGCTGGCTGCCGCAACACGCCATCCATCCAATCGCGGAAAGACGAGAAGCCGCTGGCAACGCCCTGCACCGCCGTCGGTAAAGGCCGCGGCCCTGCAGCGGTATTTGCAGGAACGCCGGATGCGCCGGGATCACCCGCCAGTGTCGGTACACCGGGTGGCGTGGGCGGTTGCGCACCGCCTGGGTTGATTGTTGCTTCGGCCATGGTTCTACTCTCTGCTTATGTTCGTGTCGTTAGGGTTATCAGACCGGCATGTTCAAAATATCTTCGTAAGCTTTTAAAACTTTGTTTCTGATCTGTAGCGTTGCCTCGAATGCGAGCGATGATTTCTGCATCGCGAGTACCACATCAGTCAGCGGCACTTCTTCACCACGATCGTAGGCATTACGCAAGGCGCTAGCGTGCATGCTGAGGTTATTGGTATCTACTACCGCAGTCGCAATCGCCTCACCAAACGTCGGCTTACCTACCTCAGGTGTGGGCGGTGTCAGTACTGGCGGGGTGTTCGAGCCAGTCGAATCAACCTGATGCTGGCGCAGGGTAGCCAGCATTGCGTCGATGTTGGTTTGGCTGTTGATCTTATTGATCATGATGTTGATCTCCTATCGCCTCATGCCGCTGCCATGCCGGGCATACCGTGCAGGCCGTTTAATCCATTGAGGCCATTGAGACTATTCATTCCATTGATGCCGCTGTTGTTTTGATTAGCAGGATTCGCAGCCATTCCGAGTTCGCGGAACTGCGCCATCTTGTATCGCAGCGAACGTGGGCTGATGCCGAGTTTTTTGGCAGCCTCATTGCGATTACGCGTCGACTGAATCGCCGCCATAATCACCTGGTACTCGCTGCTCTTCACCGCCGTGGATAAATCCACCAACGCATTACCATTCAACTGATGTGCATCCGAGACTTCTCGCGGGCCGTACTGCATCAGATTGGATTGCGTCGATGCCGGTAACGGCTGTGACGTTGGACGCTGGTCAATCTCATCGAACATCAACGCATCGTCGGTAATCAGATCATCGTTACATAGCACCAGCGCGCGCTGAATGACATTTTGTAATTCACGCACATTACCTGGCCAGCTATAACCCTGAAGTCGCTCGATGGCTGTGGGCGAGAGCTGTACTTTGCGATCGCCGGGGCCAAATTTTTCAAGAAACTGCATTGCCAGCGGCAGTACATCACCCGGACGTTCACGCAGCGGTAAAATCGTCAGCTTGAACGCGCTGATACGGAAGTAAAGGTCTTCGCGGAATTCGCGATTGTTAATCGCTTCGCGCAAATCTTTGTTGGTTGCGGCAACCAGTCTTACATCCAGCTCCACCGAACCATGACCACCCAGACGCGTGATCTTGCGCTCTTGCAGCACGCGCAGCAGCTTGGTCTGCAGGTGATACGGCATTTCGGCGATTTCATCGAGGAAGATAGTGCCGCCGTGCGCTTGCTCGAATAAACCGCGGTGTTCTTTCAAGGCACCAGTGAACGCACCCTTCTCATGACCAAACAGTAAATCTTCAATTAAATGCTCAGGCAGCGCCGCGCAGTTCAAGGCCACAAACGGACCATTACGACGCGGCGAGGCATCATGCAGTACACGGGCGAGCACTTCTTTACCCGCACCAGTGGGGCCAACCACCAGCGCCGACACTTCGGTTTGCGCGACACGCCGCGCAAGTTCGAGCAGGTGCTGGCTATTGGGGTCAACAAAAACAAAAGTTTGCGGACTACGCTGGGTCACTTCAGCGCGCTTGGGTGTTAGCGTGAGGGCTTCGCGCCAGCTATCAACCGACCAGTCATCTGATGGCAGCACGTGATAAGCACCGCGCCGCATTGCCTCGACACCCAGCGAGAGCTCGCCCCGATCTACGCGGCACAGCACCGGCACATCATGACCAAACGACTGCGTGAGCTTCTTTACCTCTTGCAGCAGCCCGACATCGCCCATCAGCCGAATCACCACCAGACGCGCTTTGGCCAGGCCTTGGCGCAGGTCGTCGAGCGTGGTTACCGGCAGCAGCTGCAAACCAGCGGCAGCCAGCTGCTCGCGCTCGGTACTACCGACCGCAGCCTTGGGATCCAGCCACAGCGCTGGATGAGAGTTTTCGAATTGAGCCGTCACGATGATTGCCTCTGTAAACATTGGACGGTTTCCTCATAGCAATCAGTGTGCCAAGGATTTTCTCAAGGAAACATGCGGGTTTTCAGGGGACGTGTCGGATCGGCAGGGCTTTGCCGGGGGAGGAAAAACTCCACCGGAAGAGGGGCGACGGAATGTCGACAGGGGGGCGAATTGAAGCGTGCTTTCAAGAAAATCATCCGTCCCTGAATTGCAAAAACCCAAGCGGTATATGCCGCAGTCGATGCACGCGACAGACAATGCAATCGCATTGACACTGACAAGGCATATGCATTACCATCGCTACATCAGATCCGCCGCACAGGAGCACGCCATGCCCGCCACCCTTGAAGCCGAATCCACGCTGACCGACCGGTATCAGACCACCGTGCCGGAAACGGTGCGCCGCGCCCTGCGACTGCGTAAGCGCGACAAGATCCAGTACGTTATCCGCCCCAGCGGCGAAGTAGTGTTGACACGGGCCAGCGATAACGACAACGACGACCCAGTGCTGGGCCAGTTTCTGGGATTTCTGGCGCACGACATCGCTACGCATCCCGGCAACCTGCAATGGGTGAGCAGCGATTTTGTCCAACGCGTTCAGTCGTTAATCGGTGAGGTGGATGTGGATCTGAATGCACCCCTGTCGGAAGACGATGAGTGAAGGACGCCAAGCCTGCCCCTCTGGCCATCCATGGCTGGGCGGTGTTTGCGCACCCGCTGTTCATGGCGCAAGTGGAAGCCTTGGTGGAGCAAGTCGAAGCACTCAAGAAAAAAGACGCGACTGGCTACCACAAGAAGAACGCCACCAAGCGACTGGCCGCCATTGCCCGCCTAGCCTTTGATGTAATCCCTCAGGACCCCACCCGCGCTGAATACCGACAGGGGAGCACGCTGGGCGACGATCGGAAACACTGGTTTCGCGCCAAATTTTTTCAGCAGTACCGCCTGTTTTTTCGATACCACGCTGCCGCCAAGATGATCGTGTACGCGTGGGTGAATGATGACAATACCAAGCGTGCCTACGAGAGCAGTGACGACGCCTACAGCGTCTTTCGCAAAATGCTCGAGAACGGTCACCCGCCCGACGACTGGAATCAGCTACTGCGCCAGGCCGAACTTGAGGGGCATCGGCTGCAGCACGTATTCAGCACTCTGGGCGAATAAGGTCAGCCAAAAGCGCGCCAAAACCCCTTCCTACTCTGGACAATCCTGATACTTGCTGTCTTTGCACAGCTTGGCCTTTTCAACTGCCAATGCCTTCTGCGCCTCGTTCAAATCACGGCTGATTTGTACGGTCAGGCCAACAGCCTGAGCCTCGCCATTCAACCGCGCCAGCTCAGCCCACACCATCGCTTTGGGTAATTCACGCCGCCAGCCCTCGCCGGTGTAGTAGATCGATGCTGCCATCAGCTGTGCTGCCGAGCTGCCGTTGCGTGCTGCCTTCAGGTACCACGACAAGGCCAATGCACCATCGCGCTTGGTACCAGCCCCGGTCCGGTAGCATTCGCCCAGCATGTACTCGGCATCGGCATAGCCCGCTTTGGCTGCCGCTTCGTACCAATGAAACGCAGCCTGCGTGTCGGTCGGCGTACCGCGTCCTTGCAAATACAAGGTCGCCAAGTTGTACTGAGCGGCCGGCAAACCACCTTCGGCAGCAAGCCGGTACCACTTGAATGCCTCTTCCGGATTACGGTTTACGCCCAAGCCATATTCATACAAATAGCCCAGATTATTTCGCGCATGCTGATCGCCAAGCTCAGCCGGCTTGCGCAGCGCGCGCACAGCCGTACTGTAATGACCACGCTCGATGGCCTTCATTGCGGCTGGCAAATCAGCCCGCGCCGACCACGAAGCACAAACAACCAAGAAAAATAGCAGCAGACGGCTCATGCGAGTTTGCTAAAGGTGGAGTAAAGCCCCTTGGGTTTGGAGCTTGTTGCTGACGAAGCAGTAGATGCGGCCATTGTCGCTGAACTTTTGCTGGACACAGTGCCATTCATCGAAGACGAACCACCAACCAAGGAAGTGTTATTCATAGCGGAGGCTTGATCTGCGGTTGAGGCGTCAGACACGCCGGCAACCCCAGCAACCGTTTTACGAACAAAGCCTTGGCAGCGCGAGCCATCGGCGCGTAAGACTTCAATGGCCGGCATGATGCGACTTTTGAAACCCATCAGACGACAGGCGTAAGGGAGATTTGGATCCCAGCTCACTGAAAAATGCCGGCACTGCCAGCAGTTCGGCGCTTCGCTATCAGCGGGGGAAGCGTTCATTTCTTATCGCGGTTCCGTTTCTGGTGATCGATCCATGCACGTGTGCCTGCAGCAGCAAACACCAGCGCCAAAAAAATCGCGCCCAGCAATCCCTGAAAAAACTCACCCAGCGTCATGCCCGGGGGCAGATAACGCTGCGGATACATCACTACCAAACCCAGCATCAGCGCCAAAATAATCAGTACGATGCGGCCTAACCTGAATACCAGGCGTTTTACCCGGTCGTCCATTTTTCCTCCACGTGCTTTGGTTCACGCGGATATTTTGTCACAGGCTCGCGGTCACGCGCAGTACGGGCTTATGGCCCGTCTGCAGCTTAACCGAGCAGTTTCAGCACAGTTTGCTGACTGGTGTTGGCCTGTGCAAGTACAGCGGTTGCAGCTTGTTGCATGATCTGCGTCTTGGCAAGCTCAGTTGATGCCTTGGCGTAGTCGGCATCCTCAATATGGCTGCGCGATTCCGACAAGTTCATCGACACGTTCGACAAGTTGTTAATCACGTGGTCAAGGCGGTTCATTACCGCGCCCATAGTGGCGCGGGTAGCATTGACCTTATCCATCGCATCATCTAAAAGCGCCAGCACTGAGGAAGCACCATCACGCGTGTTGATACGCACACGTCGGTCTTCGACATTCAGATCAACGTCGCCAGTAATCTCACCCGTGA
>VERA01000079.1 GCA_018882935.1 Burkholderiaceae bacterium | reverse complement strand
GTGTCACCCCGATCAAATACCTATTTAAGCTACATGTCTCGAGCCATTATCGAGCGATCCGTTAACACGTTGGTCGGCCTGCTGCGGGGCATAAATATTGACCAAATAATCAATCAGTCAGAGCTCAGCTTTCTGCAGCAGTGGATTTACGAGCACCAGCATCTCGCTAACCGCCATCCATTTACAGAACTCATACCAAAAATTAGAACCGCTTTCGAAGATCATATCTTTACTCAAGATGAGTACGATGACGTGGTTTGGCTTTGTGATCGGCTCAATCAAGGTCAATATTTTGATGACATCACTAATGATTTGCAGAAACTGCACGGCATCATTGGTGGCATTGCATCAGACAGACTCATCAGCGATTTTGAGCTAAGAGGATTGTCAGACTGGCTCAATGAAAATCAACACTTAAAGTCCCTTTGGCCATATGATGAAATCGAATCTTTGGTAACCGGCGTACTAGCTGATAAAATAATTTCTGATTATGAACGCGAAACGTTACAGGAATTTTTTCAGCAATTTATTTCGCTACATGAAGAGAGAACTATTGATGAACCGCTCATCGAAAAAAACGGTTCGCTTGTAGGATTGTGTGCTGTTTGTCCGGATATATTTTTTCAAGACTCGGTGTTTTCTTTCACTGGCAGCTCACGAAAATATACCCGATCGCAAATGGAGGAGCAGGTTTTAGCGCTGGGCGGTAAGATCGCCAACATTATTTCAAAAAAGATTAACTATCTGGTGATTGGGGCTGCCGGCAACCCCTGCTGGGCTTACGCCTGCTATGGGAGAAAGGTCGAGCAAGCCGTGGAATTACGGAAGGCCGGCTATAAATTGCAGATTATTCATGAGAGCGACTTTCATGACGCGGTTGCCGACGCAGGCCTCGGCATGGATGATTTCTAGAAAACCGGAGGATGAAAATAAAAGATCGCTTTGCTTTTCAGGATACTTATATAACTTCTCGACAAGTCTCAAGACCATGGGTCATAGGTGATTCCAGTTGCAATCACCGGCGCCACGTTCGCTTGGTTCTCTGCCGACTCAGAGAAGTCGGCAAGCACCTTTTGCCATGACTTTTCAGGGTTACTCTTCATTTCATTAACCCACCACTGAAGCCCGACAGCATCTGGCGTTCGGTCAAGTACGTTGCCATACACCTTGGTCAAAAATTCGGTATGACTTGGATTTTGTCCATATAACGATCTAAACTCTGATGAATCGATGAATCGAGCCGCCACCTCGACTACATTCATACCTTTATCCATTTGGGCAATCCAATAGCCTAAGCCTTTCGTATCAGGAGCTCGATCAAAGGCAGCTTTATAAATACGGTAAGCTTGACCTCCGGCCGCATTTATGTCGAGCGCAATTGCTTTATCCAAAAATTTCACCCGTTCAACGTTTGTCACGACATCACCACCAATACTCCAGTGACCATCAGATAATTTCTGATACCTACCTTGGCTGTTGTTATCTACAATAACCGTATCAATACCGTCACCACCATCAATAGAGTCGGCTCCCGACATACCATTTAAAAAATCATTTCCCGAACCCCCGAATAGTGAGTCATTGCCAGCATACCCCCAAAGATAGTCTGAGTTTTTGGTGCCATAAATTAAATCGTTCTCAGAAAAAATCGTGGCGATAGTACCACCACTTGAAAGCATGTCAGTAACGCTAATATTTACGTTAGTAAATTCCACAATAATTTGATTACCGATTTTTCCTATGCTGGAAACGTAACGAGGCTTAGCAGAATAGATACCATCGTAGGTATAGATGGATTGATACTTCAGCCCTGCATAGTCGACAGATACCGTAACAATCGATGTATCACCAATACTTATTCGTTGGAAATCTCCGGCCTCGGATTTAGCTTTTATTTGGTTCTTAACAAACTCAGGCAAAAGATTTGAAACAGTCAGGTCATTTCCGAGCCTCAGGTCAGCATAAGCTGTTGGTGAAATACTTGAAACCGCGTCAGAAATTCGATAAGTAGCCATTAATTTAATCGCATCAAAAATAAAAATCGAAACCTTGCGTCCATCCAGCGAATCCCGATGAATGATCGAGTTATGTCAATCACATTCTCGGTTTGATTCACACTTAGCAGAATGGGGCTAGTCGGAACTTGGACAACAACAGCGTCTTCGGTTACGAAACTCACCAGATAGTTCATGGACGAGTTTTTTTGAGACGACTGCGGTCAGGTATTTTTGAAGATGCTCTGATTATTTGCACTTCGCGCGATTACCGCCCATAGATGCGGGCGTCATCTGCATCATGATGACGCGCGACCTTTTTTAGAATCGGCAGGGAAAGTCTAGAAACAGATGCTGAAGTTTGTGACCTTATTGATTAAATCGGGGCGCAGCTTGTGTGAAGTGCAGAAACTTTTGGGTCACACGCAAGTGAAAACCACGCAGCGTTATGCGCACTTGGCTCCTGAGGCCTTGCTGGATGCAAGCAATGCTGCAACGCGCGCAGTGGGTTCAATGCTTGGCCTCACCGAGCCATTGACGGATGTGCCTTTGGTGGAGAATAAGGGCTGAGGTTGCCTCAAAAGAAAGGCAAAAAAACGGGAAATCACTTTCTTTTTTTAGAGCAAGGGACAATCACTTTGTTCTATTTTTAAAAACAAAGTGAGTGTCCCTTTCTTTATTTCGCCTGTGGAGAAGCCATTCTCGACGATTGGCTCAAGCGACGCGCACTAGGCAACCAATCCAGCGCAGCCAGCCGCACGTTCGTCGTCGCGACGTCTGAGCGAGAAGTCATGGGCTACGGTAATCCTCCCTCAGGTTAGCGGTGGTCTGAAGTAGAATTTTCTCAATTGGAGGAGTTCTACATGAAAAAGTCGAGATTTACAGATAGCCAGATCCTGGAAGCGCTGAAACGGGCTGAGGCTGGCATCAAGGTGCCGGATCTATGCCGGGAGCTAGGGGTGAGTAGCGCCTTGTTTTACCGCTGGCGGGCCAAGTATGGCGGTATGGATGTGTCGATGATGACGCGCATGAAGGAGCTTGAGGAAGAGAACCGTCGCCTACGCAAGATGATCGTGGATGAGCGACTAAAGGCGGAGATTGTTCAGGAGGCACTTGCAAAAAAGTGGTGAGGCCATCTCGCCGCTGCGAGATGGCCAAGCAAGCAGTACAAGAGAGGGGTGTCTCCATCAAACTGGCCTGTGAAGCATTTCGGGTCAGTGAAACCTGCTACCGATATCAGCCCAAGCGGCGTGCTGAGAATGATGTGATTGCCGACTGGCTGATTCGTCTGACAGAGAATCGTCGGAATTGGGGCTTTGGCCTGTGTTTCCTGTATCTGCGTAACGTGAAGGGCTATCCATGGAATCACAAGCGGGTTTATCGGATTTACAAGGAGTTGGAGCTGAACTTGCGGATCAAGCCTAAAAAGCGGCTTATCAGGGAGGAGCCTCAGGCGTTGAACGTTCCCGATGACATCAATGAAGTCTGGTCGCTGGATTTTATGCATGATCAGCTGAGCGATCGCCGACCATTTCGATTGCTGAACGTGATTGATGACTTTAATCGGGAAGCACTGGGAATTGAAGCAGACTTCTCACTGCCGGCAGAGCGATTGATTCGGGCGCTGGAACAGATCATCAGCTGGCGTGGTAAGCCGAGAGTGATTCGGTGCGACAACGGGCCGGAAAATATCAGTGGTGCGATGCAAACCTGGGCTAATAAAAACGGAGTACAGATTGAATATATTCAGCCCGGACAACCGCAGCAAAATGCTTATATCGAGCGATTTAATCGCACTGTTCGCTATGACTGGCTTGCGCAAGAGCTGTTCGACAGTATCGAAAAGGTGCAGGATCAGGCAACGCGCTGGATGTGGCACTACAATCACGAACGCCCGAACATGGCTTTGGGTGGCATTACCCCTAATCAGCGGCTGGCCATGGCCGCTTAACGCTACTTCAGGCGTCCGTTAAAAATGGGGGGATTACCTTGGCACCTGAGATGCCGCTGTCTGTGTATTCCTGAACGATGGTGTAGCCGAGTCGTTCACAGAGATTGCGTAGTTCGATGAGTTGGTTTTCTGTGTGCTGCGTAGTAGTGGAGCACCGAGCGTAGAGTGCGATTCGTTTCGTCATTCTTATCTCCCAGAGTTGCTTTCGATTGAATGGAAAGCACTACTGCGAAATGACGCTGGAACCACTCTCTGGCATCTCAACGCATGTGTTGAAAACATGTGTTGAAAGCATTTTTGACAACTAGCGTAAACCTTTGATTATAAAGGGTTTTTGGCGCTAAATTGAGTGTTGGCGGAGAGAGCGGGATTCGAACCCGCGGTAGGCTATGAACCTACACACGCTTTCCAGGCGTGCGACTTAAACCACTCATCCATCTCTCCGTTTTTCCTTGCATGCCCAGCCAACGCTGTGCAAGGCTGCGGAGTATAACAAATCCAGCCGACCACTTCGCTTGGGCTGCCGGTAAAAAAAATGCCGCCAAGCCCGAAGGCAAGGCGGCAATCCGGTTCTAGGGCCATCGGAGTGAGCCCTATTACCTTCCCCCACAAACCGTCACTGCATTACACATCCCACCGTGATCAATGAAAATGCATATGCTGCGTCTTTACTGCACTAAACTCAGATCGCTTGCTTCAGCTGCTCCAGAATCGCCGGGTTCTCCAACGTAGAGATGTCCTGCGTTATCTCTTCACCTTTCGCAATCACACGCAATAAGCGGCGCATAATCTTGCCGGAGCGAGTTTTTGGTAGGTTGTCACCAAACCGAATCTCTTTGGGCTTTGCGATCGGGCCGATCTCTTTACCTACCCAGTCACGCAATTCTTTTGCGACCTTGGCTGCTTCGTCGCCCGTTGGGCGCTGACCCTTTAACACGACGAAGGCACAAATCGATTCACCGGTCGTCGCGTCGGGTTTTCCTACGACTGCAGCTTCAGCCACTAGAGGGTTTGCTACCAAGGCGGACTCAATCTCCATCGTACCCATGCGATGCCCGGACACATTCAACACATCATCGATACGGCCAGTGATGGTGAAGTAACCGTTTTTAGCATCGCGAATCGCACCGTCACCGGCAAGGTAAAGGGTGCCGCCTAACTCAGCAGGAAAATAACTGGTTTTGAATCGCTCCGGGTCGTTCCAGATAGTACGAATCATCGACGGCCACGGGCGTTTTACAACCAAAATACCGCCGTGGCCATTCGGCATATCGTTGCCCGCTTCATCCACGATGGCGGCTTGGATACCAGGCAGCGGCAGTGTGCATGAACCGGGCACTAGCGGTGTCGCGCCAGGTAGCGGGGTGATCATATGCCCACCGGTTTCGGTCTGCCAGAAGGTATCGACGATAGGGCATTGCTCATTACCGACATTGCGGTGGTACCACATCCATGCTTCGGGGTTGATGGGCTCACCAACCGACCCGAGTAACCGCAGTGACCCTAAATCGTAGCGCTGCGGGTGTACCTGTTGATCAGCCTCGGAAGCTTTGATCAGCGAACGAATTGCAGTGGGCGCAGTATAAAAAATCGTCGCCTTATGACGCTGAATCATTTCCCAGAAGCGACCCGCATTCGGATAGGTCGGCACGCCTTCAAATACGATCTGTGTGGCACCTGCAGCAAGCGGGCCATAAGCAATATAGGTGTGCCCGGTAACCCAACCGATGTCCGCCGTGCACCAGAAAATATCATCTGCCTTGAGGTCAAATGCCCATTTCATGGTGAGCAGCGCCCACAATAAATAACCGCCTGAGGAGTGCTGTACACCTTTTGGCTTACCTGTCGAGCCAGAGGTATACAAGATGAACAGCGGATGCTCGGCACCGACCCAAGCAGGTTCGCATTCGCTCGCTTGTCCTTGCATCAGCTCGTGCAGCCAGCGATCGCGTCCAGATACGATGTTGATGTTGCCCTTGGTGCGCTGGTAGATCACGACACTCTTGATGTGATCACAGCCACCCATACCGATCGCTTCATCGACGATGGATTTGAGCGGGAGTTGTTTACCGCCGCGCAGCTGCTCATCTGCTGTGATCACCGCGACCGCGCCGGCATCTATGATGCGCTCTTGCAGCGACTTGGCCGAGAACCCGCCGAATACCACCGAGTGCGTTGCGCCGATACGTGCGCATGCTTGCATGGCGGCGATGCCCTCAACCGACATCGGCATGTAGATAATGACGCGATCGCCTTGCTTGATGCCAAGCGACTTCAAACCATTCGCCAACTGGCATACCTTGGCGTGCAACTCGCGATAGGTATAGCGGCTAACGGTACCGTCATCGGCCTCGAAAATAATAGCGGTCTTGTCGGCGTTGCCGTTCTGAAGATTGCGGTCGAGGCAGTTGTGAGAGACATTCAGCTCGCCATCGTCAAACCACTTGTAGAACGGTGCCTGCGATTCATCCAGCACGCGGGTGAACGGCTTTTGCCAGTGCAGGTGCTCATTCGCCAGCCTGCCCCAGAAGCCTTCGTAGTCCTGCTCTGCCTCGCGGCAAAGCGCGAGGTAAGCCTCCATCCCGGCGATGGCGGCGTTCTTGACCATTGCATCGGAGGGTGGAAAGACCCGATGCTCATGCATCAGGGACTCGATCTCAGACATGGTGTCTCCAGCTTGTGTCTATTTTGGTGCGAAGATAAGTCCCCTCACTTACTTCACCCTTACACCCCGCGTAATTCCTGGCTTCATACCCGAGCGGGATAGTTGGACATGGTTCGGCGTGTAAAATGCGGCATCGCACGATACCCGCTGAACAAGCGGAATCGGCGCGAATCGAACCCCTCAACGCTGCACGATCTGTGATGCCGCCTGAACCATACCTGGCCAGCACGACAACAAGGGCTCTTGCCAATTTCATATGGTTAGCGGCTGCGGATCGATTTACCTTTTTTAACCTCATTGGTGCCCTATGACCAAGATTCAAGAGCACGACCTGATCGAGTCGGTCGCCGCTGCGCTGCAATTCATCAGCTACTACCATCCGCTGGATTACATCCGCCACCTTGCGCGCGCCTATGAGCGTGAAAAAAGCCCGGCTGCCAAAGATGCGATTGCGCAAATCCTCACCAACTCGCGCATGTGCGCTGAAGGCAGGCGGCCACTCTGCCAAGACACCGGCATCGTGAATGTGTTCTTGAAGATCGGCATGAATGTGCGCTTTGAAGGCTTTTCCGGGTCGATCGAAGATGCCGTTAATGAGGGCGTGCGCCGCGCGTACAACCACCCCGATAACAAGCTGCGTGCTTCGGTTGTCGCTGATCCGCAGTTTGATCGCAAAAACACCAAAGACAACACCCCTGCAGTGGTGCATATGAATCTGGTACCGGGCGATACAGTCGAGGTACAAGTCGCCGCCAAGGGCGGTGGCTCTGAGAATAAAAGCAAATTTGTGATGCTGAATCCTTCCGATTCGCTGGTCGATTGGGTACTTAAAACGGTACCAACGATGGGCGCCGGTTGGTGCCCGCCGGGCATGTTGGGTATTGGTATTGGCGGTACCGCAGAGCGCGCGATGCTGATGGCCAAACAATCGCTGATGGATGATATCGATATGTACGAGCTGCAGCAGCGTGGGCCGCAGAACAAATTAGAAGAATTACGACTTGAGCTGTATGAGAAAGTAAACGCGCTCGGTATCGGCGCGCAGGGCTTGGGCGGGCTCACGACCGTGCTGGATGTGAAAATCAATATGTATCCCACACACGCGGCGTCCAAGCCGGTAGCGATGATTCCCAACTGCGCAGCGACGCGCCACGCACACTTCACGCTGGACGGCTCAGGCCCAGCGTACATTGAGCCACCTTCGCTCAGCGAGTGGCCACAGGTGCACTGGACGCCCGACACACAAAAATCGCATCGTGTTGATCTCGATACACTCACCGCTGCGGAGGTCGCTTCGTGGAAGCCAGGCCAGACACTACTGCTCAACGGGAAAATGCTGACCGGTCGCGATGCTGCGCATAAGCGTATTCAAGACATGCTGGCCAAGGGTGAGGCGCTGCCAGTCAATTTTAGAAACCGTGTCATTTATTACGTTGGTCCAGTAGACCCTGTAAGAGACGAGGTTGTCGGGCCTGCCGGCCCCACCACCGCTACTCGGATGGATAAATTCACCGACATGATGCTTGAGCAAACCGGCTTGATCGCTATGGTTGGCAAGGCAGAGCGTGGGCCTGTTGCGATTGAGTCGATTCGCAAGCACCGCTCGGCGTATCTGATGGCGGTGGGCGGCGCTGCTTACCTTGTCTCGAAGGCGATCAAGTCAGCCAAGGTAGTGGGCTTTGCTGATCTGGGTATGGAAGCCATCTACGAGTTTGAGGTGAAAGACATGCCAGTCACGGTAGCAGTCGATGCCGAGGGCCACTCGGTACACCAAAGCGGCCCCAAAGAATGGCAGGAACGTATCGCCACCGGTAATTTCGCTGGCATTCCGGTCACGCTTGCCTAAGCAATTGATGCAGTTGCGTAGCGAGGCGCCGATTGGAGTATTTGATTCCGGTATCGGTGGCTTATCGGTGCTACGGCATGTGCATACGCTACTACCCGATGAATCATTGCTGTATTTTGCAGACTCCGGCTTCGCGCCCTATGGTGAGAAGCCGGAACAAGTGATTGTTGAGCGTACAGTAGCGATTACTGCATTTCTACTCACCCAAAACATCAAGGCACTCGTAGTCGCCTGTAACACAGCTACCGCTGCTGCGATTGCAGGGCTACGCACGCGTTATCCCGATCTACCTGTAGTCGGCGTTGAACCTGGTCTGAAGCCAGCCGCCGCCCTCACCCGCACCGGCACGATTGGTGTACTCGCTACGGCTAACACGCTCTCGAGTGAGAAATTTCTCAAGCTAGAAGCTCAGGTGGCACATGACGCCGGCGTTCGGTTTTTGCTGCAAGCATGTAACGGTTTGGCGCATCAGATCGAAAAAGGTGAATTGCGCTCGCGCGAAACCGTGCAACTGGTGGAGCGTTATGTTGCACCGCTACTTGCTCAGCAAGCTGATACGCTGGTGCTCGGCTGTACGCATTATCCGTTTGTTGAGCAGCTGATCCGCGAGATCGCTGGCCCAAACGTCGCCATCGTTGATACCGGCGAGCCCGTAGCACGACAGCTGCAGCGCGTGCTGACACAGCGTGGACTGCTGCGTGATGCACCCACGGTAGACGCCCCGGCGCCGGTGCTGGCCTACAGCACCGGCAGTAGTAGCACGCTGTCGCTTGCTTTTACCAAGTTATTGCAGCTTGATGCCAGTGTGCAAGCGGTCAGCGGCACACTGGCATCAAGCTGATTACTGGCTGGCCGCTGCTTTTTTTGTATAATGGCAGACTTGCTTCAGTGGTGGCCGTAGCTCAGTCGGTAGAGTCCCAGATTGTGATTCTGGTTGTCGTGGGTTCGAGTCCCATCGGTCACCCCACAAAAATCCTGGTGTGTTAGTGAGACATCGTTTACACATCATTCCGGAGACATCGTTAACACCCTGGGACCGAAGGGGTTATCGATGGGCTCCACTCTACACGACTCCAAGTCGAAGTAGCCCAAGTCGTAGCTCATGAAACTGACGAGCCAAATGCGCTCGTCAACCTGTTTTATCCCCACATCATGTCCAGCAAGCACCGTACTGAGGTGGATTTTCTTGCGCGCCACGCAGATCCGGCCACACGCCGTGATGGTGACGGTTTTGTCATGGAATGGGTAAGACACCGGCGGAACACCGTTATAAGGCCGATTTGACGGCCGATATAAATCAGCGGGTCGCTTCATCTCCAGCGCTTGATGCGGCCGTTCGTTGTTGTATTCGTCCATGAAACGCTCGAACATTTCCTGTTGTTGGAGCATGTTCATACCGGCTGGGCGAGCGCAGTATTGTTTGAGCGTTCTGTGCATCCGTTCATGACGTCCGTTTTGTTGAGGGTTGCCTGGCTTGATACGTTCAATGGCAATCCCCAATCGTAGCCAATACACTGATAATTTACTCAGGCCATGAATCGCATGCGGTGAAGAAAAAGGAACACCGTTGTCCGAGCGTATGGCGTCGGGCAAACCGAATTCCCTGAACAGGCGCTCAAACGCGGTGATCGCCATTTGTTCCCGGGTGCTTTCCATGGCTTCACAACAAATCAAAAACCTTGAGCTAAAGTCAGTCACTGTCAACGGGTAGCAGTAGCGCCTGTCACCCAGCATGAACTCCCCTTTGTAATCCGTGCACCACAGCTGATTCGGTGATTGTGCTGCGCTCAAGGTGGTGCCTTTGGCGCGGGGCCGACCCGGCCTGCGTGAGTTGACCAAACTATGGCGATCCAATACTGCATGCACTGTGCTGGTTGCCGGGGTTGGAATGTCAGGGAAATGGCTGATCAGACGCTCCCGAATCTTTGGAGCTCCCCAACGCGGCCATTGCTGCTTGATCTTGACGATCTGTTGTTCAACTTGAAATGGTAACTGGTTTGCAAACCGCACGGGCCTACGACTGCGGTCCGTCAGGGCTTCCAGCCCGCTCTCCCGGTAGCGGGCAATGACTTTATGACCCGTGACCCTGGAAATTCCAAACTCGCGGCACAGATCGGAAATGCTCTCTCCATCCAGATATCGGGCAACAAACTTAAGCTTCTCATCCATCTTCGTACTTTCGCTCCACGGCATAGTCGGTCCCT
>VERA01000078.1 GCA_018882935.1 Burkholderiaceae bacterium | reverse complement strand
CGCACACAGCGCGCGCAGCGGGCTTTCCCAAGGCATGCCTGTCTCAGCGCTCAACATAACAAACATCTCTTTTGTATGTAAGCCGTCATTCTCTGCTGGGTGCTCAGGTGGTCAAGTTCGACCTTTAAATCGAGCCAGATCCACGCTTTTGCGTGCCAGCCAAAGATCATGCCCATCTTGCATAGCCAGCCAGCTCTCCGGACTACGCCCCAATACCTTTGATAGTCGAAGCGCCATATCCGGAGTAACACGGCTTTGGTCCTTTAAGAATCCTGCTGAGTGTGGAGGGCGCTACATCAAGCCGATACGCGAGCTCACGACCGCTCACGCCATGGTGCTCTAGATCGAAACCGCGAGTTGGCGGATACTTACATTCTACAATTCAAAAAATCCTTGGGTTCACTACGCTTTCAGCAATGATTTGAATCCCTCGGTCGATGAGACGCCCGCTGAAGTTAGCGGGCGTTTTGTTTCACAGCTGCCGACTGCTATTTCCAGCTATCACTTAGGTCGTAATCCCTTGAACTGCTGACAAATAAGCGGCGCCTCTCGCCTCCGCAAAAATATCCAGCGTCAGTGTGACCGCCGCCTGCAATACCAGTCCGACGCCAATACCTGCAGCGACGTCGTGGCGTTGGAAAAAGGCAATCATTCCGACCCCCATGATCAGCAACAGCATTTCGATCGTTTTGTAGATCGAAAAGTTTTTCATGACGGTTTCCATGCGGGCGGTCTCCGCCGCTTTGAGAGTCGCAGGGTTCGCTTGAAACTGTGCGCTCAAGGTTGACAACTGTGAGTCGGTTCGGAGGTAGATAGTGCTGGCCACTGCGATTTGCATCAACGCGATCACAACCAGCGGGTAGGCCATCGACTTCAGGCGATGCCCATTCATCCAGAGCCAAAGGCTAAGGCCAATCGCCATCAGGCCAACAACAAAAAAAATGACGCTCTCTTGTTTCTCAGCGACGAAGTAGCTGCTCATATCGTTCATCATGGTCGGACCTTATGCGACAGGTTTGAGCAACATCTTGACCACTTTGGTGGCCAGATCGCGCGGTGTAAAACGTATGCTTTGGGCCATGACCCAATTGACGGCGCCAGGGATATAGACGCGCTGTCCGCGTTGCATGGCTCGGTAGCCGAGCGCTGCAACCTCTTCCGATTTGGGCAGTTTCTTGCCCTTGATCAGAGCCGAGTTTCCAAGTGCAGCCTTGTCCTGAAAGCCCGAGGCTGTCGGGCCAGGACAAAGAGCTGTCACGGTGACGCCTGTGCCTTCCAACTCAGAGGCAATAGCCTCAGAAAAACTCAGTACGAACGATTTCGTAGCGCAGTATACGGCCATGTAGGGTCCTGGCTGAAAGGCTGCTGTTGAGGCGTTATTGAGAATTTTTCCACGCGTCGCCAACAGATCAGGCAGAAAAAACTTGGTCAGCGCAACGACCGTGTTCATATTGAGTTGCATCATAGCCAGTTCCGAGCCCAGCTCAGAATTTTCGAATTCACCATACACTCCATACCCAGCATTATTGACCAAGGCGGTCAGCACTTTGCCGGACTTCTTTATTTCGGCATGTAGCTGCTCTGCACCCTTTGGGCTTTCAAGGTCTGCACCGATGACGGTGACGCGAGTGTTGAAGCGTTGTTGCAGGTTGGCGGCATGTGCTTGCATCTTGTCGATGCTGCGAGCGGCCAAGATCAGGTCATAACCGTCCTTGGCAAACTCTTCGCACAGGGCTTTGCCAATGCCGCCAGAAGCACCGGTGATCAAAACGACTGGGTTGGATTTCATGGGTTGGATTTCCTTTGGGTGAATGGTCGAAACATATCGACGGATTGGTCAAAAAAATGGGATCAGCTACAGGCGATCTCGCTCTGCTCAATGAGCAATTTCAGGCGACCAATCGGCTCATCCCACAACAGGCTATAGAAGTTTTCACGCGACTCGCGCGCAAGACTGACCATGCCTGCGTCTTTGAGGACTTTTAGATGATGAGAGATGGAGGGGCGTGACAGATGCATCAGGTCGGTGATTTGATTCACATTCAAGCGTTCATGCTCGGCCAGCAGCAAGACAATCTGTTGCCGAGCCGGATCGCCGAGTGCATGGAAAAGGCTCTCGCATGTGCGAAAGGTCTTGGCCACGTCATCAAGTGTCCATGCCTTTGCGATCGTCATGTCTTTTCCGTTGATTGGTTGAAGCGCATTGACGGATGGTATCATGAAGCACGAGGTATGAACGTACAGCCGGCGCTCTCATTAGTTCGAATCCACGACTCCGCGAAAATCAGGGCGTCTGAAAACTGAGGTGGTTAGCTAAACACTTTCTTCTAACCCGCCAAGTCTCCCTGCAGTAGCGTGGGTTAGGCATCGTCATTAGTTTTGCTACCAACCAGGGTCACGTAATTTGCAGAAGGGCCTTCATCTTGGCTCTCACATGCAACATGACATCCGCATTGACCACGGCTTTCTTTTTTGCTCGCCGGACTTTCCAATCGAGAGACTTGATTTGGTCTGACAACACCGCGCAATCAACGCCATCGACTTTGGTGACTACCTCGAACGGATGCCCTTTGATTTTGGTGGACATTGGACAACAGACCATCAACCCCGATTTGCCGTTATAGCTCGCAGGGCTGACCACGAGCGCTGGCCGGTGTCCCGCCTGTTCGTGACCCGCCTGAGGATCAAATTCAAGCCAAACAACTTCGCCGGTATCAGGCACATAGCCTCGCGGGGGCATCAAAGCGCCTCTTTGCCAACGGGTCGCCCGAAATTCACTTCGTCGTGAGTGTTTTTGGCATTGATGCCGCTAACGAGCGCGTCGATATCGTATTCAACCTTTTCCGACGGTTGAATGATGATTCTGCCCTTCGATACGGTTAAATCTACTTTCTGGTCGAGTTGATATCCAGCTTCTTTCAGGAGTGCCGTTGGCAGGCGAAGTGCGGGGCTGTTACCCCATTTCCGAATGACGGATTCCATGGATTTACCTCATAAATGGGATCTACATTGTAGACACTTTGTCGATGCTTGGCAACAGATCAATCGATTGAATGAGGTGGTTGCCGCAACCAATCAAATTACGGTCCAGAAAATTCGAGTCTGGTCACTTGGTCCAAGCAGCGAGAGGGGGTATGAAAAGTCTCCATCTTTTTATCCAACACCGAGGGCCTCATCATTTTTTTGCGTGCGCAGAATTGAGTAGGGGAATGTCTTCGAGGCGATTCGTCTGCGAAGCCCCTGCTGACCTACCACCTAGCCGCCCGACAGTGCCTTCCGCAAGTGCGGGTCAACATCCGGCTGCCCTAATAGCCAGCGCACGTAGTCTTTCGGCACCTCCGCAATAGGAAGGCCCTTGTGCTTCCCGAACGGCATATGCGTTGGGATGCGCGACACTTCAGATTTTTGCCAGAGCGCTTCCAAAGAATCTATCTCAAGCTTTTTGCAAATATGCTCGAGAATAGTCGCGCAGATCCGAATATCAGCACCCGCTGAATGCGCATTACGCAAACGCTCTTTCGCGTTAGCGCGGTCCAGAAAATAGAGCAATGCGCTCTGGTTATGCGCTTCGAGCTCAGGCCATATTCTTCTGGAGAGGCTCAGCGTACAGATACGTTTTACATCGGGTGACCCAATGACCGCCCAGTCAAAGTCAATGTTATGCCCGATCAGGTACTGCAAGCCTTCGGGAAGCTTAAACGTACTTGAGGCCGGGCAGTCAACCAGCTCTTCATCCAGTATGTGATGCGTGGCAAGCGCAGCAATACCAATGGGCTTGCTTGGTTTATAGCGTTGTTCAAACTGCTCACCCAGTATGAGGGGCGACAACGAGCTTACCTCGAGCCATGCGGCCTCGACAATTTCTGGCGCATCCAAGCCCGTTGTTTCGGTGTCAAAAATAATGGCCTTTGGCATAGTGGTATCTATTCTTGTTTTGGAAAAATCTGCTCATCAGACTTGTGCTGCTCATCGTACCTTCAGAGCGCATCGACAAACTTGCTGATGCTGAAGGTCAGGTGAACCATATTCAAGCCAAACGGATAGTACACAACATGGTTGTCGATGAGCCTAACCTATCTATATTCCCAGCGGGGAGTGACATGTCGCAGCATAAGTTAAATGTATTCTTGGCGTACCGGAAGCCAAAAAATTAGTATTATCGTTGGCTGAGCGAGGTAAACGCATATGGATCTACACAGCCAAAACCGGCGGCGCTGGTTACACCTTTCAGGTGGTTTTATTTTACAAGCCAGCATGGCCGTGCACGCCTTCCACACAACCCATACCCCATGCGACAGGAGCCTAATTTGCGAAAACTTATATCGCTGATTCTCTTAATAATCAGCCCCTCGGTGTTCGCTGATTGGCTACATTTTTCTACCACCGACGAAGGCGACAAGCATTATGTTAATGTCGGTTCGATGCAAACCAAGCAGCATCTCGTCACGCTTCAATTTTTAACTAATTTTGCAAAGATTGAAAGTAACGTCGGGCGCTCAAATCGGGTGCACCAGGAATTCAACTGCACAAAACAGCAGGTAAGGGCTTTATCTTCGAGTGCCCACACAGAGCACTTCGGTGGTGGTCAGGTTTTGTATAGTCGCGATACGGTAGCCGAATGGATGGCAGTGCCGCCAGATACGGTACTGTTCGAACAATTTTTAATCGCTTGCCGCTGAAAGATGCTGTAACAGCCTGCGGCAGGACAACGGGACACCTGATATGGACACCAAAGTACTCAAGGCCTTGCAGTGGAAAGTATTCGAGAATGTAGCAGCAGCGCAGCTGGTGCCATTGATGCGTATTGGTGATGAGCTGGGTCTATTTACGACGCTGGCCGAGCAGGGGCCTTGCGACAACAAGCATTTCGCTGAAGCAGCCGCCATTCATCCACGCTACAGCCTCGAATGGCTATCGGCAATGTGCGCAGCGGGCTATGCCTCCTATGACACCGAGCGCGGTCATTTCTTTCTGTCTGAAGAGCAAGCTGCCGTGTTTGCCCATGAAGAGAGCACCGCGCTGATGATTGGTGCCTACGACAGCCTGGCGGCAGGGGTAATGGATGAACCCAAGATTCGTGCGGCATTTAAAACCGGGAAAGGCGTCGCTTGGGGTGAGCACCATAACTGCTATTTCCGTGGTACCGCACGCTTCTTCAAGCCGGTTTATAAATCAAACCTGGTGCAGCGCTGGCTTCCAAAAATTCCCTCGCTAACTGAAAAATTAAATGCGGGTGGCAGCTTCGCCGATGTTGGCTGTGGCCACGGTGTATCTACCATGCTGATTGCTGAGAGTTTTCCGGAGTCTGAGGTAGTTGGTTTTGATTTTCATGCGCCATCGATTGACGAGGCACGGCGGCTGGCCTCCGAGGCAGGCTTGGCTGATCGTATTCGCTATGAGGTGTGCAGCGCCAAAGAATATCAGGGCGCATTTGATGTAATCGCGTTTTTTGATTGTCTGCACGATATGGGCGACCCGGTGGGTGCGGCCGAGCACGCGCTAAATCAATTGAAACCCGATGGCATGCTGGTCATTATCGAGCCCTTTGCCAATGATAAGCTGGAGTCAAATCTGAATGTCATCGGGCAGATGTTTTACTGCGCCTCGACCATGGGTTGCGTACCGGCGTCGCTTGCGCAGGAGGTGGGTCTCGCGCTCGGCGCTCAAGCTGGCCCGGCTCGCCTGACCATGGTGCTGCAGCAGGCAGGTTTTAAGCAGGTTGAAACGGTGGCGACAACCGCAACCAATATGGTCTTATGCGCAACCAAGTAACATCGTAATGCGCAACCAAGTAACATCTCGTTTACCGAGCTGAGGTTTGCCCGGATAATAATTAAAAATGAAAGGGGGGTTCATGTCACCTTTTACAAAAACCCGTTTACGCAGCTTGATGCTGGCAGCAGTTTTAATTCAGCTAACTGGCATATCTCATGCCGCTTCACGCGCTTATTGCGATTCGGCTTCTACCAATGCCGAAGCCTTCACCGAAGAGCGAAAAAAAGGGTTCACCAAGAATCAGGTGAAAGAAAACGCGCGCATCGTCGCGCAGCAACGCGAGCTGGACCCAACAGTACTCGAGACTTGGTACGCTGAAATCGAGTGGGTGTTCAGTAGCGCGCATAAGCGTTACGGTCCGTCAGCAAGCCGGCAGCGTCGTTATGATGAGTGCCTTGCCAGCGAGCGCTAGTGTGTGCCCATGATGAAGCTGCGCCGTATGCCCCGATGGCTTTTTATACCGGGCTTGCTGCTGTTGAGCTCAGGGTGCACCACTACCAGCATAGGTGCTGATGGCGAGACCCGTTACCGGTACAGTGCTTTTGATTTTTCTGGCAAGACCTGGGCCTTGCAAAAGAAAAGATGCGAGGCGCTCGGGATGAAGCCCAAGCATGTCGATACTGACTGCGGCTTTTTTATTTGTACTAGTCGGTATATTTGCGAGGCCGCCGCAGGGGGTAGCAAAATTGGCCAATAGGCAAGATCATCTGGTTTATGATGCGCTATCCAAACGGGGTGGACGATGGCAACAATAAATTATCCAAACGGTGATCAATATATCGGTGAGGTGCACGAGGGGGAGTACATCGGCTCCGGTACCTTGTTGTTTGCCAACGGCGATAAGTACGTGGGTGAATTCAAGAATAACCGCTACCACGGCGTGGGTGTGCTTACCTACGCGGGCGGCGACCGTTACGAAGGGCAGTTCGAGTCAGGCTGCTACCATGGTCGTGGTACGTATTACTACGCCAACGGTGACAAATATAATGGGGTTTATGAAAATGATCGGCAACATGGCCGGGGCATGTTCAACTTCGCTAATGGTGATGTGTACATCGGCGATTTCGAAGACGACAAAATTCAAGGTGAGGGTACGCTCACCTTTGCCAGCGGCAGTAAATACAAGGGTCAGTTTGAAAATGGTCAGCCGCATGGCAAAGGCATTTACCTTTATCAAAACGGAGACCGTTACACCGGTGATTTCGTCAATGGCGAGAAATCAGGCATGGGCAGCGAGACTTATGCCGATGGCCGCCCAGCCAAGAAGGGTCAGTGGAACAACGGCCGCTACATTCCCAAGAAACCCTAATCGCGCCTTTGCACCTGTCTGAATTGGCTTTACTGCTTGGATGGCTTGCTGTCTTTTGGGTTGACCTTCATCTGCGACCAAATCGCAAACGCTTGTGGTGTTAGCGCCGCCCATTTTTCCATTTCTTCTTTGCTGACGGTGGTCGGTGGCGTACCGATCTTCAGCAGTGCCTGCTGAAAGTCTTTTTCGCTGGGCTTGGCAGGGAGCCGCGCAAACAAATTACTGCGCCAAAGATTACAGATAGCACTTTCTCGCACACGATCATTGCGCACGCCAGGCCAGCCTTTATTCAGCTCGGCGATGATGGCATCGCGCTGCTTGACTACCTCGGCAGGATCAACTTTGCTGTTAGTGCGTTGTGATTTATGCAGCATATGAATTTGCGCAAACAAACCGGCAAACTGAGTCATCAGCTCACCGAACTGTGGCGAGGGAATCGTTAATGGTGAGTGCACTAGCGAGATCGCGGAGCAGCGCAGTGCCGCAGTTTCGATGGTTTGCTCTTCGGCGCTGGCGTTGACGCACACGGCGCCTATGAATAGCGGTACCAACAGCGTGCGGTACAGTGACAATGATCGATTAGCTAGGAATTTTTGCATGGTGGCTTTACAAGTGCTTCTAAATACCTGATCCGGTAACTCAAAATATAATGCTCAATCTTGCCTGCTGCTTCGCAGCATAATCCAGCAACAATAAAAGCGGCTGTACACAGGAATAATAATGACTCGTTTCGACCATGACCACAACGATATTCGCGAAGCAATCCGCGATCTCTGCGCGGCGTTTCCTGCCACGTATTTCCGCGAAATAGACGAGCAGCGCGCGTACCCTGAAGCCTTTGTAAATGCCTTGACCCAAGCTGGCTGGCTGGCAGCGTTGATACCGCAAGAGTACGGTGGCTCCGGGCTGAGTTTGCTCGAGGCCTCGGTGATTATGGAAGAGATCAACCGCAGCGGCGGTAACTCGGCTGCCTGCCACGGTCAGATGTACAACATGGGTACGCTGCTCAGGCACGGTTCGACCGAACAGAAGGCAAGCTATTTACCCAAAATTGCGAGTGGTGAATTGCGTCTGCAGTCGATGGGGGTGACCGAGCCGACCACGGGTACTGACACGACGCGCATCAAGACAACCGCAGTGCGTAAAGGCGACCGGTACATCGTCAATGGTCAAAAAGTCTGGATCTCGCGCGTTCAGCATTCCGACCTGATGATTTTGCTGGCGCGTACCACACCGCTGGCTGAGGTAACAAAAAAATCCGAGGGAATGTCGATCTTTATCGTTGACTTGCGCGACGCAGTGGGCAACGGCCTGGATGTGCGACCGATTCGAAATATGGTCAATCACGAGACAAATGAATTATTTTTCGAGAACCTGGAAATCCCCGCTGAAAATCTGATCGGCGAGGAGGGTAAAGGCTTTAAATATATTCTCGATGGCCTGAATGCCGAGCGTGCGCTGATCGCCGCCGAGTGTATTGGTGATGGCTACTGGTTTATCGACAAGGTGACCCGCTATGCCAATGAGCGTATTGTGTTCGGCCGTCCCATCGGGCAAAACCAGGGTGTACAGTTCCCGATCGCCAAGGCGTATGTGAATGTAGAGGCGGCTAGCCTGATGCGCTACAAGGCCTGCGAGCTATTCGATACCGGCAAACCCTGCGGTGCCGAGGCTAATATGGCCAAGATGCTAGCCGCTGATGCCTCGTGGGAAGCAGCCAATGCGTGCCTGCAGTTTCATGGTGGCTTCGGCTTTGCTGCAGACTATGACGTGGAGCGCAAATTCAGAGAGACCCGTTTGTACCAAGTTGCACCAATCTCGACGAACTTGATTCTGTCGTATGTCGCCGAACATATTCTCGGTTTGCCACGCTCTTTTTAACGCATTTAATAAAATAGCGCTGGCGTTATCGGAACTATCTCGCCGTACGTCATGGAATGTCTCATTTAAATTGCAGCGTGAGCGATTCGTTCTGCGAACAGCACGATACCGATCACCAGTACAAGCTGCGACAAGCGCCGCACCACTAATGTCTCCCATGCTGTCTTGCGCAAGTACATCAACAATGGCACGGTGATCAAAATCGCAGCCAGCTGTCCGGCCTCGACGCCAAGATTAAAGCTAAGCAACGACCACAGCAGGCTGTCGTGCGGCAAGCCAATCTCTGCCAATACGGATGAAAACCCGAAACCATGTACCAGGCCGAATAGTAAGCTGACCGTCCAGCGGCGTGAAATGGCGTAACGTGGAAACAGGTTTTCAAATGCGACATAGGCTATCGATAATGCGATAACAGCTTCAACAAGTGCTGCCGGTGGTGTTACCCAAGATAATGCCGCAGCACCCAGCGTTATGCTGTGCGCAATAGTGAACGCAGTGATAATTTTCAGTAGCGATACCAAGCCACCACCGCACAACACCAGTGCTAACAAGAATAACAAGTGATCATAACCAGTCACGATATGCTCTATACCGAGCAAGAAGAACCCACCCGCATGCTGCGGATGTGCGCTATCACCACCACCAATGCTGACGCGCGCTTCTCGCTCAGTATCAGAAAAATTCAATGAACGGCTTCCACCAGACCAGGTCATGACTGCGACCACATGGTGCTTGTTGCCGAGAGCGACTGGCAGGTCATCGCGTATCAGCAGCTGCTTTGGCGCTGCTGCGCAGGTGAAATCAAGCTGCAGTCCTTTTGCCTCGGTGACCGGGCAAGCGACATCGTCTGCACTCATGCTGATGTACTTGCGCATGGCCTCGCCCAAGGCGCGCTCATCAGTGTTTGGGGCGGTGGGTGTGAGCCGATAACTGATATTGCTGCCGTCGACGGCAATCGATGCAAATCCGGTTGCATCACCCGAGTGTGCTGCGGCGATAGCGCAGGTCAGCAGGCACACGCCTGCGCAAAGCCAGTATAGCGCTTGCCTCATCGGCCCCGGTTGGTGCCTGCGGCAGGTGTTGGTGCGGTGGGTTGTTTCGCGACTGCGTCTATCATCGCCACCAGATTCGTGATCTGGTACTCGGCAATCGTGATCGCCTCATTCGCGCCTACCGGCAAAACATATCGGCTGTAGCCGTCCGGGCTGACGGTACCTACAGCCAAGCGCGTGATCGGCTCAGTGCTTTTTACTGCGTATACCATCACCAGGATATCCGGACGTGAGACACCGTACTCGTCTTGGCCGGGCTTGAGCGGTATGGGCTGCTCTTTTTGCGTACGGCTGAACATGGTGATGGCTTGCGCAATGGTGCTGGCCACTAAGGGGTCAGCACGATGGGTATGGGCGGCGGCATTCGCTTCATCTTGCTGGCCATGGTAGAGCCATGCACCCGTCTCGTCGCGCTCGAACCGGTGTAGCTGACCCTTGCGCAGAATTTCAATTGCGCCGATTTGCTCCAGTGGTAAGGGTAGTAAAAATTTTTCCGAGCGGGTGGTCGATACCTCGATATGCTGTGCGCGGCGGGTTTCTTCAACGCCAATCACAATAGCCAGTATCGCTACCAGCCCCCAAACAAATAACAATTGCTTGCGGCGCGCTTTCATCGACGCCTCCACCAAACAGCTACACCCAGCGCTGCCAGCAGCAGCGGTAAGAGTATCAGCGACAGAATGAAGGTTGCCTTCATTTGCGTGTTGGTCATACTG
>VERA01000077.1 GCA_018882935.1 Burkholderiaceae bacterium | reverse complement strand
TGTTGAGGCAGCGCTTGGTCTACCAACCGATGACGATAGCGCGCTGTGACCGCACTCACGATCAGTATAAAGCCGCGTCATAGTTCTACCCTCGCCAGCGGCTGAATATTCACCTCAGGTGTCAATTCCTGATAAGACAGCACAGGCAGCTCGTAAAGATCTTGTTCTATAAGTTTTCTCAAGTAATTTCTGACCATATTCATCGCAATACCAAATAACCACGTAGATAATTTTGAATCGCCTCGAAAGGTAGCAATAGTGCGTGCAGCTTCCACAAAAGCTTGCTGCGTTATGTCGGCAGCATCATCGGGGTGATCGATATACTTGATCACAAATCGGTAGAGACGACGCTGATGCTGTGCGATAAGCTCTCTGAACAGGCGCTCTTGATCTAATTCGGCAGGTGCAACGTCGGCTGCAGATTCAAGGATAGAGGTAGTAACAGGGCGTTTATACAGCGTCGATCTGGCCTCAGCTGGCGCCGACTCGTCGTCGCCCGCGCTGTTAGTTTCATCAACCTCTTCCTCGTCAACCTGATTGAACAGATCAAAGCTGAAAATGGATTCAGCAGTTGCGTCGACTGTCGCATCGACTGTCTCGGTTTGAATCTCGTTCATGAGGCGGCTCCTTAGCGCAGATGGTTGGTAGCCAATCGCACTATCAGCAGCATCCGATGAGTCCTAAGCCAAGAACTTGGACAAACCATCAGAATCCACGCATTTCTCGATCGAAACATTTCCCAAGAGGGATTTATTAGGCCTAAATCGATCAAAAAATGCGGAAACTACCTAATTCGTGGGATTGACAAGCGGAGCGTAGGGGGGCAGGAAAAGTGAGCAAATTGACATGCCAAATCAACCACTCTTAATGCGAAAAAGTCATTTCTGAGTCCTTGGTTGCGCTTCCTTTTCCTGCGGAAACAGACTGCCTCGTATAATTCAAGGCTTTGTCTTAGTTAATCTGCGTCCGATGCGCTACCACTCCACCCGCGGTCACCCATCTACCCCCGGCTTTTCCGACATCCTGCTCGGTGGGCTTGCCCCCGACGGCGGTTTGTACTTGCCTGAGCACTATCCGCGTGTGTCGGATCAAGAGCTAAGCAGCTGGCGCCGGCTGCCGTATGCCGCACTGGCTGCCGAGCTGTTGAAGAAGTTTGCGTCAGATATCCCCGCTGCTGACATCGAGGCACTAACCGCCAAGACCTACACCGCGCAGATCTACTGTAATGGCCGTCGTGATGAGGATCCCTCGCAGATCACGCCGCTTCGCAACTTGGAGCAGAGTGAGGGTCGCCAGCTGTTATTGCAGTCACTGTCTAACGGGCCCACGTTGGCGTTCAAGGATATGGCGATGCAGCTACTCGGTAACTTGTTCGAGTACACGCTGCAGCGACAGTCCGGTGAGCTGAATATTTTTGGTGCGACCTCAGGAGACACAGGCAGCGCAGCTGAGTACGCCATGCGCGGCAAGCAAGGCATTCGGGTGTTCATGCTGTCGCCGCACCAAAAAATGAGTGCGTTCCAAAGCGCGCAGATGTTCAGTTTGCAAGACCCGAATATTTTCAATATCGCTATTGAGGGCGTATTCGATGATTGTCAGGATATGGTCAAGGCCGTATCAAACGATCTTGTATTCAAAGAACAGCAAAAAATTGGAACGGTCAACTCGATCAACTGGGCGAGGGTGGTGGCGCAAGTAATTTACTACTTCCGCGGCTACTTGGCCGCCACCAGCAATAACCAGCAGCAGGTATCGTTTACGGTACCGTCGGGTAATTTCGGCAATATCTGCGCAGGGCACATTGCGCGCATGATGGGTCTGCCTATCAAAAAACTGATTGTCGCAACCAATGAGAATGATGTGTTGCATGAGTTTTTCCAAACGGGTATCTACCGCGTAAGAAAATCTGCAGAAACACTTCATACCAGTAGCCCCAGTATGGATATCAGCAAGGCATCGAACTTTGAACGCTTTATATTTGATTTGCTCGATGGTGATAGTGCCCGTGTAGCAGCGCTATTTCGAAAAGTGGAGACTCACGGTGGTTTTGATTTATCCGGCCGCAGCGGCAGTGACGGCGACGAATTTGCCAAGGTCGGAGATTTCGGTTTTGACTCGGGTAAATCAACCCATGCAGATCGACTGAGTACTATCCGAGATGTCGACGCACGCTACCAGCTTACGATCGATACCCACACAGCAGACGGCGTAAAGGTAGCCCGCGAGCATTGGGAGCCGCAGGTACCCATGATCGTGCTCGAGACAGCATTGCCGGCCAAATTCAATGAGACCATTCGTGAGGCCTTGGGCCGTGATGCTGAGCGTCCTGCCGGCTTCGAACATATTGAATCACTGCCGCAGCGCTTTGATGTAATGGCGCCCGATGTTGCTGCGATCAAGCGCTACATTGCGCTGCATACTGGCCTCTGAGACTGACTGAAATAAACCGTCGTAAAGACTACGCAACCGAAAAATAATGACGACGAAAAAGCCCATGTTAAGCGTGCAAGAGGCGCTCGACTTTTTGCTCCATTCAGCGCGCCCGGTGAGCGATATTGAGCAATTATCGACGCTTGATGCGACCGGCCGGGTGCTCGCCGCTGACCAGCTATCGCAGCTGGATGTGCCGCCTATGGATAACACGCAGATGGATGGCTACGCGGTACGCGCCAGTGATTGCGTTTCTGGCTCGGCAGTTCTGCCGGTCTCGCAGCGTATACCGGCAGGGCATGTCGGAGCACCTCTGCAGCCCGGCACTGTGGCGCGTATCTTTACTGGAGCGCTGATTCCCGAAGGGGCCGATGCGGTGGTGATGCAGGAGCAATGCGCATTGGATGAGGCGACCGGCAAGGTCACGGTGCAGCATGCGCCGCGCTCTGGTGAGTGGGTTCGCAAACGAGGTGAAGATATCCGCGCCGGCAGCACCATCCTCACGCGTGGCACGTTACTGCGTGCGCAAGAGCTTGGTCTCGCGGCCTCAGTAGGCTTGGCCGCCTTGCCGGTGTATCGGCGGTTAAAGGTCGGGGTATTTTTCACGGGCGATGAGCTTGCCATGCCGGGTGAGCCGTTAAAGCCGGGGGCGATCTACAACTCGAATCGCTTTATGCTGCGTGGACTACTGCAACAGCTTGGTTGCGAAATCGTCGATCTTGGAAACATACCCGATTCACGCGACGCCACGCGCGATGCGCTGCGTAAAGCGGCTGACGGTAATGATTTGATCATTACCTCGGGCGGTGTATCGGTAGGCGAGGAAGATCATGTCAAACCAGCCGTGGAAGCCGAAGGTAAGCTGAACATGTGGCAGATCGCCATTAAGCCCGGCAAGCCGCTCGCCTTCGGCGAGGTGCGTCGGGCAACCACGCAAACACCTGCGTATTTTATTGGCTTGCCGGGTAATCCTGTCTCCAGCTTTGTCACCTTCCTGATTTTTGTGCGGCCGTTCATTCAGGCGCTGCAGGGGGCGCAGGTAAAACCACCGGCTCGCTACCCGATGCGTGCAGACTTCACCTGGCCCAAGCCGGATCGACGTAATGAGTTTTTACGCGTGCGAATCAACGATGGCGGCGGTCTTGATCTCTTTCCGAATCAGGGCTCGGCGGTACTGACCTCAACTGTCTGGGGCGACGGTATCGTCGACAACCCACCGGGTCAAGCGATACAGCCGGGGGATACCGTACACTTCATCCCGTTCTCTGATCTGCTTCACTAAGATGCAAATTCAACTCAAATTTTTTGCCAGCCTGCGTGAGGCGCTCGGTACCGGCGCGGAGTCAGTCACACTGCCACCTGATGTCACCACCGCTGGAGACGTGCGCGTATTTTTGCGTGCTCGAGGCGGTGTGTGGTCCGAGGCCCTGGCCGATAGCAAAGCATTACGTGTGGCATGTAACCAGCAAATGGCCACAGCTGATACGCCGATCAGTGAAGGATGCGAACTGGCATTCTTCCCGCCTGTGACGGGAGGTTAAGCTTGGCGTATTCAAGTACTCCGCAAGCCGTTCACTCCCTATGAGCGTACGCGTACAAACTGAAGACTTCGATCTCACTACCGAGATTGCGCAGCTGCGTATGCACGCGCCTAAAGTTGGCGCGGTAGTGAGCTTCATTGGCACTGTACGCGACCTGAACGAGGGCGCGCACGTGGCCGAGATGGAGCTCGAGCACTACCCCGGCATGACAGAGAAAGCGCTGCAAGCGATCGTTGATCAGGCGAAGTCGCGCTGGGATATTGTCGATGCGTTGGTGATTCACCGTGTCGGGCCACTGAAGCCGCTTGATCAAATTGTGCTGGTCGCGGTCACTTCAGCGCATCGTGGCGAAGCATTCGATGCTTGCGAATTTATTATCGATTACTTGAAGACCCAGGCACCCTTCTGGAAAAAGGAGCAAACGCCGTCCGGCGCGCGCTGGGTTGATGCGCGAGTCACTGACGATGAGGCAATGGCGAAATGGGATCCCTCCCACTAAGCTTGGCCTCGATAGCGCTGGGCGCCACCCTCGGTGCCTGGCTGCGTTGGGGATTTTCGCTCTGGCTGAACGCGCGGCTGCAGAGCCTGCCGCTGGGAACCTTGGCCGCCAACCTGATTGGTGCCTACCTGATCGGTATGGCGGTCGGTTTCTTCAATGATTGGCCCCAGCTATCGCCTGAGTGGCGGCTACTCGCCATTACCGGCTTCCTGGGCGGTCTGACCACCTTCTCAACGTTCTCCGCTGAGGCGGTCGCGTTGTTACAGCAACGGGATTACCTTGCTGCCTTGCTGCATTCGGGAACGCATCTGCTTGGCTCGATCGTGCTCTGCATCGCAGGATTAGCCACTTGGCGTTGGCTCAGCGCATGAAGGATGCGTGGGAAGGGTTGAATTTCGCGCTCGGGGCCCAATAATCCATGTCATAGGAATAATCACTCGGAGCCTCTGACATGCGTGTCGACAAGTTCACCACCAAACTGCAAGAAGCGCTCTCCGATGCCCAAAGTCTGGCAGTCGGCAACGATAATCAGTACATCGACCCCGTTCATTTACTGGCGGCGATGTTGAATCAGGAAGATGGCGGTACCCGGTCACTCATGCAGCGTGCCGGGGTGAATGTGGCTGGCTTGGTGAATTCAATTAAGTCTGCACTTGAGCGCCTGCCAAAAGTAAGCGGTAGTGCTGGTGAGGTGCAAGTAGGTCGTGAGATGGCCGCGCTACTCAATCTTTCAGACAAAGAAGCGCAGAAGCACGGCGATCAATTTATCGCGAGTGAGATGGTGCTGCTCGCGTTATGTGATGACAAATCGGATGCCGGTCGCGTCTCGCGTGACAACGGTCTGAATCGCAAGGCACTCGAAGCGGCGATCAAAGCCATCCGTGGTGGTCAGCATGTGGATTCACAAGAATCCGAAGGCCAGCGCGAGGCGCTGAAGAAATTCACCATGGATCTGACAGAGCGCGCTCGGCAAGGCAAGCTCGACCCGGTGATCGGGCGTGATGATGAAATCCGACGCGCTATTCAAGTGCTGCAGCGTCGTAGCAAAAATAACCCGGTACTGATTGGTGAGCCAGGTGTCGGCAAGACCGCTATTGTTGAGGGGCTTGCGCAGCGTATCGTGAATGGTGAAGTACCCGACAGCCTGAAGAACAAGCGTGTGCTGTCACTCGATATGGCTGCGTTGCTGGCAGGTGCCAAGTACCGTGGCGAGTTTGAAGAGCGTCTCAAAACTGTGTTGAAAGAATTGGCGCAAGACGAAGGCCAGACCATTCTTTTCATCGACGAGATTCACACCATGGTCGGCGCCGGCAAAGCCGAAGGCGCGATGGATGCCGGCAATATGCTCAAGCCTGCGTTAGCACGTGGCGAGCTACACTGTGTTGGCGCGACCACGCTCGATGAGTACCGCAAGTACATCGAGAAAGATGCTGCGCTTGAGCGTCGGTTTCAAAAGATATTGGTTGATGAGCCGAGCGTTGAGGCGACCATTGCTATTCTGCGTGGTCTGCAAGAAAAATACGAAGTTCACCATGGTGTCGATATTACTGACCCCGCGATTGTGGCTGCGGCCGAGTTATCGCATCGCTACATCACCGATCGTTTTTTACCCGATAAAGCGATTGATCTGATCGATGAGGCTGCGTCCAAGATCAAGATCGAGATAGATTCAAAGCCGGAGGTGATGGATAAACTCGACCGCCGACTCATTCAATTGAAGATCGAGCGCGAAGCAGTCAAGAAAGAAAAAGACGAGGCCTCGCAAAAACGTCTTGGCCTGATTGAAGACGAGATCATCAAGCTGGAACGCGAGTACGCCGACCTCGAGGAAATATGGAAAGCTGAAAAAGCCGGCGTGCAAGGCAGCCAGCAAATCAAGGAAGAGATAGAGCGTTTGCGTTTGCAAATGGAAGACGCACGCCGCAAAGGCGACTGGCAGAAAATGTCCGAGCTGCAGTATGGCCGCATGCCTGAGCTGGAAGCCAAGTTAAAGCAAGCTGACAAAGGCGAGCAGGATACCGGCAAACTCAAGCTATTACGCACCCAAGTCGGCGCTGAAGAGATTGCCGAGGTAGTCTCGCGCGCCACGGGTATTCCGGTCTCGAAAATGATGCAAGGTGAGCGCGACAAGCTACTGCAGATGGAAGACGAACTGCACAAGCGCGTGGTGGGCCAGCATGAGGCTATCACTGCGGTGTCAGACGCGATTCGTCGCTCGCGTGCAGGCTTGTCTGACCCGAATCGTCCCTATGGCTCATTCATGTTCCTGGGGCCTACTGGCGTGGGTAAAACCGAGCTGACCAAAGCCCTGGCCGCCTTCTTGTTCGATACCGAAGAAGCGCTGATTCGTATCGACATGAGCGAGTTCATGGAGAAGCACTCAGTCGCACGCTTGATTGGCGCCCCCCCGGGCTATGTAGGCTATGAAGAGGGTGGTTATCTGACTGAGGCGGTACGTCGCAAGCCGTACAGCGTGATTTTGCTTGATGAAATCGAGAAGGCACACCCGGATGTATTCAACGTACTGTTGCAGGTGCTAGACGATGGACGCATGACCGATGGTCAGGGCCGCACCGTAGATTTCAAGAATACGGTCATTGTCATGACCTCCAACCTTGGTTCGCACAAAATACAGTCGATGGAAGACAGCGACCCGCAGCTGGTCAAGCTTGCCGTTATGGCTGAGGTACGTGGGCACTTCCGGCCTGAGTTCATTAATCGTATTGATGAGCTGGTGGTATTCCATGCGCTCGACAATAAACATATCGGCGCTATCGCTAAAATTCAACTCAATACCTTGCAGCAGCGCTTGGCCAGGATGGAAATCGGTTTGCATATCAGTGATGCCGCACTTCATAAGTTGGCCGAGGCAGGGTTTGATCCGGTGTATGGTGCGCGCCCGCTGAAACGGGCGATACAGCAGGAGTTAGAGAACCCGCTCTCCAAAGCCATACTTGAAGGGCGCTTCGGACCGAAAGACACGATAGAGATCGAGGTGGCCGGCTCTGAGCTAGGTTTCAGAAAGGCGGCTTGATTGGATCATCACTTTTCTACCTGCGATCTCTGCGATGCCAACGAACAGAAGTTGACAGATGGCGCTCTGTCAGTGCTGCCTCCGGTATTCAAAAAGTTTGGCAAGCGTTCGCGTTTTTCCGGTCCAGCACGCACGCTGAAAGTATTCGAAGACAATGTCTTGGTTCGCGCGGCGCTGGAAACGCCGGGTGAGGGCAGTGTGCTGGTGATTGACGGTGGCGGTAGCCTGCGTTGCGCTTTGGTCGGCGGTAACCTTGGCGTGCTGGCGCAAAATAATGGCTGGGCCGGCATTATCGTCAACGGCTGCGTGCGCGATAGCGAAGAGCTGAATCAGTGTGATGTTGGTATTCGTGCGCTGGCAATACACCCTCGCCGCAGCGTTCGCAAAGGGCTTGGTGAAAAAGATCTGGTGGTGGATATCGCCGGCGTGATGGTGCGGCCAGGTGACTGGGTTTACGCTGACGCTGATGGCATTCTTGTGTCTGAGGTAGCGCTCGTCTGAGCTTGGTTTGGCTGAGCTGTTCACTCCCCTTCGCGTGCCTATGCCGGCCTTGTGCCGCTACGCGGCGCATTCCGTTTCGAATAGCGGCATTTATTTTTCATAATCCGAAAAATCAACGGTGCGAGGCAGCAGATTTTTCTTTCACTGTAAGAAATTATTTTCCGTATCGCGAAATAAAAACAATAAGCTATTGATTTAAAACATATATATTTTAATCTTCTGTCTTATATAAGACCTTGTTGCCACGCAAAAATAAGCCTACTATCTCTCCAACGGCGGAATTGTCTTTTTTACTCACTTACGCTAACTCTCGGAGGGAACATCATGGCGACTCGTGAACAGCAGGCTCAGGCACTGGCCAAAGATTGGGCCGAAAACTCGCGCTGGAAGGGCATCAAGCGCAACTACACTGCAGAAGACGTGGTTCGTCTGCGCGGCTCGGTGCATGTCGAGCACACATTGGCCAAGCGCGGCTCCGAAAAACTCTGGAACCTGATGCACACCGAGCCGTTCGTCAACGCGCTGGGTGCATTGACCGGTAATCAGGCGATGCAGCAGGTCAAAGCAGGCTTGAAAGCGATTTATCTCTCCGGCTGGCAGGTGGCAGGTGACGCCAACCTGGCGGGCGAGATGTACCCTGATCAGTCGCTGTACCCAGCCAACTCGGTACCGATGGTCGTCAAGCGCATCAACAACACGCTGACCCGCGCTGATCAGATTCAATGGTCGGAAGGTAAAGACGATATCGATTTCTTCGCACCGATCGTCGCTGATGCAGAGGCAGGCTTTGGTGGCGTGCTTAACGCATTCGAGCTGATGAAGGCCATGATCGAAGCCGGCGCTTCAGGCGTTCACTTCGAAGATCAGCTGGCATCTGTAAAGAAGTGCGGCCACATGGGCGGCAAGGTACTGGTACCCAGCCGCGAAGCCGTTGAGAAACTGAACGCGGCGCGTCTGGCGGCTGACGTGATGGGCACACCCACTATTTTGGTTGCACGTACTGATGCAGAAGCGGCTGATTTGCTGACCTCGGATGTTGACGATAACGATAAACCTTTCTGCACCGGTGAGCGTACCGTTGAAGGCTTCTACAAGACCAAGCCAGGTATTGAACAAGCGATCTCGCGTGGTCTGGCGTACGCGCCCTATGCCGACTTGGTGTGGTGCGAGACCGGCAAGCCTGATCTGGCATTCGCCAAGAAATTCGCTGAAGCGATTCATGCCAAGTTCCCAGGCAAGCTGTTGTCGTACAACTGCTCGCCGTCGTTCAACTGGAAGAAGAATCTGGACGATGCCACCATCGCCAAGTTCCAGAAAGAGCTCGGCGCCATGGGTTACAAGTTCCAGTTCATCACGCTGGCTGGCTTCCACGCACTGAACTACTCGATGTTTAACCTCGCACATGGCTACGCGCGTAACCAGATGTCTGCATTCGTTGAGTTGCAGGAAGCTGAGTTTGCCGCTGCTGATCGTGGCTTCACCGCAGTCAAGCACCAGCGTGAAGTAGGTACCGGTTACTTCGATGCGGTGACACAGACGATTCAGCAAGGCCAGTCGTCGACAACCGCGCTGCATGGCTCGACAGAAGATGAGCAGTTCTTCGAGCGTAAAGTGGCCTGATAAGCTACTGCGCCAGGCCGCCAGCAATGTTGGCGGTTACCCATCACACTAACGGGCGCTTCTCACAAGGGGGCGTCCCAGTGACCAAAGACCAGTCGTACTGACTGGTCTTTTTTTTGTGCCGACGAAAACGAGAGTCACCATACCTCTTCCGCTAAAATCCGCCAGTACCCTCTAATCTCCACAAGCGGGTACACGCCTCGCTTCCCGCGTTTCATTGCAGGGTGCGTTTAGTCCAAGGCTTATTCCAAACTCAACGCCATTTGCCGCCACGCCAACCGAAGATACCCGCTCATGTTTAGTTACCGTCATGGTTTTCACGCTGGGAATCACGCCGACGTGCTCAAGCACACGGTGCTGATACAGCTGCTGGAGTATCTAAACCAGAAGCCCACACCCTACATGGTGATCGATACCCATGCCGGTGCGGGTATGTATCAGCTGGATAGTGACTACGCGACCAAGAGCGGTGAATCCAGCGACGGTGTCGCCAAGCTGTGGGAGCGCAAGGACCTGCCACCCCCCATCGCTGAGTATGTGGCGCTCATTCGAAGTTTGAACCCTGCCGGTAAGTTGCGTCATTACCCCGGCTCGCCATTTATTGCCGAGCGATGTATGCGTAGTGAAGACAGGTTGCGTTTGTTTGAACTGCACAGCACCGATGCCAAGCTGCTCCTTGAAAACGTGCGCAAACTCGAGGCGCATGCAGCAGCGAACGGTATCAAGCATCGGGGTAAACGGATCATAGCCGAGCGTAGTGATGGCTTTGCAGCGCTGAAGGCTTTGCTGCCGCCACCTTCAAGGCGTGGGCTCGTACTGATCGATCCGCCCTATGAAAACAAAGACGACTACCGCAAGGTGAAGGTCGCACTCGAAGACGCACAAAAGCGCTTCGTGTCGGGCACCTATGCGGTGTGGTACCCGGTGCTGTCACGTTCAGAATCGCAGCAGCTACCCGAGCGCTTGAAGCGTGGTGCGCAGTCTGATTGGTTACAGGTCACGCTCTCAGTAGGCGCGGCGGTAGACGCTGACGGTCGCGGTTTGAATGCCAGTGGCATGTTCATTCTCAACCCGCCCTGGACCTTGGAGAATACGCTGCGTGAATGCCTGCCATGGCTGACAGAAACCCTCGCGC
>VERA01000076.1 GCA_018882935.1 Burkholderiaceae bacterium | reverse complement strand
ATGCTGGCGTTAATCTTTTAATAAAAGCAGGCTGCAACCTGCAAAACATGATGCAACCGACCTCGAACCCTGCGCCCATCAGCTTTCGCCGCAGTGTCTACAACTTCCTGCTCAACGATCAACAGAGTGAAGGTGCGCGGTCGTCGCTGGACCGATTTCTGTTCCTGCTGATTCTGCTCAACCTGTTCGCGCTTCTGCTTGAATCAGCGCCGGTGCTAGCGGCTGAATATGCAAAAGCGTTTTACTGGTTTGATGTGTTCTCGGTGACAGTGTTCTCGATTGAGTACCTGTTACGCATCTACCTTGCGCCGGAAGACCCTGAATACGGTACTGCAAAGTCACCGCGCTGGGCCTACATCAGCAGCGGGGTCGGTATCGTCGATCTGCTGGCAATTCTGCCGTTCTTCATCGGATTGCTGTTGCCGATTGATTCTCGTGTACTGAGAATTCTGCGTGTGCTGAGAATACTGAAAGTTACTCGCATTTTGAAAGAAGCGATCACAGAATTTGTCGCGCTTAATCGCGGCCGCACTGCACGACAAAAAGTACACGCCATGCTGTTCCCCAGCGAGTACGGGGGTAAGCTAAATATCGTCATTGAAGTATTTCTGATTTTCTGGATCGTGGTGTCAGTACTCTCGATCGTGCTCGAATCTGTCGAGAGTATCCGTGCACTGTTCGAACCCCACTTTGCATTTCTGGATGTTGCCTCTTTTGTGGTATTCGCTATCGAGTACTCGCTCAGAATTTATGCCGCGCCGGAGGAAGATCCATCGCGCAAACCGTTTCTGGCGCGTTACCGTTTCTTCTCGTCGTTCTCAGGGCTGTTGGATCTGTTCGCGATTCTGCCGTTCATTTTAGAGGCCGCATTGGGCGGCACCGTTGATCTGCGCTTCTTGCGGATTGTACGGATGGTACGTTTACTCAAACTCGGTCGCTATTCTTCTGCCAGTGACACCATGTTTACGGTAATTCGAAAAGAATTACCCGTATTGATGGCGGCGATGTTCATGATCACTTTACTTGTGTTCATGATGGCTGCGTTTGGCTTTTTGCTTGAACGTGATGCGCAGCCCGATAAATTCGAAAACATTCCGCAGTCGATCTACTGGGCGGTCATCACACTCGCCTCGGTAGGCTATGGCGATATTTCGCCGATCACGCCGGGCGGCCGATTTATTACGGTGGTATTGGCGTTGATTGGTATTGGTATTTTTGCGATCCCGGCCGCTATTTTGGCCTCTGGCTTTACTGATCAATTGCGTTCCAATCGCGAGCGCATCAAGCAAGAGCTACTCGCCATGGGTAGAGAATCCGAGTTTGATGCAAACGCGCGTGAAGAATTCATCAAAGCAGCGCGCCAGCATCACCTTTCGAACCATGAAATCGATGAGATGATCAAGCTGATCGAGCAGGGCGATGATCCTATTGAGTCGCCAGCAGGAGAGTTCGGTAGCTTGACGTTAGCTGCAGAGAATCCTGAATACGCCTTGGCGCAGTACCGTATGCTGGTGGCGCGTATGAGTGAGCTTTCTTCCGTGGCTGATACGCAAAAGCTTGGTAAGGTTTTGCAGCAGCCTGGGCAGGCGAACGAGTTAGAGCGGGCGATTTGGGAGCAAATAGACCGTAGTCGCCCACGGTTCTAAACGCAATCGCTCTCAGGGCACCAGCGTCAAAAATAGAAATGCGGCAAAGATCACCAAGTGAATAGCACCTTGCATGACATTGGTGCGACCGGAGCCTAGGGTGATTGAGCCTACGATAAAGGTAAGTGCCAATAGGGCGATGTCTTTGTGATCAAGGCCTATCAGTAACTTTAAGTCAAATACGACGACAGCGATAACGACAGCAGGGATAGTGAGCCCAATACTGGCAAGCGCCGATCCGATGGCAAGATTCATGCTGGTTTGAAGTCGGTCAGCCTGAGCAGCGCGTACTGCTGCCCAAGTCTCTGGTAGCAGGACGACGATAGCGATGATGATACCGACCAAGGCTTTGGGGGCATTCGCTTTTAATACGAACAGCTCGACGGTAGGAGAAAGCAGCTTGGCAATGCCTACGACGCTCACCAGCGAAATAATCAGAAAGACAAACGCCAGCCATGTTTCAAACGTACTGGGTGGTTCAGCATGAACATTCTCATCGGCTTTTGATTCCGCTGGCAGGAAGTAGTCGCGATGGCGTACTGCCTGAATAAATACAAACACTACCCAAAGCGCCATCGAGGATGCTGCCACAAAGACCAATTGCGAGTTGGTATAAGAACCCTCAGCCGAGCTTGTAGTAAACGTCGGCATCACTAGTACCAGGGTCGACAGCGCAACCAGCGCTGCAAAACCTGAGCCAGTGCCTTCTATGCGGAAGGTTTGTTCGCGATGGTGCAGGCCGCCGATTAATACGCAGAGCCCTACTACGCCATTACAAATAATCATGACCGCGGCGTATACCGTATCGCGCGGGATGCTCGCCGAATCTTTGGTATTTGCCAGCATCAGCGACAAAATCAGCGCTACTTCAATGACAGTAACCGCTAATGCAAGTATCAGCGTGCCATAAGGCTCGCCGACTTTTTGTGCGATCACCTCGGCATGGTGAACCGCCGCGATGACAGCCGCGATCAGCGCCGCTACTTTTACCAGTTCAAGAAATCCACTCGTCTGAACGGTTAAGCTGGTAATGAGTACTGCGGCGGCTAGGATGGGCAGCCATACGGGCCACTTGGTGAGTAGTGCTGATTGATTCACCATTTACCGATAGCCGCCATCTGCCATCAGGACTTGTCCCATGTAGTACGGCATGCTTAAGATATGCGCGGCGCACTGTGCCATTTCTTCGGGTTTGGCCCAGCGCCGCATCCAGATTTTTGCTGTCTCTTTTTCTTTAACGTCAGGCGGCAGGGTGTCATTCAGCGCTGTTTCAATCCAGCCGGGTGCCAACGCATTCACGCACACCTGAAACTCGGATAAAAATTCGGCCGCAGTTCGAACCAGCATGTTGCCAGCCGCTTTCGACGAATCATAGTGGGCAGATACGGGATCTTGGCTGTTGATGCCATTCGTTGAAGTAATCAGCAAAATACGACCACGAAAATCGCCGTTGATTGGGTTATCTTTCATGCACAGCGCCGCATGCTTGGTTACTAAAAATGCGCCTGTCGCATTGGTATTTTGAACGGCGTCCCACTCCTCCTGAGTTTGCTCAAAAAAATCCGTATTTGGTGAGACTCCCGCGCTGTTGATCACATAATCAATCCGCTCACCACTCTCTTTGATAGCCCGGAAAAACTGCTCAACTGATTTTTCGGAGCCCACTTCGCATGGGAAAGCCTGGGCCTTGACCCCCGGGTTGACCGCGCGCAGCTTGGTCAGCGCTTGATTAGTTTTTTCAGGATTGCGGCTTGCCGAGATAATGACATTTCCACCGCAGCGCACAATAAGATCAGCGCAGGTAAAGCCAATACCGCTGGCGCCTCCGGTGACGACGGTAGTCGTACCGCTGAAATCAAAGCTTGCCCTCGCCATGTTGTCGCTCCTCTGTTATCGATGCGTCGACCTCGGGTGAATCTTGGCCCAATGCGTCAGACCGAAAATGCCAAGGGCAACGCTGGTTGTTTTGTTATGAGCTTATTGGATCGATTATGGAAGTGTCAATGAATGAATACATGTTTCATTTTGTCAAAATTTAACCCTAAGCTCATCCAACTATTAAGAGAATTGAGATTGCGGTGTAGCGAAATACATGGTCATTCAGCAGCGATTTAGCATAATCATGGCGAGTACCTGGGTTAAACTAAATATCGAGCTACTCAGTTTGTTACCCTATCGAGCGGCGGCAAGGGATCGGGCATGGCGCGGCCTGCAAAACGATATCGTGCAGTGGTCAAATTCATAGAAGGAGAAAAATAATGGAGCGGTTTGATCTGGTGGTGATTGGTGGTGGTCCGTCCGGTTTTGCGGCCGTGATGCGTGGGCTGGATTTTGGCAAGCGCGTCGCGCTGGTTGAGAAAGCCAAGGTAGGTGGCGCAGGTATTTTCAATGGTGCGTTGTCTTCCAAGACCTTGTGGGAGATGTCAGAAGCCTACTTGCAAACCCGCCAAACCAATCACGGTTATACCGTACACGACTGCGAGCTGAGCTACCCGGCGGTGATTCAAGAGATGCACCATGCGGTGGGTGAGAAGCACCGTCAATTGCGGGAGCAAATTAACTACTTCCGGCGTAGCGGGCATTTATCCGAGTATCAAGGTCATGGTCGATTACTCGATGCCAACCGTATCGAAGTGACGCTCAAAGATGGTGGCACTGAGGTCATACACGCGGACCATATTGTGCTGGCAATTGGTAGTCGCCCACGCTATCTGCCCGAGATACCGATTGACGAAAAAACGATTCTCACCAGTGATGGTATCTCGAGCTTGCCGGATTTTCCGCGCAGTATTGTGATTTTAGGTGCGGGCGTGATCGGCTGTGAGTTCGCAACGATATTCTCGAACTTTGGCCGTACCAAGGTGTATTTGATTGATAAAGAAGATCGTATTCTGCCGTTTGAGGATGAAGATGTTTCGCACACCTTAGCGGCGAACCTTGAGCAGCACGGCGTTGTGATTCACCACAATGCCTCGCTGGCCTCGATGAAGATCGTCGACGGCAAAGTGGAATATGTGCTTGACTACAAAGATGGTCGTCACGAAACCTATGTGGTCGATAATGCTTTAGTTTCAGTCGGTCGCGTGGCGAATACCGATGGCTTGGGTTTGGAGAATGCCGGCGTTAAATTGAATGAGCGTGGCTATTGCATTGATGACGATACCCAGACCACGGTGCCGAATATCTATGCCGTGGGTGACTTTACCGCCGATATCTCGCTGGTGAATGTGGGCGAGCTGGAGGGGCGTTATGCGGTTGAGCGTATCTTTGGCAAGCCCAAGCATGAACTCATCTATGAAAATATCTCGACCATCATGTTCCTCAACCCCGAGGTGGCAGCGGTTGGTTTGAACGAGACGCAGGCCAAGAAGAAAAAGATCCCGTACCGCATGGCGGTGATGAATTATCGCTATATCAACCGCGCGATTGCGATGGGCAAGACCGGGGGCTTTTTCAAGATACTGGTGTCGGATGACGACGAGATGAAAATCCTTGGCATGCGCGTAATGGGTAACCATGCCTCGAGCACCAGCCAGGCGATTGCGTTGATGATTGCCATGAATGCGGGTATTGAGGTGTTGGCTGAGTTGATTTTCCCGCACCCCTCGGTGCCCGAGGGTATACAGGAATGCGCCCGTATGCTGATGGGTAAATCCATCGTCAAGCCCGAGGTATTTAACCTGGATTTACGTTGCTACAGGGTGGATGCGACAGGGCGGGTGTCTGATTTGTTTCCGGCGGTGGCGGCGTAATTCACCCGCAACCCACAACGCACAACGCACAACCGAAGCATTCCATACCTAAAAGGTATCAATAGCAAAAAAATGAATATTGGAATTTAACCGGCGCTTGCCCTAAGATTTTATCGATAATTTTCAATCTGCTGATCTATTCGGTAAAAGCAGGGGATATCGATGTCAAATCAACAAGTGCCGGTGAATATATTCACCCAGGAAAAAGGCCACATTCACCTCGGCGGGATTGACGCGCTGGTAAGGCTTTCCCTGGATCAGATACGTACCGATACCCGACGCGGGTTGAATACCGGTATGTTCATTTCGGGCTATCGCGGGTCGCCGGTCGGTATGCTCGATGCCGCGCTGTTAAAGCAGCAAAAGCTATTACTCGAGCACCATATTCATTTCGTTGACGGTTTGAACGAGGATCTGGCGGCCACCGCGGTGTGGGGTACGCAGATGTTGCATACCGTCGGTAAGCAGAAGTTCGATGGTGTTACCGGCATGTGGTACGGCAAAGCGCCCGGCGTTGATCGCAGTGGTGACGCGCTTAAACATGCTAACTACACCGGGATCGCCCCGAATGGCGGGGTGCTGGCAATTGCGGGAGATGACCCGAGCTGCAAGAGCTCTTCGCTGACCAGTCAATCAGAGCCGATGTTGTTTCATGTGGGGATACCGTCACTGTACCCCGGCAACGTGCAAGAAATTCTCGATCTGGGGCTGCATGGGTATTACCTGTCGCGCTTATCCGGGTTATGGGTGGGCATGAAGATCGTCACCAATGTGGCAGATGGCTCCGGCACGGCGGATGTTACGCCGGAGCGACTGCAGTTTATTCAGCCGGACATGACATTCGATGGCAAGGTGTTTTCACCGCACATGAATTTGGGTATGAATGTGCGTGCCGAGGCTTTGTCGATGGAGCAGTCGCTCTACACACGCCGCCAAGAGATCGCCAAGCGCTACGCGCGCGCCAATAACCTGAATAACATCGTATTTCCTAATCGCGATGCGTGGCTGGGGATTATTACGGCAGGTAAGACGTATCACGATTTGAAGCAAGCTTTCCTCGAGCTTGGTCTGGATGACGACGCGCTGCGGCAGTACGGGATCCGCATTCTGAAAATGGGCATGCTGTTTCCGATGGAGCCGACGATCGTGCGCGAGTTTGCCACTGGTCTGGAAGAGATTTTCGTCATCGAGGAAAAGCGACCCTTCCTCGAGATGTTTGCCAAGAATGTTTTATATGGCATGAGCAACGCACCAAGAATCGTCGGTAAATTCGATGAAGAAGAACGCGAACTACTGCCGCATTATGGTGAGTTTGAGGCAGACACAATTGGTCGTGCGCTGATCAAGCGTCTTACCCGTAAAGCCAAGCTTGAATCAGCCGAAGACTGGCTCAAGCGTCTGAATGAAATCCATCAACGGATCAAACTGCCGACGGCTGCACGTACCGCCTGGTACTGCTCCGGATGTCCGCATAGCTCATCGACAGTCGCACCGGAGGGCAGCATTGTGTCTGCCGGTATCGGTTGCCATACGATGGCTATGTGGATGGGGCGCAATGTGGTGATGGGCACGCATATGGGTGCCGAAGGCGCGCAGTGGATAGGCATGGCGCCATTTACCGACACCGAGCATATTTTCCAGAATATGGGTGATGGTACCTATGCGCACTCGGGTAGCCTTGCGATTCGCTATGCGGCATCGGTGAATGCGCATATGACTTTCAAAGTACTGCGCAATGCGCATACCTCGATGACGGGGGGTCAGGCTATCGTAGGCGCGCATCCGGTTGCGCAAATGGTGGCTGACTTGCTGGCGAATGGTGTCAAGAAAGTCATTGTCACTACCGATCAGCCGGAAAAATTATCTGCGGTGGCTATGCCAGGTGGTACCGAAGTCTGGCACAGAGATCGGCTCGATGAAGCGCAGCGCACGCTGGCCGCAATCAAAGGCACGACGGTGCTGTTGCATGATCAGGAATGTGCTGCCGAATTGCGCCGGGCACGCAGTCGCGGCAAGGCAGAGGAGCCAGCGCAAGTGACCATAATCAATGAGCGCGTGTGCGAGGGCTGCGGTGATTGTGGTGAAAAATCAAATTGCATGAGTGTCGAACCGGTGCAAACCGAGTTTGGACGCAAGACCCGTATTCATCAATCATCGTGTAACAAAGATTTTTCTTGTGTGAAGGGATTTTGCCCGTCGTTTTTGACGATCACGCCAAACCCTGCGCCATCAACCGATGCCGCGAATAACAAGAAGAAAAAGAAAGGCCGACTTCCAGTATTGAACTATGCCTTGCCCGACCCGGTAGTCAAGCTGGATAGTCAGCATGGCTTTAATGTGCACATCATGGGCATCGGCGGTACCGGCTCGGTGACCGTTGCCGCCACCATTACCCAAGCCGCTCGCTTGGAGGGCAAGTTTGCGGTTGGTCTGGATCAGACCGGGCTGGCGCAAAAAGGCGGTGCGGTGATCTCGGATATCAAGATTACCGACCGCGCTTTTGATGGCGCCAACAAGATTTCGGATGGTGCTGCAGATTTATATTTGGGCTTTGACATTCTGAACGCCACCGACGCCAAGAACCTCGATAAATGCCACCCGTCACGTACGATTGCGGTGATATCGACGACGCAAACACCCACCGGTCAGATGGTCTATAACCGGCATGTGTTATTTCCTGCACTGACACCGCTGCAGGCAGGAATCAATAAAGTCACACGCGCTGAAGATAATATTTTTCTCGATGGTCAGTCGCTGGCCGAGGGCTTGTTCGGCGACAGTATGGCCACCAATCTGTTCATGGTCGGTGTCGCTTACCAAGCAGGTACGCTACCGCTGCAGGCGCAGTCGCTCGAGCAAGCGATTCAGCAGGCCGGTGTTGCGGTTGATATGGGGCTGGCGGCATTCCGCTGGGGCCGTATGGCCGTGGTTGATCTGGCCTTTGTTCGCGCTGAGATCGATCGCTTGTCTGGTAAAACAATGCAAGCAACACCCGTACTGTCTGCAGGTGCCAAGGCGCTGATTGATTCAGTCGTTGCCAGTGGTGCCAGCGGCGATGTAGAGCGGTTATTGAAGGTGAGGGTGCCTGAGTTAATCGCTTATCAAAACAAGGCCTATGCACAGCGCTACGTGTCGGTGATTCAACGTGTGCTTGCGGCTGAACAATCGGCAGTGCCGGGTGAGTTCGGTCTGACCGAGGCGGCTACGCGCTATTTATTTAAGCTGATGGCGTACAAGGATGAGTACGAAGTGGCTCGGCTGCACGCTGACCCCGAGTTTTTGGCGTCACTCGATCAGCAGTTCAAACATGGCTATACCATTCAATATCATTTGGCACCGCCGCTACTCGCCAAGCGTGATCCGCAACGTGGTGAACTGATCAAGCGTCCGTTTGGTGGCTGGATGCTCACCGCATTTCGTTGGCTGCGGCATTTCAAAGGCCTGCGTGGCACGGCATTCGATGTATTTGGCAAAACGGAAGAGCGCCAGCAAGAACGAAAGCTGATCGATGATTACATCGCCCTGTTGGACTTAATTTTGACTGAGCTACGTCCGGAAAACCACGCGGCCGCCATTGCGTTGGCGAGTGTGCCGGATGAAATCCGTGGTTATGGTCATGTGAAAGAAAAGAGCCTGGCGGCTGCACACAAGTTGCGAGAGCAGCGATTGGCTCAGTTCTTACAGCCGTCGCAGGTGGTGGAAGCAGTGACTGTCTAGCGAGCGCAGATGAAACCAACGCTTTTTTAAGTCCATCAAAATCCTGGATCCCGGCGAAAGCCGGGATCCAGTGCTATTCACCTGGCTATTTACTCCCCCGCCGCGACATCGCGCACTTTGCGCTGATACTTCTCTTCGAACTCTTTGCGCGCTTCTTCCATCATCTCGCGCGCCTGTGCCTCAGACAGGCGGTACTGACGGCGCAGGCGATCCAAGGTATCCGTCTCTGCTTCACTGATCACACCATCAGCCAGCGCTTCACGCAACTGCTGCCCGAATGCCGCCTTTTTACGACCGAGCTGGTTGGAGAAGGCGGACGCCACAATACCGGTCATGATCGCCGACATACATACGCCCAGGAAGCCGGTGAGCAGGGCAATGATGTCGCCCGCAGCAGTCAAATCCTCCACGTTGCCGTAGCCTGAGGTAATGGTAATAATCGACCAGTAAATACACGCCGGAATCGAGCCGAAATGCTCAGGCTGATTGTGGCCTTCGGCGAAGTACATCAACGACGCCGACACAATAGTCGCGATCAGAATTAAAAACAGCGCTGAGGCAAACGCCTTACGCTCAGACATGACCGCGTGCGCGAGGTCTTGCAGTGCGGTGTTGTATTTGGAGAGTTTCAGAATCCGCAGCAAGCGAAGCACGCGCAGCACGCGCAGATCGAGGAACGGGAAGAAGCTGTGCACGAAGTAGGGTGCGGTGGCAAAGAAATCAATCAAGCCAAAGAAGCTGAACATGTACTCGCGTCGTCCACGCCAGGCGCCACCTTGGTCTGCTGCATAGCGCGCGCCATACGACCAGACCCGTATCAGGTACTCGGCCGAGAAAAACATCACGCTCCAGAATTCAAACTCATGGAAGAAGTCTTTGTACTCAGCATGAATCTCAGGCACGGAATCCAGAATCACGGCAGTACAGTTGGTCAGCACGACGAAGGTAATAATCCATTCGACGATGCTGCCGGCGCGGTCGTGCGACGACCCATCCATTACTTCCATGACACGGCGCTTCATACAGGCTCCTGCGGGCTTTCTTTTTTTGCAAGGGCCGAGCGACCCTGGAAATAAAAACGGGCTGGCGAATGGCCAGCCCGTAGTGTAGCGAACCGTCTGGAAAGTTTCCAGACGGCAAAGCGATATTTAACCGCCGATTTGGTCTGCCACGCGCTTCTGGTTGGCATCTACCTTCTCGCGTAGCGAGATCACGCCTTCGCGCAGCTCGTTACCCGCATCCTGCATCGAGTTCAGCTTGTCTTTCAGCGTTTCGCCAGTCGCAAACGTCTCTTCGATGATCTTGCGCGTTTCATACCGACTGATCTCTTCGGGTTCCAGATTCAGCCGGGCGGCGACGCACACAGCCATAAACCACAGATCGACCATGCGCGGGAATGGACTTTGGTCGATGACTGCTCCTGCTTCCCTTTGTGAATAGCGGCCAAAGGCGTCATGGAACTGCACCGGCACGTGAATGTCGATACCCTGAAACGGGTTGAAATATCGGTCTGCCATGTTGCCTCCTATGACACTACTTCAAGCTGGGTATCTGAGTCCGCGCGGCGCTGACATAGCGGACACTCGCTTCTATGACTACAGCCGCAACGCAAGACTTTTCGCTCGCTGACGCCCGGGTCATTCATCAACATTCTAGGGTAGTGCGCTGGAT
>VERA01000018.1 GCA_018882935.1 Burkholderiaceae bacterium | reverse complement strand
TGGCTACACCGAGCGCGATACCGGTGGACACACCACCTGCAACCGCATACATCAACATCGACTTTTTGAACGAGCCATTAGTCATGTTTTGCACGGTTGCACCCAATGCGTTCAGTGCAGGTTCAGCCAAAGTTGCACCAAAGCCCAATACCCAAGCAAAGATCAGCGCAATCACTGCACCCCAGAACGGGCCATACAGGTTGCCGTAGGTGGCGTTCTCACCGGGCGACAGCAGACGCTCAGGAATCGTGATTTCCTGGAACGTGCCTGGAATCAAGCTACCGGCTTGGTCACCCAGTGCGGACAGACCGTACAGCAGGCCGATGTTGAACAGACACATACCCACCACCGACAGGAACAAGCCCCAGACGATGATGAATGCGTTTGGCAGGCGTGTACGCAGAATCGCGAACAAAACGAAACCAAGGAAGATCACCAGCGGTACGATCGCTTGTACGCCGTCTTTGATCGGACCCATCAGAATCAGATCCCAGGTCGATACATTGCTGGCACCCGCTGCAGTTTTAGCAGCTTCGAATACAACCGAATTCGCTGCATTGATCTCGGCAGGCGATACGGTGAACCCGAAGTACACACCGAGCGATAACACTGCCAAAATCGGGAAAATCGATGCCAGCGTAACGATACCGAAACCAGACAACGAGCTGTCACCCTTGCCGCCTGAAGACGCGATACCAATACCCAGCGCGAGTACCAGTGGCACCGTCACAGGGCCGGTCGTTACACCACCGCAGTCCCATGCGAGGCCAACGATCGAAGACAGTTGTTCGTTCGATGCGCAGTACAGCGTGAGGATAGATGTTGGGATCAGCGAGATGTAAATTAATGGCTTTAAGCTCCAGCCGTACAAGAAGCGCATAGAGCCGATCACTGCTGCCAAGCCTACACCGAAGCCAACCAGTAACACGGTGACATCGGTTCGAACCATCAGCGCGTAGTAGAGCATTGGCGCTTTTTCCGGGTCCACCATTGAGCCGGCAATTTTCAGCGTACCGATCGCAGGTTCAGCATACGTCACGCCAATACCCAACAAGCCAGCGATAATCAGAACGCCCACCAGTGGTAGCTTTTTCGGTAGCGTGTTGCCGATGATGTCACCGAAGGGCATCAGGCCGAGCTTCAGGCCTTCCATAAAAATCATCAGACCCACAATCACCGCCACCAGGCCCAGCGTGATGGACGTTGATCCGTTCACTGAGCGTTGCAGCACTAAAATCTGGAACAGTGCCAAATAAAGCGCGAGCGGTAACACCGCCTGCAATTGCTCCATGAACCGCACACTGATGTACGGTTGCAGCAGGTTATAAATATCAGCGCCCGCGAGTTGCATCTTCTCGGGCTTCATCGGGATTTCTTTCCCGTTCTTGTCTAGCTTCGGTTTTGGAATGAGTTTCGAGTAGCTGATTGAGTCGGAATCGACCGTTACAGCCTGCACGTACTCACCGAAGCGAATATTCTTCGCCATGTCTCCCCTCCGGTTGAAAAGTTACTGCGCGGAAAGAATACTTGAACCGAGATGAGATTGACAATCAATAAAACAAAGAAAGTGAACAATTTATTAATGACATGTGAGTAATTTGGTAATAAACCCCTAAAACAACTGAAAACACTCGAATAATTACGTTTCGGGTTAATTGATTGGCCATGGCTTTGTAGGGATTTTGAGGCTTTGGCGCGTGCTATTCTCGGCGCAATTAAAAGAGGAGACCGACCCCATGAGAGTCTGGACCATCCCCGCGCTGCTGATCAGCGCAATTGTTTTCGCAGCACCCATGGCGCACGCTGCTTGCCCAACGGATGCTGAAATCGACGCCTACCTTGAGGATTTCACGCAGCGCCGCTTAAGCCGGGCATTCAGCAATGACATCAGCGTGGAAGATGCCGAGTGCGCGAAGCAGAAGCTGGCCAAAAAACTGACGCACGTGCTGGGTAGCCCGATTGGTTACAAGGCGGCGTTTACCAGCGCAGCGGTACAGCAGCGTTTTGGTGTGGATGGGCCGCGCTGGGGCTATATGTTCGACCGCAATATCATCGACATCATCGCCGTGCTACCGCATGACTTCGGTGCACGTCCCTTGTACGAAGCGGATCTGATCGTAGAAGTGAAAGATGCCGGACTGGCCGAGGCGCGTACGCCCTTAGAGGCCTTGGCGCATCTGGAATCGATTGTGCCGTTTATTGAATTACCCGACTTGATGCTGGATGGTCAGTTCTCGGGTAACCGATTCACTGCAGTGAATGTGGGTTTTCGTGGGGGTGTCACCGGACAAGAGATTCCGGTACAGGTAACGCAAGCATTCGCAGATTCACTGGCAAATATGACGGTGGTGCTGATTGATGAAGCCGATGGAAATAAAGAGCTTGGTCGTTCTCAGGGCAATGCCATCATGGGTAATCCGCTGAATGCTGCGATCTGGTTAGCAAAATCGTTGAAGCAAGCGGGTATCTCATTAAAAAAAGGCGATTTACTGAGTTTGGGTAGTTTAATCACGCCTGCACCGACCCAAGCGGGTATGCGCGTTCGCTTGCAGTACATCGGGTTGCCGGGTGATCCGACGGTGTCGGTGGTATTCAATTAAATATGACGTACTGGATCCCGGCCTGCGCCGGGATGACTCGCAGGGGCCGCGGATTATCCGATTTGTTAAACCCTGGCCTGCACTTGGATGATGTGAGGGACTACACATGATGCAATACACGCGTTTTCTGCCATGGGTCTTGACCGGCTTTGGTGTGTTTCTGTTGTTACCGGTCTCGATCTGGTTATCGTTGTTATCGCTGGCATTGTTTATTGTGGGTTTGAGCGACTACCGGCAAACGCATCATGCAATTTTGCGTAACTACCCTGTGACGGGCCACCTGCGCTTCATGCTTGAATATATTCGGCCCGAAATACGCCAGTATTTTTTGGAAAGTGATGAAGAGGATTTACCTTTCTCACGCAATCAGCGCGCCATGGTGTACTCGCGTGCCAAGCGCCAAAATGACAAGCGCGGCTTTGGCACCATACGCTCGATGTACGCGACCGATAGTGAGTGGTTCGTCCACTCGGCCGCACCCAAGCATGCCGATCCGGCGACGATGCGTGTGCAGATTGGTGGCCCGAATTGCAAGCAACCTTATTCCTCATCGATCTTCAATATCTCGGCAATGAGCTTTGGCTCGCTTTCACCAAATGCGATTCGTGCGCTGAACCGTGGCGCGCAAATGGGTGGTTTTGCGCACGATACTGGTGAGGGTTCGATCTCGTCATATCACCGCGAGCATGGCGGTGATTTGATCTGGGAAATTGGTTCAGGTTATTTCGGTTGCCGTAATTCGGCGGGCCATTTTGATCCGGAAAAATTTGCGCAGCAGGCGCAGTCGCCGCAAGTCAAAATGATCGAGATAAAACTCTCGCAGGGCGCCAAGCCGGGGCATGGCGGCGTACTACCTGCTGCTAAAGTTACTGCGGAAATTGCCAGTACGCGTGGTGTGCCGATGGGGCAGGATTGTGTATCGCCTGCCGGGCATAGCGAGTTCTCGACGCCACTCGGCTTGGTGGATTTTATTCGCCGCTTGCGCGAGCTGTCGGGTGGTAAGCCGGTGGGCTTTAAATTATGTGTTGGTCAGTCGTGGGAATGGTTTGGCATTGTGAAGGCGATGCTGAAGGAAGATACCTGGCCAGACTTTATTGTGGTGGATGGAAGTGAGGGCGGTACTGGCGCAGCACCCGTGGAATTCAGCGATCACATGGGTATGCCGATGCGTGAGGGTTTGCGTTTAGTGCACAACACGCTGGTGGGTGTGGGCAAGCGCGATCTGGTGAAGATTGGTGTCTCCGGCAAAATCATTTCTGCCTTCGACGTGGCGCGTGCAATGGCGCTCGGCGCGAACTGGTGTAATTCTGCGCGTGGCTTTATGTTTGCGCTGGGCTGTATTCAGTCACGTTCGTGCCACACCGATCATTGCCCAACGGGTGTGGCAACGCAAGACCCCGATCGTCAACGTGCACTGGTCGTACCCGACAAGGCCACGCGCGTGAAAAACTTCCATGATCTGACAGTCGAGGCGGTGGCCGAACTGGTAGGCGCCGCAGGTCTGGAGCATCCCGAACAGATAACACCGCACTACATCATGGTGCGTGATGGTTCCGGGCGGGCTGTGTCATTGGATACGCAAATCCCGACGCTGGCGCACGGAGTACTACTCGATGAGTCGCAGCTGGCGAATTTGCCGGAACCCTTCTGTACCGAGTGGCAGCTCTCGAGTGCAGAGAGCTTTGCGCGTGCGGCGAGCTAACCTGAGTATTGGGCAAGAACAGCGTCAGCCGAACAGGTAGCGCTGTCCGGGCTCGGGTAGCCTGAGATCACGATTACCAAGACCCGCACGAAGTTCTGCTGCGATCTGCTGCTCTAATCCGGGTTTTCGGTGCACGATAATGCTGGCAACATTTAGGGGTAGTGCGTTAATGCGCTTGATAAGCGCAGTACTGTGCATGTGCATCGACAGATCTGCCATGTCGATCATGGATGCCGGATAAGAGCACTCTACGACTACCGCATTCAGCAGTGGTACTTCGGTAATCGCCTTCCAGAAAGCCGCGCAGTCGTCGCTATCGCCTGAAAAGGCTATTGCATTATGTTGATGGCTGACCAGATAGCCGCACGCGGGAATGCCGTGTGATGCTGGCAATGGCTTGAAAAAATACCCTTCAATATCGACACCTTCGGTATCGATTGCAGCGAAGCGCATGAAGGGTTTGTCTTCGCTGGGGATTTTGGTGAAATCCGGCCAGATATGATCATTCAGCAAATGCGTGCGCAGCAGGGTGATTACCTCGTTGCTGGCCCATACGGTGACAGGCGTCGCGCGCGCGCCCGCGACTGAATCTAGCATCAGCGGTAAGCAGGCAACATGATCCAGATGCGCGTGAGTCAGCACGACATGATCAATTTTTTCAAGTTGATCAAGCGATAGTGTGGTCAGGCCGGTGCCGGCATCAATGATCAGCCGATCGCCAATTCCGTAACAGGTTGTCTGCCGGCCAGCACCCCCAATACCGCCATTGCAGCCGTGTAGTGTCAGTTCGATCATGCGGTGGTTGACGAATGATTTCGTTGAATCATAGCGTAATGCGCGCGCGCAGCACCGGCAGCCGCGCGGCTTGTATGCTGACCCTCGCCTCTACGGCCTCGCCGAGGTACTCGCCATCAGCGGCCATGGGCACCGGCTGCTGTGCCTTGATGTGCAGATCACCAAAACACTGATGAATCACGCCGGGCTCACCCAAGTGACGACCCAGCAGCATGCGTGGCAGCAGCGAGAGAACGCGCAGCAGACCCATGCGCTCGGCGATCAGCAGATCCAGCGCACCATCATCGATGGCGGCGCTGGGGGCGATTTGCATACCGCCGCCATAGGTCGCGGAGTTGAGCGCGCTAGCCAGCAAGACTGGCCCGGCATGAATTGCTTGTCCATCAATCGAGATACGCAAATCAAAGCTGCTTAGTGCGGACAGCATGATCAGGGTGGCGATCGTGTAGCGCGGCATACCGCCCAGCCAGTGCGGCAGAGATTGCGCTTGTTGTGCGGTTGCGGCGTCAAACCCGGTACAAAAACTCGAGATGAATAATTTATTTTGGGTGAAGCCACGCGCGTTGGTATAACGAATTTCGCCAATATCGATATTTTCCGGTGCTGATTGCAGCGCGTGGTCGAGCGCGACGCGCCATTTCATGCGGTCGACACCCAGTGCGCGCGCGGTGTCGTTACCAGTTCCTACTGCGACCAGCCCCAGCGTATGACCACCGGCGAGCAGCGAGGGGAGCAGTTGGTTCACACTACCATCGCCACCCAACACAATGACACGACTGCGCGCTGGTAATGCCTCGACTAACCGAATTGCGGTTTGTGCCTCGCGACTGACGAACAGCATGGGCCGCCTTGGCAGCTTTGCGGTGTGTTCTTCGATTTGGCGCTTGTAACCCGCCGCGCGACCACCAGCGGCATTGGCATTGAGCAGCAAGACGGTTTTGGGTTCGCGTTCGGCGCGTGGCTGCTGCACGTCTCGCATTGCGTCATGCGGGTGGTCGGGACTTTGTGCGGAAGGGTGAGAAATTTCCATCGCGCACAGTTTACCCTGCGGCGATGGAAAGTTTAGTACGACCTGCCCGGGCAGGAGGACTGGAAATCCTGTCCGGGCTTGATGGGTTTAGCTGAACTCGTCGCCGATCTTTTTGGGAATGACGGGCGGCTCGAACCAGCGGTACAGCACGGGTAACACGACCAGCGTTAGCAGGGTAGAGGTAATCAGCCCACCAATCACCACCACCGCCAATGGGCGCTGCACTTCGGAGCCGGGGCCGGTAGCAAACAAGAAGGGCACGAGACCGAGCAGCGCCACCGTGGCTGTCATCATCACCGGCCTGAAGCGCTGCGAGCAACCATCACGCAGGGCTTGATCAAGTGGCACGCCTTGCTCACGCAGTGTGCGTACATACGTGATTAGCACTACACCATTCAACACCGCAATACCCCACAGCGCAATGAAACCTACCGATGCGGGCACCGATAAATACTCACCGGTGATCGCAAGCCCGAATACGCCACCAATGGAAGCGAACGGCAGTACGGTAATAATCAGCCCCGCCAGTCGCACTGAGTTGAACATCATGAACAGCAGGAAGTAGATCGCCACAATGGTCAACGGCACGATCACCATCAAGGTGCCCATGGCGCGCTGCATATTCTCGAACTGACCGCCCCATGAGAAGTAGTAACCCTCGGGTAGTTTTACCTCGGCCTCGACCCGTCGCTGTACCTCTGCCACAAAGCCACCCAAGTCACGATCGACCACGTTACTCCCCACCACCACGCGGCGCTTACCGGTTTCGCGGTTGATCATCGGCGGGCTATCCACCAGCTTGATGGTGGCGACGCTCTCGAGTGGAATGAGTGCGTTATCAGCGGTGCGCAACGTGGTCTCGCGGATGATATCGACCGAGTTACGGAAACTCTCAGGATAACGCAGTTGTATCGCATAGCGACGCTCGCCTTCGTATAGCTGGCTCACCTCGCTACCACCAATCGCGGTTTCGATAATGGTATGAATATCAGCCACATTGATACCATGTCGTGCAATCGCGCGACGATCGATATCAATCGTGAGCGTCTGCTGCCCAGATAAACGATCTACCCGAATATCACGCGCACCGGGAACCGTCTTGACGATCTGGGCGACTTGCTCCGACAAGCGTTTCAACTCATTCAAATCGTCGCCAAATATTTTGATCGCCAACTGCGAACGCACACCGGTCAGCATTTCATCGACGCGCTGCGCGATCGGCTGGTTCATCACAATTTGAACGCCGGGGATATGCGTGAGCGCTTTGCGAATATCTTCCTCGATCTCAACTTGGCGTCTGCCCGACTCAGGATCCATCGAGACTACCGGGTTGGATTCATTCGGGCCCGATGGGTCGGCCGGTGATTCACCGCGGCCGAGCACCGACATCGCTTTTTTGACGCCGGGCACCTCGCTGACGATTTTCATCACTTCCATGTCGATCTTGGCCGCTTCATCAATCGCAATACTCGGCATACGAATAATGGTTGGCGTGATCGAGCCTTCTTTCATGATGGGGATGAAGCTCTTGCCTAGGAACGGAAATAGCGCAAATGACGTTAGCAAGAGTGCGACAGCGGCAGCAACGGTTTTCTTTTGTGAAGACATCGCTGCATTCAGCATCTTGAGGTAGTAGCGTTTCATGAACGCGATCGGCTTGGTGTCGTGATCTGCACCGCCTTTCAAGATGTAAGCACACAGTGCTGGCGAGAGAAACAGCGATATCGCCAATGAGACCGCCAAAGCAATCGCAATCGTCAGCGCCAGCGGGCCGAACATTTTGCCTTCCATACCGGTGAGGGTCATCAGCGGCAGGAATACCAGAATGATGATCGAGATGCCGTAGATGGTGGGCTTGGCAACATCGAGCGTCGCCTCGAGCACGATCTTCAAGCGTTCTTCGGGTTTGGCATGCCCCAATTTATGAAACACGTTTTCTACCACTACGACGGTGCCGTCGACCATTAACCCGATCGCAATCGCTAACCCGCCCAGCGACATTAAGTTTGCCGACAAACCGATCTTGTTCATGATCATGAAGGTGACCAAGGGCGTAATCACCAGTGTGGCAATCACCACTAATGACGAGCGCAGATCACCCAAGAAGATGAACAACACCACCACCACCAGAATGACCCCTTCGATCAGGACCTTGCCAACCATCCAGAGCGAGGCATCGACCAATTCGGTTCGATCGTAGAAGGGTACGATCTGTAAGCCACCCGGCAGCATTTGCTTGCTGTTGATTTCAGCAACCCGCTGCTTGATACGGGTGACGATTTCTTTGGCGTTACCACCTTTGAGCATCATCACGATGCCGCCGGTCGCCTCGGTCACACCGTCTTTGACGAGTGCACCCATTCGCACCGCAGAGCCAATTTTGACTTGAGCGACATCACGCACGAATACAGCAACACCACGCTCTTCTTTCAGTACGATATTGCCGAGATCTTCAACCGAGCGTGCCAGACCCACACCGCGCACCAGAAACTGCTCTGCGCCTTGCGGCAAAATGCCACCACCCGAGTTGGCATTGTTCGCAGCTATCGCGCTACGGACTTCATCCATGCTGAGTTGGTAGTGACGCAGCCGATCCGGGTTGACCAGGACTTGATATTGTTTCTCGTAGCCGCCGAAGGAGTTAATTTCTGCCACGCCCGCAATTGAGCGCAACATGGGGCGGACCACCCAATCCTGAATTGAGCGGCGCTCCATCAGTTCGGCTTCACTCAGCTTGCTATTGCCGTCATTGGGGAGTTCGAGGGTGTACTGAAATACTTCGCCAAGACCAGTCGATACCGGACCAAGAATCGGTGTGACATCTGCAGGCAAGCGCGAGCGCACTTCCATCAGGCGCTCCATCACCAACTGGCGTGCGAAGTAAACATCGGTGCTGTCGGTAAACACCAGCGTCACGATCGAGAGACCGTTGCGGTTGAGCGAACGCATCTCGGTCAGGCCGGGCAGGCCGGTCATACCGATCTCAACAGGCACGGTGACGAAGCGCTCAACCTCTTCCGGCGTGCGCCCTGGTGCTTCAGTGGCGACTTGTACTTGTACGTTGGTGACGTCGGGGAAGGCATCCACCGATAGTTTCATCGACGCGCGCAGACCGAAACCGACCAGCGCGAACGCGACCACTACCATCAACAGGCGCTGTGACAGCGCCGCCTTGATTAATGCGTTCATGGGCTTACTCCAGCTCGGCGCGCTTGCGCTGGCTGTTTAAGTGGAAGCTGCCATCCACAACGACAGGCGTACCTTCATCGATACCTTTGCGAACAGGGCGTAGCTCACCGGCGGCCGGGTCGAGTACGACTTCGGTTAGACGGAAGCGGTTTTCAGCGAGTTTGACGAAAACATAGTCTTTGTCATTCTCGCGCACGACCGCTGTCGCGGGCACTGCGAGCTGCTTGACTCGTATGCCGCTCAAGGTGAGGGTGGCCAGCATCTGTGGTTTGAGTTCAAATTTAGGGTTATTCACCTCTGTACGAATCGGCACGGTACGCGTATCAGGCTGTACGGTGTCACTGACGAACACGATTTTGCCGCTCAGCTTCTCGGCACCCAGCGCCGAAACTTGTACGTCGACTTTTTGATTAATATGTACCGAGTTGGCGTCTTGCTCCGGTAGTGCGCCAATCACCCAGACATTGGACAAATCGGCGACGGTGAACAGCGGATCACCCGGCTGTGCGACCTGACCTTGGCTGACTTTACGTTCAATCACGACGCCACTGCGCGTTGCACGAATATTCACCTCGCTCGCGATAGCACCTGTCTGACGCAATTTTTCAATCGTCTCCTCACGCAGACCGATCAAGCGCAGTTGGTCATGTGCCGCACGCAACTCGGCGCGGGCTACCGATAGCTCGACTTCACGACGCTGCAATTCTGCGGTACCAATCACATCGGCAGCTACCAGTGCTTTGGCACGCTCTACCGCACGTTCCGCCAGGCTCGACATCGATAAAGCGCGTAAATACGATAGCTGCGCATTGGTTAGCTCGGGGCTCGACAGGGTCGCTAGTGACTGACCGGCTTTCACACGATCGCCAACTTCGGCAAACACTTGCATCACACGGCCGGTTACTGCAGAGCCGATACGCATGGTTTGTCGCTCGTTGGCTTCGATACGTCCAGCTACTTTTTGCTCAACGGCGATGTCGGACATGCTGGCGGGCTCAACCCGAAACGCTTTGGTCATTTCGGCTGTGAGTTCGACCACCATAGGATCAGCGGGTTTAGCTGGGGCTTTTGCTGCGCCACCAGCGGTAGCTGCTGTTCCAGCTGCGGCGGGCGTTTCTTTTTTATCGCACGCTGCGAGCAGCAGGGTCGCCGCTAGAAGTACAGTGAGCTTGGATAAGGGCAAAGGTTTCATTGCGCTTCGCTTTTCTAAATAGATAATCGGGATAGATTCGGATCGAAATTACTTTTCTGCGGCGTAGCGGCCGGTAAGTACATCGAGTTCGATCAAGGCAGATTGCAACTCGTAACGCGCGAGCAGTAAGTCTTGCCTCACCGCGCGCAACACACGCTGCGCATCGAGCACTTCAAGAATGCCGCGCTCACCGAAGCGGTAAGCGGCTTCGGCAACGCGTAAGGCGGCTTCCGACGAACGTACTGCTCCTTCAGATAATGCTTTGACGCGCACTGTAGCGATATCTACTGCACGACGTGAGAGTTCAAGTTGCTGCAACAGCTCTGCACGACGGCCTTCAAGGCGACCCCGAGTCCGCTCGCGATCAGCGGCCGCTTCTGCCCTCGGACCGCGACGTTGATCGAGAATCGGAATCTGTACTGACAGGCCAATCATGTCATTACGGATATCGGGTTCGCGTAGTTGGGAGGCACGCAGCTCTAACCCGGGTATAACGCTGGCATTTGCCTCTTCCAGACGAGATTTGGTGCGCTCGAGTTCAGCTTCAAGTAACCGAACTTCTGGATTGAATTGCGTAGCCTCTGCCTTCAGCTGATCAAGCGTAGGTAGTACGCGCGTGTCTTCCAGGTTACCTTCGAGTTCCCAGCGCGCGGGCAGCATGCCGGCCGCCAAACGATTAAGCGTGATGGCAGATTGCGCAATTTGTAGCCGTGCTGTTTCTTCACGCTGACGTGCATTGATAATCTCTGCATCGGCGCGTATCAAGTCAAGTTTTCCGGTTTCGCCGGTCTCTACCCGCACCTTGATACGTTCGCGCGTTTGCTCAAGCAACGACAGCGACTCCGCCGCCTCGCGCGCTTGCAATTTGCGCAGTAAATATTCATTGGCGCGTAAACGCACCAAACCGACCAGCTCATTACGGTTGGTGGCGAACGCTTGCTGTGAGCCCTGTTCGGCAAATAGCGCGCTGTTAATGCGTGCGCTACGTAATGCCGGGTTCTCGATGAACTGCGAGACGCCGACACCGACGATGCTGCCACTGCTGGTACCGGGCGTCAGCGCTGATCCTCGGCCGCCGTTCAATTCGAACCGCGGGTTGGGGTAGGCGGCGGCGGTGGTGATGCCAGCGGTTGCTATATCAATCGTTCTGCGCGCTGCGTTCAAGCCGGCGTTGTGCTGGAGCACAGTATTTACCAGCTCATCAAGGGTGATTATCCTGATCTCGGTATCCGGCGTGGTATCCGCACGTACCAGTAGCGGGCTGCCAAGCACGAGCAGTCCCAGCAAACCCGCTAGCGACATCCGTCGCATGACTGGTGGCGTGATGCTTTTGCTGCGCAGCGCATTGACCCAGCGCTGCTTAAGTTTTTGGGTAATCGATTGCGGTTGAAAGGGTGGGTGCGCCACCGGCCAAGCATTTGTCATTGTCAGCGATCTGTCAGAAACAGTCCGCGATTATGTCAGGAAATCGAGAGTTTTTCCTACGAGTAAGCGGTGTCTGGCTTCGTAAAATACGAAGTAAATCAAGAAAAGACCAAAAGGCGAGGGGCTGGATCAGCCGGTTCGCCCGCCCCAGAACTTTTGGTTGAAGGCGATCACCTCGGCGGCACTGACCACGGTGACTGTGGTCGCCGGAGGGTTAGGCGTGACGCGCAGGTTAGATGGCGGCGTGAATACGGTTTTTGAGACCGGGTTAGGTTGACCAAAACTTCGAACCGGGTTGGTGGGCGTTGGCTGGAAAATGCGTTCGGTGCTGCTGGTGGTTGGCCTCGGCAGGTCGAGCGGGGCGGGCTTCAGCTTGGCCGTGGTGAAGGCGTCAAGCGGAGAGACGGTTTTGCCGGCAAATCGCTCCATACGACCAAACGGCGCCAGGCTCTCGTAACCCATCGCGATCAGATTTTTAGCCGCTGTTGCCTGGCGCGCAAGCTCACGTCCACGGTCCAGTTCCGGGGCCGCGAGCACGCTGGCGGGCAGCGCGGCCAGCCGGGTTCTATCAAGCGGCTTCAGGCTCGCTATCGAGTTGGGCAGCTGCACCAGCACGGATAGAGCGCTGAGCGGGTCAATGTTCGGGTCGTTGAAGTAATCGCCGTACTTGGCTTTTGGTATGCCCAGCATGGCTGTGATTTGCTCGGCCTTGGGTTCGAGCGTGTTGCGCGCCTCGATGGCAGTGGTAGCGCGAGGAAAATTCACCAGCGTCGTTATCCCAAGAGCCCTGAGCGCGCTGGTGGCGGCCTTGTAGTTGCGGTACACCGTGGTTGAGATCTCGCCCGGCTTATCCGGGTCTTCAATCATTTTGAATGCCGCAAATGCCGAGGTGCCGCTCGGAAATGCTGTCAAGTCATAGATACCCGCTTTGGACATTTCAGATAGCAGTACTCCGTTGCGGGTGTTTTGGTATAGCGCATCGATTGCACCGGTGACCGAGGTACCGCGAGGGAACTGAGACAGATTACTGATGCCGAGTGTATTCAGCTTGATGCCAGCCAGCAGGTTTCTGTTGAGGATGTCCTCTGACAGCACCAAGTTGCCCGGGGTGGCAGGGTTATTGTCTTCGGTGCGTCGTGCAACCATGCGAAACGCATCTGCCCAACCCACACCTGCGGGAAAACCCCTCGGTGCAGCGTCGGTGACTTTGGCGTCTTTGATCAGCTCTTTTAGCTCAGCATTACCGGTTTTGCTGGCAATACTCTGCAGGGCTGCTGTCAGCTGCGTTCTCATTTGCAACAGCGAAGGGTTCGGTGACGGTGCGGTCACAGACGCAGTGCTGTTGGTGTTGGTAATCGACGTTGCCATGGGCCCGTTGCTGGTCAGTCGGACGGTGTAAATGGCTTGCGCTACGCAACTTTTGTTCCAGTCAGATTTACACCGCACCGGCAGCCGAAATCCAACCTCAGGCGGCAAAGTTTTGCCGCAGGGGGTAAAGCGCTTCCGTGTTTTCTTGATTGGATGATGCGTCTGCCCGACGACTTGGATAAGGCATTGTGGGAAGATGTCAAAAAAACTGAGGAAGGTCAGCAGATGAGATATGTCAGTTCTTTCGAGCGTATTTTGATGGATCAAGGTTTCAAAAAAGGGTTAGAGCAGGGCATCGAGCAGGGTATCGAGCGAGGAATCACTCGTGGCGAGGCCAAGCTAATCGAGCGATTACTACAACAGCGCTTCGGCGATTTGCCAGCGTGGGCTCGGCAGCGGTTGAGCTTGGCATCCGAATCAGAGCTCACCGCATGGGCCGACGTCGTGCTCACTGCCGATTCGTTGGAGTCGATACTAGGTTCGTCGCCTCATTAAGCCAATTAGTCTTTCCGTGCAGTGTTGAAGCCTGGCCTCTGCTGTAGTTTCGTTGGCACTTACACAGAATAAATTACAGGGCTTATCGTCTACAACCACTGTCTCACCCTGCTTCCACCCGCTGCGCCAGGTGTTGAAGTGCCTCTTGCACTTGATCTACCAGCACCAGACATTGATCACCCGGTTTCAGTAGCGATAGCCCGCGGTCAATAGCAATAAACTCGCCGCGAATTTCTTCGATAAACGATGCGCGCTGCGCCCCTTCCAGGCCCTCACGTAGCAGACCAATCACCTCACCATCAGCACGGCCCCGTTGGCAGGCATCTTCGTAAAGAATGACATTATCGAACGCCGCCCCTAATACCCGGGTCAGCTGACGTAGATCTTCATCACGCCGATCACCGGCGCCACTGATGACCACGGTGCGTCGCATACCTTCCGCTGCCGGCATGGCGTCAAAGGCGGCGACTAATGCGCGCATAGCGTGCGGGTTATGACCATAGTCTGCGACTACGGTCGCACCGCGATAAGACATTCGATTAAAGCGAGCCGGAGCACCTTTGATATCGTTGTTGAAGCTTTTTAGCCCGGCAACAATATCTAACCACGGCAAATCAAGCGCCCAGCAAGCGCCCACTGCAGCCAAGGTATTCTCTACTTGAAATCCTAGCGTGCCACCCATCGTGAGCGGCACATCTGAAAGCTTCATACGATGATGCTGCGCACCTTCGGCCAGCACAATATCTGCATTCTCGACGTACACCACGCGATGACCACGCGCACGATGCGTGACCATCACCGGATGGGTCGGGCTCTGCGCGAAAAAAATCACCTTGCCCGGACAATGCGGCGCCATTGAGGCGACCAAGGGATCCGCGGCATTCAAGACCGCATAGCCGCTCGGCGAAACATTTTGTACGGCGATTTGTTTAATGCGCGAGACATCTTCGGCGGTGTGCATATGATTCAGGCCGAGATGATCTCCTTCGCCCACATTCGTCACTACCGCTACTGAACATTTATCAAAGCCGAGGCCCTCGCGCAGCATACCGCCACGCGCAGTTTCCAGCACCGCGGCCTCAACGTGCGGATGCGCGAGCACATTGCGTGCGCTCTTCGGTCCGCTGCAATCACCGCTATCTGTCTGGCGGCCACCGACGTAAACTCCATCGGTGTTAGTCATGCCGACGCACAAACCTTTGTTGGCCAGTACATGCGCAATCAAACGGGTGGTCGTGGTTTTACCGTTAACGCCCGTGACTGCGACGACAGGAATGCGCGCATCATCACCCTGTCGAAACATTTGCTGTATCACCGCCTCACCAATATTGCGGCCTTTACCGTACGAGGGGGTCAGGTGCATGCGTAATCCCGGCGCTGCGTTCACCTCAACCACGCCACCGTTTTGCTCCTCAAGCGGGCGCATGATGTTCTCCACCACCACATCCACACCACAGACATGCAAACCTACCATGGCAGCTGCATCAATCGCACGGGCTGCAACTTCGGGGTGGACATCATCGGTGACATCCGTAGCGCTACCACCGGTTGAGAGGTTGGCGTTATTACGTAAGACGACACGCCGACCAACTTCAGGAATGGATTCCGGTGACATTTGTTGTTCAGCGAGACAGGCGACTGCAATATCATCAAAGCTGATCTTGGTGAGTGAAGTGGCGTGCCCCTCGCTGCGACGTGGATCGGCATTCAAGATGTTCACCAACTCGCGCACACTGTGCTTGCCGTCACCAATTACCTGCGGTGGGTCGCGACGGGCTGCGGCCACTAACTTGTTTCCCACAACCAGTAAGCGATAGTCACTGCCTGGGAAAAATTTTTCTACCAGCACCGGGCCCTTACCACGCGCCGCAATTGTCGCTGCGTCAAATGCTTTATCCATTTGCTCTCGCAGCGTGATGTTGACTGTGACGCCTTTGCCTTGGCTACCATTTTGCGGTTTGCACACTACCGGCAGGCCGATACGCAGCGCGACTTCCCAGGCCTGTTCGGCTGTCTTCACTGGCGCGCCATGCGGTACCGGAACACCCGCTGCATGCAGTAGATGCTTGGTCAAGTTTTTATCTTGAGCGATGGTCTCTGCGACCGCACTGGTTGAATCGACTTCAGCAGCTTGAATGCGGCGCTGCTTGCAACCCCAGCCCAGCTGCACCAAACTCCCACTCGTTAAGCGTCTAAATGGAACGCCGCGCGCAACTGCCGCATTAACAATCGATCCTGTGGAGGGCCCGAGCCGGTTATCTTCATCCATCTCGCGCAACTCGGCCACCATGGCTGTTACATCAGGCGCAGGCGCGTCGTCAGCAAGTTGCCCGCGACACAGATCGAACACGTACTGCGATACCTGCATGGCATAAGTCAGCGCCAGCCGACCGACGTCTTCTTCGCTGTACTCAACAACGACTTGATACAGCTGCGGCACGGGAGTGGCATTGGTCAGTGAAAAAGACAGCGGGCAACCCGCATTCGCTTGCAGCGCGAGTAGGGTCGCCTCAAGTACATGCGCCATCGTTAGCGGGCCATGGTAGCCGGGTGCGCGTAAATCAGCGACGCCCGGGCAAATCGCACGTAGCTTGTCGACAAAGCCGTTGAGTTGATCAATTTCGCATTCTTCGTCAGAACAAGCGACCTCAATCTCGAGCGCGGTGTAGCGGCTCCACAGGTTAGGCCCGCGTAGGGCGCGTGTTTGTTTGATTTCCATGCGTTATGCAATCACCAGCGTTTGGGGCTGAACCGTACCGAAAGTATCGAGACCGGTTCGAATCAGTTGTGCTTCGAGCCCGAGCGCCCATGCGGCACCGATTGAAGCCATCAGTACTTCGTGGGACAAAGCGGCAGCGGCGGGGCTAAGGTCGCGGCTGAGATTAATTTTATCGGCCACGGCATTGCCATGAGCGCGCACCAGAAATCCATCTTCCAGAAACAGAACACGCCGCCCGGATTCACGATGCGCTACCAGCGCGGGATGCTTGCCATCACGCGCGTACAGCAGCACATCGCCATCGGATAACTTGGCCATCTCCAGCACAGTGTCATCATCGGCGTTCAGCACGGCAGCGCCGGTCTCCAGCACGACATCGATTTGCGTGCGGAGTATTTTGTAGCGATGCTCAGCTTCGGTCATCAGCTCGTCATCGAGCCCGGGAACGGGTTTGCTGTCAGTGACAATACCGACCCAGCAGCGGTCGTACGCCAGGCCCTCGGTCAATAGCGACATCGGACTATTCTCAAAAACTGCTGCCTCGACATTTCGGTTAATCAGCAAGCGTTGGCCGGGCTCCCAGTGCGCGCAATCACCACGCTCAAGCTGCCGCGCCCCAACAAACAATCCCTCGCTGCACGCAACCCCTACGCGCGCGCCGGAAAGTTGCATCAGCCAGGCAACCAACCGCGCGATCGGCGTGGTGCCTTCGCTGCCTGCAACACCCACAATCGGAATACGACCGCGTTGACCTTCAGGGAACAGATGACTGACAATCGCATCACCCACGGGCCGCACGTCACCTTGAGCCGGCTTCAGATGCATCAACAAGCCGGGACCCGCGTTCACTTCAACCACCGCACCGCGTTGTGATTCGAGCGGCTGCGCGATATCTTTGCAAACGATATCGATACCGGCAATATCGAGCCCAATGACCTGCGCCGCAAGCACGCAGGTGAAGGCATTATCAGGATGAATAAGGTCAGTACATTCAATCGCATGGTTGCCGTTGGCAGCAATCAGCACGCGCTGCGCATTGCTTGGTACCGACTCTGTGGTGAGGCGCTGCCGTCTCAGGTTACCTTGAATGACGCTATTAGTGATCGGGTTCAGCTTTTCCAGCGGGTGAATATCAGCATTACCGCGGCGAGGGTCGCTGTTAATTTGTTGCTCGATGAGTTCTGCCACAGTTGAGTGGCCGTCACCGGTAACCCATGCACTCTCACCGCGCGAGACTGCGATGACTTTGCCGCCGACCACCAGCACGCGATGCTCGTCGCCTTCGATATAGCGCTCAACAATCACGTCAGGGTCTTCAGCACGCGCAATCGCATACGCTGATTCCACCTCCTCGCGCGTACGCAGATTCAGCATTACACCACGCCCTCGGTTTCCGTCGCGCGGCTTAACGACCACCGGCAAGCCAATGTCCTCGGCCACTTCCCATGCAGCTTCTACGCTGTGCACTACCTCGCCATTTGGCACCGGTACGCCGCAGCTGCGCAGCAGCGACTTGGTGAGGTCTTTATTGCCGGCGATGCCTTCAGCGATGGCACTGGTGAGGTCGGTCTCAGCAGTCCAGATACGGTTTTGCAATGCGCCGTAGCCGAGTTGCACCAGGTTGCCTTGGTTGAGACGAATATGCGGAATCTTGCGTTTCTTGGCGCTGGCCACGATGTGTGCTGTTGAGGGGCCGAGGTAAAACTCGTCGATCGCTTTGCGAATTTTCGCCAGCTCGGGCTCGATCTCGAATGGCTGTTGGTTGATTACCGCATGCAGTAGCTTGAGGCCGGATTCGAACGCAGTACGGCCGACCGTCTCGTCTGGTACGCGAAACACCATACGGTAGGTGCCAGAGCGGGTGGTTTCCCGGGTCTGACCAAAACCCGCCTCAAGACCGGAAAGCTCGAGCAGCTCAATGATCACATGCTCAAGCACATGACCCATCCATGTGCCGTCACGCAGCCGCTCCTCAAAACCATAGGGAACCCCGGGGCTACAGTGATGCGCAGCGACCTGTGGCAAAACTGACAATAAACGGTCAATAAAGCCAGGCTGCCGGTTGCTCGGCCACTCCTCCAGCACGCCAAGAACGAGCCAGGCTTCGAGCACCGGGGTGTAGGTCCACATGTTCGGACCACGCAGGAAGGTGATGCGCGGGACCTGAATTTCGAATGGTCCAGGTGGCATCACAGCGGGGTTGGATGTGCTCATCGGGTCAGGGTTTGGGTAAAAAGGTAAGATGTCGGATTGTTAGGACTCGGCCGCCGACTTCGGCGACAATGCGCAGAGTGCGACATTGGTAAATCGCTTCGGTTCAACTCATCTCATAATCAGCTCGCGACAACCACGACGGATTCATGCCGCCTAGTGCCTCTTCTCCCGCAGCACGGAATGTAAACCCTGCGCCGCAAGATCATCGAGAGCCGCCGCCTCTGCGCGCGCACGAGCATGTGATTGCCACGCTCGAGCCGGACCTGAACCCCGCACTGCAGTTTGCGAACAGCCGCCTGCTGCTGACAACCGAGCGAATGATAAGCCATTCAGATGGTGACGGGTGGTCTGAGTGGCCGTTGCAACCCGCATTGACGTTGCATCATTCCGATCATGGCGGCGTTGCCACCCTTGCGCTGCATGATCAACTCGGCGCCTTGGCGCATTGGCGGTTCACGCTGGCGCAAGAGGTGAGTGCGCTGCGTTTCATTCAGCATTTTGAAAAAGTACAAGCCGCGCGTGGTGGGCAATCCTTGGCGCCGGAGGATGCCGGCGCGCGCTGCCCGAGTTGTCATGCGCTGCTGCCTGATCAAAGTGAAGAATGCCCGGTGTGTCACCGCGAGCTGCTCGAGCCGGTATCGACCTGGGTGTTGCTGCGCCTTTGGCGTTTTGCCAAACCCTACAAGATGCAACTGTTGCTGGGTTTCTTCCTGACGTTGGCGTCAACGGCAGCATTGATGGTGCCGCCCTATCTGTCGATGCCGCTGATGGATGAGATTCTCATTCCCCAGCAAACCGGCGCGCAAATTGATACTCAAGACGTGGTGTTGTACCTGTCAGGCTTATTGGTGGCGGCGCTATTGGCATGGGGGCTTGGGTGGTGGCGAACCTATCTGCTTGCACTCGTCTCAGAGCGTATCGGTGCGCATTTGCGTACGGCCACTTTCAACCATCTGATGACGTTATCGCTGGATTATTTCGGCGCCAAACGTACGGGGGATTTGATTGCGCGTATCGGTAATGAATCCGACCGTATTTGTATTTTCCTGTCTCTGCATGCGCTTGATTTTGCAACTGATGTGCTGCTGCTGGCGATGACCTCTGTGGTGCTGTTTACCATCAATCCCTGGCTGACCTTAGTCACGCTGTTGCCGCTACCTCTGATTATGTGGTTGATTCATTCGGTACGTGACCGCTTGCGTACCGGGTTTGAAAAAATTGATCGTATCTGGGGTGATGTGACCAATGTACTCGCCGATACCATTCCCGGCATTCGTGTCGTCAAAGCCTTTGCACAAGAAGGCCGTGAGTCGCAGCGCTTCCGTGAAGCGAACATGCACAACCTCGCGGTGAATGACAAATTAAACCGTACCTGGAGTTTGTTCGCGCCTACCGTCACCATGCTGACCGAGGTCGGCTTGCTGATTGTGTGGGGCTTCGGTATCTGGTTGGTGATTAATCACGGGGTGACCGTGGGTGTGCTGGTCGCGTTTATTGCCTACATCGGTCGGTTCTATGGCCGACTCGACACCATGAGCCGCATTGTGTCGCACACACAAAAAGCAGCCGCGGGTGCCAAGCGTATTTTCGATATTCTGGATCACAGCTCCAGCGTGCCCGAGCCCGCGAACCCGGTACCCGTCGCCAAGGCACCCGGCATCATCGCGCTTCGTGATGTCGGTTTCCGCTATGGTAGCCGTCGAATTTTGAAGGGCATTAATCTCGAAATCCGGCAGGGAGAAATGATCGGTCTAGTGGGTCACAGTGGTTCAGGTAAGAGCACGCTGGTGAACCTGATCTGCCGTTTCTACGATGTGACCGATGGCGCGATTACGGTCGATGGTATTGATTTGCGCCGCTTCTCGGTCGCAGATTATCGTCGCCATATTGGCCTGGTACTGCAAGAGCCTTTCCTGTTTCATGGCACGATTGCTGAAAATATCGCGTATGGCAAGCCGGACGCAACGCGCGCCGAGGTAATTGCTGCAGCACGAGCCGCGCACGCGCATGAATTCATTTTGCGACTGCGTCATGGCTATGACTCCATCGTCGGTGAGCGAGGGCAGGGTCTTTCCGGCGGCGAGCGTCAGCGCATTTCGATTGCCCGCGCCTTGCTGATTAACCCGCATATTTTGATGCTGGATGAGGCCACCTCATCTGTCGATACCGCCACTGAAAAAGAAATTCAAAAAGCGCTCGATAACCTGGTCAAAGGTAGAACCACGATTGCGATTGCACACCGCTTGTCTACGCTTCGCCGAGCTGATCGCTTGGTAGTACTCGAGCGTGGCGAAGTGGTCGAGATCGGCTCGCATGATGAGCTGATCGCTCAGCAAGGGGCTTATTGGCGCCTGTACGAGGCGCAGGCACGCAACGTAGATACTGAAGATGAAGCGCCGGATCCGCTGCGAATTCCTCTGGCAAAGGCGGGGAACGCATGATCGATGAATCCAGCGGCAAGGCATGGATGCCGGTAGCGCACCGGCTGCGTCGTGATAGCTACGGTCGGCTCAACTTCACCGACGAGACTGGCGAGGTGCATGTCGGTGTCGTGCCGGCACAGGCCTTCCCAATCGATGCGCCGGGTGAGCAAGTGTCGTTGCTGAGCGTTGATGGCCATGAGCTGGTCTTTATAGATCAACTGCGCGTGCTGGATGCCGACACCCGCGCCATGATCGAGCAAGAGATCGCGCAGCGCGAGTTTTTACCTGTGATTGAGCGTCTGGTGGATGTCAGTACGTTTGCAACGCCCAGTACCTGGACAGTAAAAACTGATCGTGGCCTGAACAGCTTTGTGCTGAAGGGTGAAGAAGATATTCGCCGGCTGCGCGATGGTGGGTTAATTATTACCGACAGCCATGGCGTGACCTACCGGGTGCATGACATCCGCGCGCTCGACCGCGGATCACGGAAGCTGCTCGATCGTTTTCTGTAAATCGAAACAGCAGCGCTGTCACACGCCGCTAGTGGCTAACAGAGCCCTCAGCGATAGCATTTTCAGGGTTCATGAAAATCGGCCGACCATCTGGCGTATTTAACGGGATGACGATTTCTTTGCCGTTATCGTCTTTCAGCAGCGCGCACAAAGTATGCGAAGCGCGTAGCTCGCCATTCAGCTCAACCTCAAGATCGGCAATAACCAGCTCGACACCGGTGAGGATTTGTTTCACTTTCATGGGAATATCCTTTCATGTGCAGCAGCACCATCTTGCATTTTAACGGCAGCCTATAATCCGCGCGTGAATTCTGCCTCGTCTTTTTTTCGTTGGCCAATACCGGCCCTGCTGGCGTGGGCGGGCAGTTGGGTACTGTACAGCGTGCTACTACGGTTGAACCTGGTGGCGTGGCTAGCGGTATCCGCGGCTACCCTCGCGGGCGTCATGTTGTCGGTATTTGCTGCGACATTTTGGCGCCGGTTGGCAATCGCCGCTGGTTTTCCGCTCTCTTTGCTCATCTCGGGCAGTGTGGTGCTACCCGCCTGGGCATGGCTACTGCCACTGCTACTGGTAGCGATTGTTTACCCCGTCAATGCGTGGCGAGACGCGCCTTTATTTCCGACGCCTTCAGCTGCTTTGAATGGCCTGTCAGCGCATGCGCCTTTGGCCGACGGCGCGCGCATCCTGGATGCCGGTTGTGGGCTGGGAGATGGCTTGATCGCGTTACGCGCCGCTTACCCGCGGGCTGCATTGTTTGGTGTGGAATGGAGCTGGCCACTTCGCGGCCTCACTGCTCTGCGCTGCCCTTGGGCGAGTATTCGCCAGGGCGATATGTGGAAAAGCGATTGGTCGCAGTACGACATGGTGTACCTGTTTCAACGACCCGAGACCATGCCGCGTGCTGTCGAGAAGGCAAGGGCAGAACTACGCCCCGGTAGTTGGCTGGTCAGTCTGGAATTTTTAGCCGAAGAATTGAAGCCGACTGCGCAATTAAATAATGTCGATGGTAAGCCTGTGTGGCTCTATCGCGCCCCTTTTCCTTGAAAGCCTCTAATGAAATGTCGCTGGCGTTGTTGGCAGCTTAGGCTACACCTACACAATGGAAATGGTGTCATTGTCAGCACCTTGCGATTTTAAACATAGCCACCGGCATAGGTGATCACTTCGCCACCGGTATTGATCTTGAAGCGCGAGATACCCGGTAGATCGTGCGTGTTCACGCCACCGAGATCGAGTTTGTCGATACCGCGTTGCTTGAGCTGCTCGATCGCGTTCCACAAAATCAGGTTGTGCGCATTCAGCGCGCGCCCTTGCGCTTGACTCCAACCCAGTTGATACGTAGCGCTGCTGCCGTGAATTAAAAAAAGCATCACTGCCACCGGCCGTGACTGCCAGCTCGCTTGCAGAATCAGTGCTGATTCCGTGCCGCCCTCTTCGAAGTAGTGATCGATGAACCCCAGTGGTAGCGCATAAAATCGTTTGCGTTGTCGTTGAATTTGCTCTTCAGCGAGTATGCGCGGTAGCTCGGCCGAATCATGCGATAACACCGCCAGCTTCAAACCCGATCGCTCTGCCGCCGACAGACGGTTGCGCCAATACGGATGCAAGCCCGCACGCAATGCGCTCAGCGGTTGCGACAGATCTAACATCACCGTTGAGTAGCCAGTCAGCACCCGCGTCAGTGATGCCATGCTGGGATGCTGCGGGTCGGTCAGGTCCGGTGAAAACAAAATGATGCGTGGCCTTGCCATCGGCAACGACTGCTTGAGCGCGCGCTGAATTCGCGCCTTGTCAGCATCGGCGACATCGCCAAGCCAGATCGGTCCGCGCGTACAAAGGGCTATGCCGAATATGCCCGCATAACGCCTGCAAATAAACTGCGCCAGCGCCACGCTGCGCCCATTCAACACAACTTCAGCGCGATGCGTTTGCATACCCGGCAGACGCATACTGGCACCGTAAACCCAGTGCTGCTGCATGACCGTGCTGTGCCTGGCGTGTTCAGCGTCCCAGCGCTCGCGCGAGGTTTGGTTCCAAATAATTTGCATGCTTACGGCACAGTTAATGGTGTGTTACACCTGTGATCGCGGTCGATATAATCAGTTGCAGTCATTAATCAAGACAGTTAAACATGCCTCAAACCGCCAGGCCGCACAGCCGACCGCTAAGCCAAACAAAGGCAGCAGCCCACCGGGTACGCGGTCTCGATCTTGACAAGCCGCGCCCGACCGCGGCGGGCTGGGCACTAATCATGCTTTATTTCGGGGTGCCCGCTATGCTGATCGGCGCTTTAATCGATATTGTGATTCAGTTGGCGAGCGGTGAGTGTGTCGGCCTGTGGTGCTGGCTATTTCGATAAATGTTTTCAAATAGATAATTCGGTTCAGTCGAATATTCCCTTTGAATCGCAAGGGTAGCGTTATTCGGTAGTTTGTTTCACAATTGCCATGATATCGTTTGGTGCGAGCTTGAATTCTCCGATCTCGTGCCGAATAAAGAGACGATAGCGTGCGGCCTGGGTCATCAGGTCCCGAATCCGCTTGCACAAGGAGAGGCAGATGTTTTTTTTCGTGGGACTAGGCGTCGTGTTTGGCTGCGTTTTCGGCGGCTACATCATGGCTGGCGGGAAAATGGCACCGATCATCAAGGCAGCGCCGATCGAGGGCTTCATTATTGTGGGCTCGGGCATCGGAGCGCAGCTGATCGCCAACAGTATGCTGATCTTCAAAGGCGGTTTTGGTGGTATCGCTCGCTGCATTGCGGGACCAAAATGGAAGCCGCAGGATTATCTCGATCTGATTCTGATGGTCGGCAAACTGCTGAACGTGATGAAAAAAGAGGGCGCCGTTGCCCTTGAAGCGCACGTAGAAAATCCGGATTCATCCGCTATTTTTGGTGAATACCCCAAGCTCGCCGGAGACCATTCCATCGTTCACATGATTTGCGATACGCTACGACTGGTCGTGATTGCGCAGGGTAACCTTGATGCTGACGCCGTGGATGATGTGATGAAGAACTACATCAAAACCCACCATCACGATGAATTGAAATTCCAGGGCATGCTTTCCAACGTGGCCGGTGCGCTCCCCGCGCTCGGTATCGTGGCCTGCGTGTTGGGTGTGGTGAAAACCATGGGTGCGATTGACCAGCCACCGCCGGTTCTGGGTGCGCTGATTGGTTCCGCGCTGGTGGGTACCTTCCTCGGGGTGTTCGTGGCTTACGGTGTATTTGACCCACTCGCCGCGCGTCTGGGGCAGATCATTGACGAAGACGGTCAAATCTATAAAGTCATCAATGAAATGATTGTTCAGACCTTGCGTGGTCATCCAGTGCCGCTGGTGATTGAGGCGGCGCGGAGCGTTATCTCGCACCAGAATCAGCCTGGGTTCGCCGAGGTCTTCGACGGGCTCCGCGGCAAGTAAAAAATGTTGCTGGCGTTGTTGGAGGTGTCTTGCCGTACGTCGAGTACTGTCTGCGACACCTCCGTCTAGCCAGCAACATTTTACAAATGTCGCTGGCGTAGTTGGAGGCTAGCCATACTTCATTTACTATCGGCGATACCTCTGTCTAGCCAGCAACATTTTACAAATGTCGCTGGCGTAGTTGGAGGCTAGCCATACTTCATTTACTATCGGCGATACCTCTGTCTAGTCAGCAACATTTTACAAATGTCGCTGGCGTAGTTGGAGGCTAGCCATACTTCACGGTTTGTCTGCGACACCTCCGCTCAGGGTACAAGGTTGATCTGTACGCAGAGCTGGTAACCAACTCCCCACACGGACTTCAGCGCAGGTTCTGCTGATTCGGATTGCGCGTTACGGATTTTCTTTCTCAAACGCGCAACGATTTCCTCCAGCGCGTGCTTGCTGATGGTCTCTTCCTCGGTGTGTCCGCTGCACACATCGCACAAGACGGCCGAATCTAATGTGTTGTCTTGTGCTTGAGCTAGCGCGACCAGAAGCATTTTTTCCCGCATAGTCAGTCGCAATACCGAAGACAAGCTGGGGCCTTGCAGTGTTCTCTGCCTGAGACTGAGCGATAGGGCTTGATCATTTCGCACCGGCTTTACGCGTCTACCCAGACTGCGAAGAATCATCACCAGCTCGTCGGGTGCCACTGGCTTGGTAAGGTAAACGTCTGCGCCGCCAACATCGTATCCGGCGATCCGATCATTCAATGTCACCTTGGCTGTCATGATCACAATACCGGCCTCAGGAAGGGTATGACGTAATCGGTTGGATAAACTCAGTCCATCTTCGCCCGGCAAATTAAGATCGACAACGAATATATCAACTGCTTGTTGTGTGATCAGGTCATCCAGAGCACGCGCTGAATTTACATCATGTACTAGAAAGCCATGATTACGAAGATGGTCACTCACCTCAGCACGCAATAACTCGTCGTCTTCAACGAGTGCGATCGACATCTGCGCCAGAGGACTAGGTACGCTCGATAATATTTGATGTCTCAATTTGGCACCTCAACAGAGAATGTCACGGTTTCCTCATCGCGAGAATAATGTACTGTCGCTCCGATCTTCGCGGCCGCAGCTTTCACCAGGCTCAGGCCTAGCCCCATGCCAGGTATATTCATCGTGCTGGAGGGACGGTAGTAGCGCTCGAATACGCGTTCGCGGTCGGGCGCACCGAACGTCCCAATCGTATTGCTGATCTTGACCTGTACGATCTCGGGTTGGGTCTCTGCAGTACGTTCCGAACGCTGGCTACTATCACGCGGCTGCGCGCTCGTCACCTCAATGCTTATCTTGCCAGCCGCGTGTCCATACTTGTAAGCGTTATCGATCAGGTTGCCAAAGACCACGCTCAGCATGTCGCGATCAGCTTTGAAAATCGTCTTTACATCGACTTTTACATCAAATCGCTCAGGCGCATCATAGTTCTCAATCAATTCGTCGATTAGCTCGAGTGCCGGTGATAACAGCTGATTACTGGGTGGCGAGTAGCGATCAACCCGGGTCGACACAGCGACGTGCTCGATCAGGTTGTTCATGCGAGTCACGCTCAAATCGATATTGGTTAATCGTTTCGTCGCAGAAGGGTCGTTACGTAACTGCTCGCGTAGCGCTCTGGAGGCAAAGGTAATCGTGCCGAGCGGGTTCTTCAGGTCATGGGTTAACAGGTCAATCAAGGTATTTCTATCTGCCAGCAAGGCGGCCGAAGATTTGGCCTCCAGCGCATCCATTTGAAGTTGGTTCAATTTTTCATTACTGACCTTCTCACGATAATCTTCCTCAAATTTGATGAGTAGAATCACAAATACACCAAGAATGGCACCGTTAAGACGCCAGTCAGTGATGTTTTGAACCGAGCCGTCAAAGGTTCCTATTTCATTCACCAGCATTGCAGGGATGATTGATCCCGCAAGCAGAACACAGTAGATAAGATAGCCGGTGTACAGCAAGATCCTGACATTTTTAACCATTCCTTTCGAGGTAAGCAAGCCATATAGATGAACAGTTGGCTGCACCGCGAAGACAATTAAGTTGAACTGGATTGCAAATACCTTGAATCCTGCGAAAAAAGCGATGAAATTGACGATACATCCAACGACCACAACAGTCATCAATTTCGGGTAAAGCGGTGCATCGCAATAGGGGCGGATAACGACGTAGACTGCCACCGCCATCAGTAGCGTACGTAAAATGAATAGCAAGTGCGGCATGGCATCGATGATGCTTGCCGAAAGATGAGGAAACCACCGCTCCGGAAAACCATAAATATTCAGCAGGTAGCTCAGCACCGAGATCTGAAAAATCACATAGACAACAGTGAGTTTTGATCGGTGTTTGCTTAATAAATAAAAGCCGATCGCCAATAAAAATGCTGCCATCGTCAGCGATGCTGCGATCCGCTTCATGCGGTTGCTACTGACTACCGGGATGTTTTCGAGCGCGATAACGTCAGAGTCGAACATCAAAAAATTGTAAGTCTGAATTCTGAGATAAAGTGTTTTGGGCTGTGTTGAGTGATCATGCAATCTGAAGCAGTAGTAATCATCGGCACACCACGTCTCGCTGTCGCTATATAAATCGCCGGCAGTTCGGCGACGCCATTCCCCATTGTTAAATTCATACACATCAATTTGATTGACGTCGTGCGGTCCGGTTCGCAGTACTAAATGTCCTGAAGGTAGATTATCGGCGGCTGACGCTGATTGTGTCCCAGGTGTGACACGTAAACGGATCCATATGGGCGCTAACTCATACCCGATATTCAGGCGCTTTGCGAATGGCTTGAATTCTGCCTGCTCAATCGAATGGATATCGAATGCCGCGTTTTTATCTACGAAGTAGGACCGCTCATTGAGCGGGTCTGCGACCATGCCCCAGCAGCTCGTACTAAGTAGCAATAAGCAGAGGCAGGCCAGGCGGCTTTTCGCTGCCAGATGATCAAGGCTGCAGCAAAGACGGCTCCATCGGTCCTGGATTTTCATCATCAGTATTGATTCAAGGGTGGCAAGGCGTTGGCCATAACTATGAGCTTTTGTGAGCATTGATTAGGCTAATGTTGCCTAAGCATCATAACCGCGATACGCAAGGGTAAAGCAGAGCGGTACCGAGAATCTAAAAAAATCGGATTTTGAGGGTAACTCCTCATGTTTTTTATATCTAATCGAGAGGCTTTGAGAGAAAGTATGAGGAGGAGTGCGGGTTGGATTGCTGACGAAACGTAGTATCAGCAATCACTTTTTTCGTGTTCAGGCATTTGCGCCATGCACAATCAGCGCGCCTCAGCGACCAATCATCTTCCTGGCCTGCCGCCTCGGCGGACCCGGCGCGTGCTGACATCAGCTGCCCCCCGTGAAGCTGACCGCCACGATTTGCCAATCGCCCGAACCAAGGCCGCTAATTCGGCGCGCCGTGGCCACGTGAACCCGAGGGACTGAGCGATGGGATCCGTCGATCGTTTCCCCGACTTATTGCCATCCTCAGCAGAGGATGAAAAGCTGAGGACGAGCTCGCAGTCACAGACCTTGACGCCTCGGCTATGCGTAGTCGTCGCCGTGATCTACATGATCGCGGTCGATAATGATATTTCCGAGTTTGAAAGTAGTCAGCTCCAATCGATCGTTGGTAGTGATGCCGAGACCTTAAAGCAGGCAGTCAAGTACAAAGAGAATCATAGCGTCGAGCAGTTCTTGCGAGAGGCAGCAGCGTTACTCGACAAAAAAGATAGGCTCTGCTTGCTTATTAATGTCTGCGACTCACTGATGTCGGATGGTGTAGTGGTTCAGGCTGAGCAGTCGCTTTTTGACCGAATGCTCGCCGCAATGGGCCATAGCAAAGCAAGCTTCCAGCCTTATTTTGACACGCTCGATCTCAAAAATAAAACCTCGGTATTCGGTGATTTTGATGCCGCTACCAATACCGATACGCTGACTCCGCCTCTGGCGCTCGTGGCCTCGCTGATCTACATGATGGCATCGGACGGATCAATGGCCGAGGAGGAGGTCGGTCGTTTGAATGCGTCGATAGGCTGCTCACCCGCTCTACTGAAAGCGGGCCTGCGCTACGTAGGCAAAGTGCGTGCACCGCAATTCCTCGCAACGGCGGCCTCGATACTTAATCCGGCTCAGCGCCTGTGTATTTTATTGAATGCGTGTGACGCAATGATGGCTGACCGGGTAGTTGCCAAGGTTGAGCGCGATTTGTTCCGCCGAATGCTGAACGCATTTTCAGTAAATGAAAAAGAGTTCGATAAATATCTCAACATAATTTTTCTTAAAAATGATGTGCCGCAGTTATCCAGGCACTTATCGAAAGTTGGTAAAAGTAATGACATACCCGCTGCGTTCGATAAGAATCAGGCCGACGGACTTGTATTTCAGCGTAAGCAAGAATGGCAAGAAGAGACGGGCGAGGTCGGTAAAAGTGCTGGCTCGAAGAGTGGTGATCTGGATAACAGCCGAGACTCTGGTCGTCCCTCCGAGATGGAGAGCCGATTAACTGACACGATGCGGCAAAACGTTAATCGTTTATCGGACGAGCTAGATAACGACGGTTCTCTAAAGACGATAGAGCAAAACGCTACCAGCAAGAAATCAAAAAAGGACAAGGCGGCCGCTGCTAACGGTACATCTGATATACGTGCGCTACGCGATAACAATACTGAAAGTACAGCTAATAAAAATTCAGCAGAATCGCAAGGGCATTCAGACACACGCGCGCTGCGCGATAACAATACCAGCGGTGCGACCAACAAAACCACAGAGGCGCTGCAAGGAGAATCAGACGTACGCGCGCTGCGCGATACCGATGCCGACAACAGTGTCGGAAAACAAACCGCAACCAATGAAGGGCCGACGGCGGCAAGAGCAATTCGTGACAGCGATACGGATACTCACACCCAGAAAGATGCCGCTACTAGTGAAGGACCTGGCGAGATTCGGTCGCTGCGCGATAGCGATGCGGATGCCAAGGCCATACAAAATGCGACAGCCCTCGAGGGGCTGTCCGATATGCGGTCGCTTCGCGATTCAGAGGGCGATCTCAACAAAAACCCGTCCGATCTGGCCGAGGGTCCTGCTGATCCTCGCAGTCTGCGCGACCACGCAGTAGACGTCGACGATAAGCAACGGGGTAAGTCTGGCGACGCGCCAGCAACAGGGCGTCATGGTCTAGCAGCCTCGGGTGATGGGATGATCCCGCGCCCGCCGGGCATGTCCCCCGAGCTTGCTCGCCGCCTATGGAACGGTGAGGGAGGCGGTGAGCGTCGCGAGCTACAGGATGCAGAAGGGCTTTCATCCAACAAGCGGCTGTCGGATAACCGTAATTCGTTTGACCCGATAGCGAGTAGCGACGTCGAAGCATCGGCTGCTGCGCATCCGCTGCGAGAGCGTATGGATGCTACGCGTAATCGTACTTATAAAATTTTTGGTTATGTCGAAGCGATACAGTCGGCGCGTTCGATTGTGGCGGCTAGTCGGTTGCCATTACTACCGCTGCTGCCGGTGATGCCAGTGATGAAGGCGGCGACCCTGCCCGCTCATGGCATTGCCTATGACCCGACGCCGCCCACTCGCGCTACCTGGGACGATGGTAGACGAACACTCTTGGCATCCGACGAAGGAGGACCCATCATGAGCGAGCAGCAAGGAAAGCCGCCCGGCAGCGCTGCCGAGGCTAGTACAAATAAGCGATTAAGGTACACAAGCGCAGTGCTGCTGCCAGCACTATTTCTGACGTACGGCGCGACAATGGTTGGTGAAACTGCGATGCAGCATGGCTTTATTGTGAATGAAAACATCGCGACCGATGCGCGCATCGTGCACCAAATGGCGAGTGTGCAGCAGACGGTTTATCGTATCGCACCGGAATCGGTGATTCTCTCGATGGATAAATTAGCGGGAGGGGTTGTTCAGGCAGGTGGTGCGAGCGGCTCTGCGGCCACCGTGGCCTTGGCTGCAACCGGTACATCGACGACGACAACTACGGCTTCATCGGGTGCGGATGATAAAGAGCTGTCTGACCGCGTCAAGGCAGATAACTTTCTTCAGGGTCGCAAGCAAGAATTAATGGCAGTCGCGCAGAGCCATCAGGGTGCGAGTGCGGTCGCAGCAGAGCGTCAGCAGTGGTTCATCTATGCCAAGTCCATCGTACTGCTGGGACTCGGCATGGCATTCTGGGGCGTGCTTTTCAGGTCGATGCGGATGCTGCACGCATCGACAGCGATCGGTGTGCTCAGCCTGCTTCTGACGGCGAATGGCTACTGGTTATTTATTCAGTTTTGAATTTTGCTCGGTATCGGTCTATCAAAAAATAGTTGACCATCGCAGCATTAATTCGCCTGTATTGCGCGACCCATTTTTTATATCGACATCTCTCGCGTAACGCAGTTGAACCTGACTTTTTTCACTGGCGACAAGCAGTGCCCCCAGCGCCAGACGTGTATTGTCGGGCGCCCGCGAAAATAATATGTCATTGCGCTGTGTGGCACCGCCGCGATTTACTTGAGCCGTGGTGTACCAATGAATCAATGGCGTGGCTTTATAACGTAGCGTTGCACTCATTGCATAGGCAGTGTCTTGGCTTAGGCGATTGGTGCCTAAAAATTCTTTGTTATCACCAAAAAATGCGACCTCGGGTACCAGATCAAGGACCAAACTCGAGCCAATCGGTTGCATCCAGCCCAAAGAGAGCACAGTCTTTGTCCGGTTTTCACCAATATTCACCGCTTGCTTTGGATTGTAGGTTCCAGTGGGTACCGAGACAATCAAGGTGGCCATTCGGTATTCACGGTTGACGTGATCACGGTGAAACCAGAATGCCATACCAAGACGCAGGTCGCCGTACCCCGATGCATCGCCCCCCCGTGGTGGCACCAGCCCCGCGTTGGTATGCGTATCTGCAGCAGAAATCGCGATCAACGGCGCAATCGTGTATTGATCATCTTCGCCCACCGAGAAATGCCAGTTCGCCCGCAGTGCGATCAGATTGGCGGAGCCATCACCTTGCGCGCGTTGAACACCATCTCGCCAGGGGCCGTCGAGGGTCTGCCTTGCAGCAAACAATGCAATATTTACGGTGCGATTGGGCAGTGCGATGAAATCCGTCGGTTGCTGGTCGTTCTGAGCGGCCAGCGTGGCCTGAGTGGTTGCAGCTAAAAGCACTGCACATAGACAAAGCGCCCCACGGAGAGTGACGCGTTGTTTTCGCTGGCCATTGGCGCGGTGGGTCGTTCTTGGCGCGTACACGAGATTCCTTGCGTAATACCGGCGCCTATCTTTGCATGAATATAAATTTTATGTAAAAAATTTTTCCGGGAATCCAGATAGTTATTTATTAATATATTGAAAATAATCCTGCTCATCAGAATAATCGCTCAGGCATCAATGTTATCAAATAAAAAATAGTATCAAAAATAGATCATGTTCTGGATCAGCACATCGGGTTTTGCCTGCTGCGGCGCCGATGCGGTATCTAGACTCAGTTGGGCAAGATTCGGCGAGTTGTCGGGATTTCGACGCTTTTGTTGGTATAGAAATTGCTCGCTTTGACGGTAGTCGGAATTGATCCGAGGCCTATGAAGAAAGGAGCCGCCCTATGTACGATCAAGCCAGAATGATTATTGAAACCACCGCTAGAGCGATGGCTGACGCCGCGCCAGTGGCTAACCAGGGCCGTGGTGCATCAGACAACGTGCAGTCGATTTGGCGTCGTCACGGCTGGGTGCCACCCACCGAGCAAGGTAAAGATTTTCGCGCCACATTACGCAACACCGCTGACCGCGTTGCGTTGGCGTACTGATTGTCTCCTCCCTGTTCTTCGGCAACGGAGATTCGGGTTTTGCCCGCGCAGTGCGCGGGCAATTTTTTTGCGGGTCAGGTTTTCCCGGGCGCCGAACTCAGCTCGACCTAAAAGATCAGCGTGCTCCGGGTTGTCGAGGGGCGCGGGTGTGGTGATCAAGCGGCCTTAGCAAATCACGCATGACCTCAGGCAGTACTTGGTATCATCGAGCGCTGAATCTGATCAGGAGCCCACCATGCGTTACTTTATTGCCATTACTTTTAGCGCTTTGTTTGCACACGCCACTGTGTTGGCGCAATCGGTCGATTTCATTGAACCGAAAAATAATGCGACGCTGTCGTCGCCTTTCAAAGTGAAGTTTGGCTTGGCCGGAATGCAGGTCGCGCCCGCTGGCGAAATGAAAGAGGGCACCGGTCACCACCATTTACTGATTAATGCGCCCGATGTAGCGGAGGGCACGGTGATTCCCATGGATGATCAGCATCGTCATTTTGGTAAAGGCCAAACAGAAACCGAGATTACATTGCCGCCCGGTCGTTATCGTCTCACCATGCAGTTTGCCGATGGCGCGCATCGGTCATATGGCGAGAAGATGCGCAAGTCGATAGAGGTGACGGTAAAGTAGTCAGCCCTACGCAGTTTTGATGAAGTACACCACGGTCAGCGTGGCACCAACGGCGATCACCAGACGCTTTAACCACACAGCCGGTAGCTTGCGCGCAAACGCTGCGCCCACGGTGCCGCCAACTGCGGCGGTGACCAAGGCCACAAGGGTGTGCGGCCAGCTGATGGCACCGGCGATAATGAAGGTGAGTGCAGCCACGGTGTAGTTCATGGCCGAGGTGAGGTTTTTAAGGGCATTGATCTCTTGCATATCATCAAAGCCCTGAATCGAGAGCGCGGCCAGCGTCAAAATGCCCATGCCGGCGCCGAAGAAGCCGCCGTAGATCGCCACCATCAACTGAAACACCGCGCCACCGATACTGCCCGGCTTCTCAGAGGCGGCCATGTTCAAGCGCTGCTTTAACCAGCGAATAATGCGATTGACTTGCGCGCTGAGCGCAAACAGCGAGGTCGCGATCAGCAGCAACCAAGGCACCAGCCGCATGAAGGTTTGGTTGGAAATTGCCAGCAGCAGTAAACCACCGAGCAGACCACCGATCACCGAGAGTATCGCCAGTAGCACGGCCCAGCGACCGTGTCGCATCGCCTCGCGACGATAAGCCCAAGCACTCGAGAGACTGGCCGGCCACAACGCGACCGAGTTACTGGCGTTGGCAGTAACCGGGGGTACGCCCGCCATCAGCATCGCCGGAAAAGAGAAGAAGGTGCCGCCACCAGCGATCGCGTTCATGGCGCCGGCCAAAAAAGCACCAGCGGCGACCAAAGCCGCATCAGCAGGGGACATTGCGGTTATTAGGTTTGTTGAGCCTCAGCCGGGGCAGCTGCGCTGTCGGCATCGGCGTTGGCGTCGGCGCTGGCATCGGCTTGGGCTACCGGTGATGCGCCCTCGTCGGCGATGTACTCGGCCAGGGTTTCTTCCTCACTTTGATCGGGTTGACCGTCGTTCACCAACAGCGTCAGCAAATAGATCGCGCCGATCGTCATCGCTGTGACTACGGTAACCAGCAGAGGAATCAGAAAATCGTTGTCCATGGATCGTCTTCGTGGACTATGTGATGTATCGAATGCAGCAAATGCTTTGGATTTTACACAAGTCTCACGAACCGACGAGTCGGGTGCCGTAATGCTCGGCCGGGATAATCAGACCCGCTGGCAAGCTTCTAGGTCCCGACCTACCCCGGGATGACCGAGTGACGGCTATCGAGTGAACGAAGCAACGTCCTAGCGCCCCAGATCTTTGGCTGAGGTACCGCCGATGCCCCAATGCGCCTTCGGTACTTCCGAAATCAGAATTCGAATTGTCTCTCTCGGCGCACCCACGGCCTCATGCAAAGCCTGCGTCACTTTTTCAATCACAGCGCGTTTTTGGTCTTCGCTACGACCTTCCAGCATATGGATTTGTGCGAACGGCATATCGTTGTCCTCATTAAATGTTCAAGCGGCCTTGGCGGCGCGTTCTCTACGCTCACGCGAGAGGGTTAGTGCAGCGTCTTCGATCATGTCTTCCTGACCACCCACCATCTTGCGACGGCCGAGCTCAATCAGCAGTTCACGCGCCGGGATGCCATATTTAGCTTCAGCACGTTTTGCGAATAGCAGGAAAGAACCATACACACCGGCATAGCCCAAGGTGAGGGCATCACGATCAATACGAATCGGGAAGTCCATGATCGGTACCACCAGGTCTTCTGCAACGTCTTGAATCTTCCAGACATCGACACCGGTGTTGACGCTCATGCGGTCAAGCACTGCCACTAGAACTTCGAGTGGCGTATTACCAGCACCTGCGCCCAGACCTGCGGCAGCGGCATCAATGCGATTCGCACCTGACTCGATCGCGGCTACGGAGTTGGCGATACCCATCGCCATATTGTGATGCCCATGAAAACCCAGCTCAGTTTCGGGCTTGAGCGCCTGACGCACGGCATCGATACGCACACGTACATCATCCGGCAGCATGTAGCCTGCAGAGTCAGTCACATAAATACAGTTGGCGCCGTAGCCTTCCATCAGCTTGGCTTGTTGAACCAAGCCTTCCGGCGTGTTCATATGCGCCATCATCAAGAAGCCAACGGTATCCATCTCCATCTTGCGCGCCATGGTGATGTGCTGCTCCGATACGTCGCCTTCGGTGCAGTGCGTGGCGACACGAATCGTATGTACACCAAGCTCATGCGCCATTTTCAGATGATCGACGGTACCGATACCGGGCAACAGCAGCGCAGAGACTTTGGCTTGCTTCATCAGCGGGATCACCGCACCGAGGTATTCCTCGTCGGTGTGTGCCGGAAAACCGTAATTCACCGACGAGCCGCCCAGACCATCGCCATGGGTTACTTCAATCAGCGGCACACCGGCGTTATCGAGACCTTGCGCGATCGATTTCATTTGATCGATCGTCATCAAATGGCGCTTGGGATGCATGCCATCGCGTAGTGTCATGTCATGCAGGGTGATGGTTTTACCTTGAATTGTCATGGTCATTCTCCGGTCAAGTCGGGTGCGATCAGGCCGCTACAGTCGCTTCGAGCGTCAGGCGCCCGGCGATGATTTCTTCAGCAAACATCTCGGCAGTCCGCGCAGCAGCAGCAGTCATGATGTCGAGGTTGCCCGCATACTTCGGCAAGTAGTCACCCAAGCCTTCGACTTCGAGGAATACCGAAACACGGTTACCATCAAACACCGGACCGTTCACCAGACGATAGCCCGGCACATATTTTTGTACTTCCTTGATCATGTCGTGAATTGACTGCGTGATCTTTGCTTCATCCGGCGTGCCTTCCGTCAGGCAGTGCACGGTGTCGCGCATGATCAGCGGCGGCTCTGCCGGGTTGATGATGATGATCGCTTTACCTTTTTTGGCACCGCCCACGCGCTCAATAGCACCCGCGGTGGTACGCGTGAACTCATCGATATTTTTACGCGTGCCCGGGCCAGCGCTGCGCGACGATACGGTAGCGACGATTTCACCATACGCTACCGGCTGCACGCGTGATACGGCGGCCACCATGGGAATGGTGGCCTGGCCACCGCAGGTGACCATGTTCACGTTCATTTCACCGCGGCCAACGTGTTCTTTCAGGTTCACCGGTGGCACACAGTAAGGCCCGATCGCTGCGGGTGTCAGGTCAATCATCAGTACGCCCAGCTCATTCAGCTTGCGCGAGTTCTCGGCATGTACATAGGCTGACGTTGCGTCAAATGCGATTTGTACACCGTCTGCAATCACATGCGGGAGCAAACCATCCACACCATCCGCAGTCGTTTTTAGACCCATCTCGCGCGCGCGTTTCAAACCATCGGATTCAGGATCAATGCCCACCATCCATACCGGTTCAAGTACCGGTGAGCGCTGCAATTTAGCCAGCAAATCGGTGCCGATATTGCCGGGGCCAATCAGGGCACATTTGATTTTTTTGCTCATGGTTTTACTCCCTTACATAAGGCTAGTTAGATCAGGCTGCGTACGACGCCGCCATCCACACGCAGCGCCGCACCATTGGTGGCTGCGGAGAGCGGGCTACACACATAGGCCACCATCGCAGCCACTTCTTTTGGATCAATAAATCGACGTAATAATGATGTCGGTCTTGCATTGGCGAAGAACCATTGCACGAGTTCGTCGAAGCTCTTGCCTTGCTCAGCAGCGAGCTTGTCCAGAAAATCTTTCGCGCCCTCGGTGAGGGTTGGGCCAGGTAACACGCTATTGACAGTGACGCCGGTACCAGCGCAGGTTTCGGCAATGCCGCGTGCGATCGAGAGTTGCGCAGATTTTGTCATCCCGTAATGCACCATCTCAGCCGGCGGGCAGATGCCCGATTCCGACGAGATGAATACGATACGACCACGGTTACGCTGCTTCATGCCTGGCAGCACTGCACGCGACAGGCGCACGCCACTCATGACATTGGTTTCGAACAGACGCTGCCAGTCTTCATCGGGAATAGTGTCGAAGGGCTTAGGCTCGAAGATGCCCATGTTATTCACCAAAATATCAATCGATGCACCCGCGGTCAGCCTGGCGCAACCCTCAGCGGTAGCTGCATCGGCCACGATACCGTGTAAGGTCGCATTCGGGAAGTCGGAACGAAGGCGTTGCAGCGCACGCTGCACACCTTGCTCGGTGCGGCCGTTGATAGTGACAGTAGCACTTTCTGCGGCGAGCGCATGCGCGATTGCGTAGCCAATGCCGGCAGTGGAGCCGGTAACGACAGCGTGTTGACCGTTGAGCTGCAGATTCATACTGACCTTAGATGTGTATTCAAGTACTTTAGGTTTGATCGAAATTACAAGCGGCTTGTAGCAAACTTCAAGTTTTATGGGCATGTAGCCAGGGCTTGAGCAGACGTGTCAGTTGTGGCGCCACTACCCACGTCATGATCAGTACTACCAATCCGGTCAGCGTCATTACGCGTGGCACCAGCGGCCATTGCGCAAGCATGTCACCGATTAACAAGAACAGCACCAGCACCGTCGGGAAAATACCCAGCCAGCTCATGATCGCAACTTTCCACCGCGGCGGCGGTTGCTGTGCACTCGTCATAAACCAATTCGCCAGCCCAATCATTTGCATGTGCGCCGGGCCTTCCACCAGCGGCTCAAGCGCCGCCAAACCCAGCGAGCGTGCGGGGGAGTCTTGCCATGCCTGCAGATGCTGCTGCGAGTCGAACGCGAACACGACGTGATACAAGCCGGGCTCAGACCCAGGTTGATCATCCGGGCGTACCAGTTGCGCACCCAGATGCCCGGGAAACTCCGCCGCTGCACGCATGATGTCGCGCATCAGCTGTTCGTAGGCGGTCTCGTGACCCAACTTGACCCGTCGGGTGACGAGAACTGTGACAGCGCCGGGATGTGTGGGTAGCGTGCTCATCGTGTTGTTATCGCGCCTGCATCGAGCTTTGAATGGTGTTCAGTTCCAACCACAGACAACTCAAACGAAACGCATCGAGACCGAGCCGAGATCTTGGAAGCGCACCAGAACATTGTCACCCGCAGCTACCGGAATCGCTTCAGTCACGCCACCGGTCATGATGAACGTACCCGCGGGGATTTCCTGGCCACGTGCGCCGAGGTGATTCGCCATCATCGCGATCGCTGCAGCGGGATGGCCCTATACGGCAGCACCGGCGGCCATCGCCACCACTTGGCCATTTTTTTCCAGCACCACACCGAGCGTACGCAGATCAAGTTCTTCTACGTTGCGCGAGCGGCCGCCAATCACGAAGCGTGATGCCGACGTGTTATCCGCCACCACGCTTTTCAAATCAAACTTGAAATCGCGGTAGCGGCTGTCGATGATCTCGACTGCAGGTAACACAAAATCAATCGCTGCCATTACAGCACCAACATGACAGCCTGGGCCTTTCAGCGGCGCCTTGGTAACGACGCAGATTTCAGCTTCGACTTTCGGGTGAATCAGCTCCGAGGTCTTGATGTCGCCACCATCCGGGCGTGACATGTAATCAGATACAAAACCGAAGCAGGGCACATCCACACCCATCTGCTTCATTTTGGCGAAGGAGGTCAGGCCGGCTTTCAGACCTACCGTCTTGTTGCCGCGTGCTTCCTTGCGTGCGCGGATGGTGTCCTGGATCGCATACGCATCCTCAAAGTCCATCTGCGGATAATCGTCAGTGATCTTCAGCACGTCGCGCGCTTCAAGCTCTGCGCTTTCCAGATGCGCGGCCAGTTTTTCAATCGTTGCTTTATCGAGTTGCATGTTCTTGTCCTCGTGATCAGATGAAGCGCACCGAGGTGCTGCCAAGGCCGCCGACCGCGCAGTGCAGGCTGTCACCAGCCTTCACCGGTACCAGTGGCGACTGCGATCCGGACAGAATGACGTCGCCTGCTTTCAGCGTGATGCCAAGTTTGCCCAGCGTGTTTGCTAACCAAGCTACAGCATTCACCGGTGAGCCTTGCACGGCAGCGCCGCACGAGGTGCTGATGATCTCGCCGTTCTTGTCCAGCACCATGCCGGCCAGCGCGAGGTCGAGATCACGCGGGCTCTTGCGTGTGCCGCCTAAGGTGAATACGCCACACGAGGCATTATCGGCCACGGTGTCTTGAATCTTGATTTTCCAGTCTTTGATGCGCGAATCCACAATCTCGAAGCAAGGCATCACGCAATCGGTTGCGCGTAGCACGTCAGCGGCAGTCACACCCGGACCGCTCAAGTCGCGGCCGAGGATGAAAGCAACTTCCGCTTCAGCACGCGGCGCGATCATCTTGCTGGTGTCGACCGCTTCGCCTTCGTTGAACACCATGCCGGAGAGCAGATGGCCGAAGTCAGGTTGGTTCACGCCCAACATATCCATCACGATCTTGCTGGTGACACCGATCTTTTTACCAACGACCGTCTCACCAGTCTGCAGCCGGCGCTCGATCATGCGCAGCTGAATCTGGTAAGCATCTTCAATACTGATCTCAGGCTCACGATTCGTCAGCGGATCAACCGCGACACGTGAGACCAGCGCGTCATACAGCTCATCGCCGTACTGCTGGATTTTTTGGGTATTCATTGCCATTGCTGCGTTCTCCGTTGGGAATTCAAATTTTGATCATGACGTTGCGCAGGTCAGTGTAAAACTCGAGCGAGTGCACACCACCTTCGCGGCCAATACCGGAGCCTTTAGAGCCACCGAAAGGCGTGCGCAGATCGCGCAAGAACCAGCTGTTTATCCAGCACAGACCCACGTGAATCGCATTCGCCATGCGCGTCGCGACTGAAATATCGGTAGTCCAGATCGAGGTGGCGAGACCGTAGGGCGTATCGTTGGCCAGTGCGATCGCTTCTTCTTCGGTATCAAACGGTGCGATATGACAGCATGGCCCGAAAATTTCTTCGCGGATGATCGGCGAGGTCTCAGGCAAGCCAGTCCAGATGGTTGGCTGAACGTAGTGGCCCTCGGCATACTTGCCTTCCATGGTCGGCGTGCCGCCACCGGTCACCACGTTCGCGCCTTCCGCTTTGGCCTTCTGGTAATACGACAACACTTTTTCTTTGTGCTCGGCTGAAATCAACGGGCCCATGCCCACACCCGGCATATCCGACGGACCAATCTTCAGCGCTTCGGCTTTCTCTTTCAGCGCTTTCACGAACTTGTCGAAAATCGGACGCTGCACATACACACGCTCGGTACCGAGGCAGACTTGTCCGCAATTTTCGAAGACTGAACGAGTCACACCAGCGATCGCCTTGTCGAAGTCCGCATCGGCGAACACCACAGCTGCGTTCTTGCCGCCGAGCTCGAACGATACCGGGCGCACGCCTTTCGCAGCCGCGGCCATGATGGCCTCGCCGGTACGTGTTTCACCGGTGAAGGTGATGCCGTCGACATCCGGGTGCTTAGTGAGAAACTCACCCGCCGAATTGGGACCGAAGCCATGCACGACGTTGTACACACCCTTCGGTATACCCACCTTGTTCATCACTTCACCGAGTAGCGTGGCCGTCGCGGGCGTTTCTTCTGAAGGTTTGACGATCACTGCATTACCGCAGGCCAGTGCAGGGCCAACTTTCCAGGTCATTAGCAGCAACGGCAAATTCCAAGGGCATACCACTGCGACCACACCGAGCGGAACGCGCACGCCATAGCTGATCGCGGTACCGCCATCAGGCGTCGTCATCTGGAAGCTCTCGGTCGGTGCGTTCTTGATGATGTCGGCGAAAATCTTGAAGTTCGCCGCGCCGCGTGGAATATCGATGTGCGAAGCCAGCGAATGCGGCTTGCCGGTATCGGCCAGCTCGGCAGCGAGGAATTCGTCGAAGCGGTTGTTGATCTCATCGGCCACTGCGTTGAGCAGTTCAACGCGCTTGACGACGCTCATCTTGCCCCACTCACCATTCATCGCTGCACGCGCCGCCTTCACGGCAGCGTCGACCTCAGCCTGACCAGCCTCGTGCACCAGACCAATCACATGATTGTCGGCGGGTGCGCGGTTTTCGAAAGTCTTGCTGGTGGCGACGAATTCGCCGTTAATGAAGTTGTGGAATTGTTTCATGGTGCGTCTTCCTTGAATTCAGAATTTTTTGTTACTTGAATTTGCGACTGAACTTGGTTTTTAGGTTACGTTGACAATCATTTTTGCCTGGCTTCTTAACTTATCTACGTAGCTCGGTAGTTAAATCTACTAATGAAATAAATTGATTACGTCATTATTTCCATGGGTAGCTTAGGCGAGGCCAATTGCTTTCAAGCCTGCAGCAGCACATAGCTCGTCTTCCTCTGCTGTGCCACCCGATACGCCAATGC
>VERA01000017.1 GCA_018882935.1 Burkholderiaceae bacterium | reverse complement strand
CACCCGTGAGTGACAGGGGATGTGATAAGACACATTACCCAGCGCGTGATTAAACTCGGTTTTCAACAAACCATCACGATTACGCGCCACGAAGTACTCAAACGGGTCCCACATCGCTTCTTTCACCAGCTGCGTATCTGCGCAGTCCGGGAACATCAGCGGCAGCTCTTGCTTGTACATCAAGGTGCAAGAAGGTACCGGTGTGAGAATTGCGTAGCCTTCTTTGGCCAGCTTGGCGAGTTGCGGGATGTTGATCGCCTTCTTCTCGGCCACGCCTTCCAGATCGCCCTGCTCGAGTTTCGGCATACCGCAGCACGCCTCTTTCTCGACCATCACATAGGGAATCTCGTTATGCTCAAGCACCGCCAGCAAATCATGGCCAATGCCGGGCTCGTTATAGTTCACATAGCAAGTGGAATAAATCGCCACCTTGCCCGGTGTATTTTTACCGTCTTTGACCGGGTGCTGTTTGGATTTGGCGGCGCTGCTGCGAAACTTGGTGCTCGCAAACTCAGGTAGCCATGCGTCTTTATCAACACCTAATACATTCTCTACCAGAGCACGTACCGGCTTGGTTTTATTTACCGCGTTGACTGTCTGCGTGACGATAGGAATGCCTGCGAACTTGCCAAGCCCGTCGGTATCCGACAAAAACTTATCGCGCGACGAGACCTCGCCTTTTTTGAACTTGACTGCCTTGGCACGCAGCATCAGGTGCGGGAAATCCAGATTCCATTCATGCGGCGGGGTGTACGGGCACTTGGTCATGTAGCACAAGTCGCACAGATAGCACTGGTCTACCACCTTCATGTAATCCGACTTGGCTACGCCATCGACTTCCATGGTCTCCGATTCGTCGACCAAGTCAAACAGCGTCGGAAACGATGCGCACAATGACACGCAGCGGCGGCAGCCGTGGCAGATATCAAACACGCGTTCCAATTCCTGATTGAGCGACTCTTCGTTGTAGAAATCGTCACTCAGCCAATCCAACGGATGCCGGGTCGGCGCCTCGAGATTGCCTTCACGGGACATGGCGATACCTTGTTAGTTATGTGTGGGGGAAGTTGATGCTGCGAGCCTTCGGCTCGGGTGCATCGATGTACTGCAACCGCGGTTTTTGCCAGGGTTCAGGCACCCGAAAGTGCGCTGAACCCTGTCAAACACGATCAGCCACTGTCAGCGCCGCAAGCGGCCTGACGAGACAGGCTATTAGTCGACCAGCTGGTCGAGGGCTTTCTGGTAACGGTTAGCGTGCGAACGCTCAGCCTTGGCCAGCGTCTCGAACCAGTCAGCGATTTCGTCGAAGCCCTCGTCACGCGCGGTCTTCGCCATACCTGGGTACATATCGGTGTACTCGTGGGTCTCGCCTGCGACAGCTGCCATCAGGTTTTGACGCGAAGAACCGATTGGCAGACCCGTTGCCGGATCGCCGCACTGCTCGAGGTACTCGAGGTGGCCGTGTGCATGGCCGGTCTCGCCTTCAGCAGTTGAACGGAACAGCGCTGCAACATCGTTTTGGCCTTCTACGTCAGCCTTGTTCGCGAAGTACAGATAACGACGGTTCGCTTGCGATTCACCTGCGAACGCCTCTTTGAGGTTGGCCTCAGTCTTCGAGCCTTTCAGCTTGGACATTTGCATCTCCTTGGTGGGGTTTATATCTTGGGTGCGCCAGGCCTTCAACATGCTGGCTTAACGCACGACCGCATAAGAAAACCGACTACTTCGTCAAAGTTTCCAGACGCGATTGTGGCGGTGCGGGAGATGAATCTCAAATTGTCTTATTCAATGCGGGCGATTGGCTAAAGCTATGGCTTACGAGAAATTCCTAGATGAGAACTATTATCACTCACTTATCAGGAGTGCCACCGCGTGCGCCGCGATCCCCTCTTCACGCCCTTCCCAACCCAGACGCTCGTTGGTTTTAGCTTTTAAATTCAAATGCTTAGCCTGAAGACCGAGGTCGGCCGAAAGATTGGCGATCATGGCCGCAAGGTGCGGAGCAAGCTTGGGCGCCTGCGCGATGATGGTGGCGTCGATATTGCCGATTGAATAACCAGACGCCTTCACCTGCTGCGCCGCAGCGCGCAGCAGCTGGCGAGAGTCCGCACCCTTGAACGCCGGATCGGTATCCGGAAAATGCTGCCCGATATCCCCCAGCCCGGCAGCGCCCAGCAGCGCATCGGTAATCGCGTGCAGCAGCACATCAGCATCCGAATGGCCCAGCAAGCCGCTGGTATGCGGAATAGTGACGCCGCCGATAATCAATGGTCGGCTCGGTACCAGCGCGTGGCAGTCATAGCCTTGCCCGATACGATAGGGTGGCATGCTCATGCGTGTCCTTTCAGATGGAGTTCGGCGAGTAGTACATCCTCAGGTAAGGTCACCTTGAAGTTGCGCGCGCTACCCTCGACCAGTTTCGGTTGCAGGCCGAGGGCCTCGATGGCACTCGCCTCGTCGGTCATGTTGACCGCCCGCTGCAAGGCATCCAGCAGCAGACCATAACGAAACATTTGCGGTGTTTGCGCCGCCCACAATAAATCGCGCGCTACCGTATGCTGCGACCGGCCATGACCATCGCTATGCTTGATCGTGTCCACCACAGGCACCGCCAGCAGTCCGCCGACGGGATCATCACGCACGAATGCAATCAGCTTCTCAATCAACGCCACTGTCAGCCCCGGGCGCGCAGCATCATGGACCAGCACCCAGTCGTCATTAGCCAACTGACTGCCCAGCGCGAGCAAGCCGTTGGTGACTGATTGCTGACGCGTAGCACCGCCACAGCGCAACACCTGACATCGCGGCGGCAGCGTCAACTGATCGATGTAGCTATCGTCGGCGCTCACCACCACCACCACATGATCGATTAGCGGTGATGCGCAGAAGGTATCGATCACATGCTGCAGCATTGGCTTGCCCGCGATGGGCAGATACTGTTTGGGCTTAGCCTCACCCATGCGTGTTCCCGCACCTGCCGCAGGTATCAGCGCAACACAGTTGGGGAGGTTCATCTCAACTATAATTCCGGTTTTAGCAATGGTTGCATTGTAGCCTCTTGCCCGCCCCGGTCCGCACCCGGCCCGCCATGTCTCCCGACGCACATTTTCCTCAGCTGCCGAAGTCCGGCACACGATTCGTACTTCCCGCGCTGCATGGCGCCGCCGAGGCATGTGTACTCGCGCAAGCCGCGCATCAACTGAAGGCGGACAACAAGACACTGGTCGTGGTCGTTGCAGACGCCCCAGATGCACAACGACTATTGTCTGAAATCAGCTGGTTCGGTAAACGCGGGCAGCAAGAGTTGCGCGCCCACTTGCTACCTGATTGGGAAACTCTGCCCTACGATGCGTTCTCACCGCATCAGGATTTGGTCTCTGAGCGGCTGGCGACACTGCATGAATTACACAGCGGCCAGTGTGATGTGCTGATCGTGCCCGCCACCACCGCCTTGCTGCGCATGGGGCCGCCCTCATTTCTTGCTGCGCATACGTTTTTCTTCAAACAAGGCGAAACGCTCGCAGAAGACAAGCTTAAATCGCAGCTCACCATCGCGGGCTATGCGCACGTCGGGCAAGTCATGTCGCCCGGCGAATACTCCATACGCGGCGGCCTGATTGATCTATTCCCGATGGGCTCGGCGCTGCCGTATCGGCTTGACCTGTTCGGCGACACCATTGAAAGTATTCGCACCTTTGATGTGGACACACAGCGCTCGCTGTATCCGGTCCGTGAGGTGAGGCTGTTACCCGGTCGCGAATTCCCGATGGACGATGCCGCACGGTCAGCATTTCGCAGTCGCTGGCGCGAGGTATTCGAGGGCGACCCCTCCAAAACCAATATTTACCGCGATATTGGTAACGGGATTGCGTCAGCAGGTATCGAGTACTACTTGCCGCTGTTCTTCGAACAAACCGCGACGCTGTTTGATTATCTTCCTGCAGGTAGCATGTTCGCGCTGGTTGGCGATATTGATGAATCCATCAAGCGCTTTTGGGGGGATACACGCTCGCGTTATCAGTTTTTGAAAGCAGATCGTGAACGACCGCTGCTACCCCCCGAAGCCATTTTCCTGAGTGATGAAGATTTCTTCACCCGGCTAAAACCTTATGCGCGTTGGGTTTTGCAAGCGCCTACAGGTGATAGTGAGTTATCTGCGCCATTACCGGATGTGGCTGTTAACCGTCGGCTGGATGACCCGCTCGCCCAATTGCGCGCCTTTGTCCAACAGAGCAATCGACGCGTGATGATTTGCGCCGACTCTGGCGGTCGACGTGAAACACTCCGTGCCTACTTTGATGAGTATTCGCTGCCCATCACTGTAGCAGAAAGTCTGGATGACTTTATTGCGAGTACCGAGCGGCTGATGCTATGCGTTGCGCCACTACAGGCAGGCGCATTACTGCAAGCGCCGCTGGGTCACTTGGCCATCATTACCGAGACTGAGCTGTATGCCGGTAGCGGGCGACGCGCCGGTCGTAAACGGCAGGAAGCCGTTACGCAGGTTGATGCGATGGTGCGCGATCTGTCCGAGTTGAAGATCGGTGACCCTGTGGTGCATGTGAACCATGGCATCGGTCGTTACCAGGGCTTGATTAGCCTTGATCTTGGTGAGGGCGAAACAGAATTTCTGCACCTGGAATACGCCAAGCAGTCACAGCTGTATGTGCCTGTCTCACAACTGCATGTGATCTCGCGCTACGCCGGTGCCGCGCCAGAAGACGCACCGCTGCACACACTCGGCTCGGGTCAGTGGGACAAAGCCAAACGTAAAGCCGCCGAACAAATCCGTGACACCGCCGCTGAGCTATTGAACCTGTATGCGCGGCGCGCTGCGCGTCAGGGGCATTCGTTTCAATATTCTGCGCATGACTACGAAGCCTTCGCTGATAGCTTCGGCTTTGAAGAAACGCCTGATCAATCGGCTGCGATTCAAGCCGTGATTGGCGACATGACCTCGGGTCGACCGATGGATAGACTGATCTGCGGTGATGTCGGCTTTGGTAAAACCGAGGTCGCACTGCGTGCCGCGTTTGTGGCAGTGATGGGCGGTAAACAAGTCGCCATTCTCGCTCCCACCACCTTGCTCGCCGAGCAGCATGCACAAACCTTTGCTGATCGCTTCGCCGATTGGCCGGTGAAGATCGCCGAGCTCTCGCGATTCAGAACCGGCAAAGAAATTACGCAAGCCCTCAAAGGCCTGTCGGAGGGCAAGATCGATATCGTGATCGGAACCCACAAGCTGCTCTCTCCGGATGTGAAATTCGAACGACTTGGTTTAGTCATCATCGACGAAGAGCACCGCTTTGGGGTACGCCAGAAAGAAGCACTCAAAGCGCTGCGTGCCGAGGTCGATGTACTGACACTCACCGCAACGCCGATACCCCGCACCTTGGGCATGGCACTCGAAGGTTTACGCGAGTTCTCTGTCATTGCCACTGCACCGCAGAAGCGATTAGCCATTAAAACCTTTGTGCGCGGCGAATCCGAGTCGGTGATTCGTGAGGCGTGTTTGCGTGAGCTGAAGCGCGGCGGTCAGGTGTATTTTCTGCATAACGAGGTTGAAAGCATCGACAACCGCAAAGCCAAACTCGAGGCCTTACTGCCCGAGGCGAGAATCGCGATTGCTCATGGCCAGATGCATGAGCGCGAACTCGAAAAAGTCATGCGCGACTTCGTGCAGCAGCGCTTTAACATCCTGCTCTGTACCACCATCATTGAAACCGGTATTGATGTACCGACTGCGAATACCATCATCATGCATCGTGCCGATCGGTTTGGTCTGGCACAGCTACATCAGCTACGCGGTCGGGTCGGTCGCTCGCATCACCAAGCCTATGCTTATCTGCTGGTACACGATATGCAAACGCTGGGTAAGCTGGCCGAGCGACGGCTGGAAGCCATACAGCAAATGGAAGAGCTGGGCAGTGGCTTCTACCTGGCCATGCATGACCTGGAAATCCGGGGCGCGGGTGAGGTGCTGGGCGAGAGTCAGTCGGGTGAGATGACCGAGATTGGTTTTCAGCTGTACGCTGACATGTTGAATGCGGCTGTCAAAGCACTCAAGAACGGTAAAGAGCCTGATCTTGCTGCGCCCTTGTCGAGTACGACAGAAATCAATCTGCACGTACCCGCGCTATTGCCGAGTGATTTCTGCGGTGATGTGCATGAGCGCTTATCTATTTATAAGCGCCTCGCGAATTGCGAAACACAAGACACGATCGATGACCTGCAAGAAGAATTAATCGACCGGTTTGGTAAATTGCCGGACCCTGTCAAAGCTTTGATAGAAACCCATCGATTACGCATTGCAGCGCGTAGCGTCGGCATTGTGAAGATTGATGCGCATAGTGAATCAGCCACCTTGCAATTCGAGCCTACGCCACCGATTGATCCGATGCGCATCATCGAACTGGTACAAAAAAATCGCCACGTAAAGCTGTCCGGGCAAGACAAGCTGCGTGTCAGTGCGAATATGCCCGATCTCGCTGCGCGTGTGGCGCAAGTGAAATCTACGATTAAGGCACTAGCCGCCTAAGGCGATGAACAATTCACTGATCAAATTAATTCTTCAAGGCCCGAGCGCCAATCTATCATCCATTCAACAACTCACGACACAGCTCGGGCTAGCTCAAGCCAAGCAGGTAGCACCATATGCGTGGCGCTGCGATTTACCCGAGGCACTGAGTACAGATTCGCTCGATCAATTGAAAACGCTTAGTCAATCTTTACAGCTTGACTATGCCATGCTCCCCGCAGATATCCAATTACAGGATTTCAAGTTGTTGGTGATGGATATGGATTCCACCCTGATCACCATCGAGTGTATCGATGAGATCGCCGACATGCATGGCTTGAAATCCGATGTGGCTGCGATTACTGAAGCAGCGATGCGGGGCGAACTGGATTTCGCTGAGAGTTTGCAACGCCGTGTCGCATTGCTCAAAGGTCTGGAAGAGTCTGCCCTCGCTCGCGTTTTCGAGCAACGACTCGAATTGACCTTAGGCGCGCATTCCATGCTGCACGCCATGAAAAAAGCGGGCCTTCGCACGGTGCTGGTGTCCGGTGGATTTACTTACTTCACCGAGCGACTTGAGCATGAGCTTGAACTCGACGTCAGTCATGCCAACCGGCTTGAGGTGATCGATGGCAAACTGACCGGTCGGGTGCTGGGGAATATTATCGATGCCCAAGCAAAAAAATCGACTGTCATCGAACAATGTACTGATTTAGGCTTGCCCACCTCGGCGGCCATCGTTGTCGGCGATGGCGCTAATGATTTGGCGATGATGTCGGTGGCAGGCTTATCGATTGCTTTTCGCGCTAAGCCGGTGGTGCAGGCCAAGGCCGATGTAGCGCTGAATGTCTCCGGGCTGGATGGCGTGATCAATTTGTTCCAATAACTGCGCATCTGATTTTCCAGATTGGCCTGCTTTATTCATCTGGATCATTGAGTCGCAGACACAGATTAGCCAGCACGATTGAGTGCATCATCCCGGCGCAGGCCGGGATCCACCAGCTGAGACTGCCGATGACTAACAAATCGCGTTTACTCTGTCAGAGACATTCAAATGCCTGATGTAGATCGTCAATCAAGTCCGCCGCGTCTTCCAGCCCAACATTAAATCTCACCAACTGCCCCTGATACGGCCACTCACGACGAATCTGCGTCATGCGATAAGGCACTGCCAAACTATTCGCGCCACCCCAGCTGTAACCAATTTTGAACAGCTTCAGGCTATCGATGAAACGGTCAGTCTGTGCCTCGCTGTACGCAGGATCAAACAGCACTGAGAACAAACCAGCCGCGCCGGTAAAGTCGCGCCTCCAAATCTCATGCCCCGGGCAACCCTCGATGGCAGGATGCAGCACTTGCGCAATCTCGGGTCGCTGCTTTAACCACCCTGCGATCTTGCGCGCTGAAGCATCATGCGCCTCGAAGCGCAGCTTCATGCTTGGCAAACCACGCAGCACCAAATAGGTATCATCCGCAGATACGCCCATACCCAGCCGCATATGCGCAGTATCGATTTTTCTGTGCAGCGCCTTATCGCGCGTAATCACCGCCCCCATCAGCGCATCTGAACCACCTGACTGATATTTCGTGAGTGCCTGCATCACGATATCAACGCCATGCTCGAACGCGTGAAACGCAATACCCGCCGACCAGGTGTTATCCAACGCAACAGGCACTCCATGCGATTTGGCCGCACGACAGATCGCGGGTACATCGGGCATTTCCATGGACACCGAACCCGGCGCCTCGGCCCAGATCAGTCGTGTGTTGGGTTTGATCAGATCAGCAATGCCCTCACCGATCAACGGGTCGTAGAACTGCGCACTAATACCAAAGTCAGCTTGCAACCAATGCGCGAGTTCCCGGTTCGGGTTGTAGGCATTGTCCGGTATCAGTAAATCATCACCGCTCTTGAGCAGGGCGAGATTAATCATCGCAATAGCCGCCAGGCCACTCGGCGCTAATAGACAATGTGACCCGCCTTCAATGTCGGCTAAGCGTGCTTCTAATGTGAAGGTTGTGGGCGTGCCGTGTAGGCCATAGGTATAGCCGCTTTTTTCCTGCCAGTTGCGGGCGCGTAGCGCAGCGACGTTCTTGAATAGAACCGTCGAGGCATGATGAATTGCGGTTGGAAATGCCGCGAAGCCCTCGGGCGGACGATACCCGGTGGTCGTCAGCCGTGTTTGCAAGGATTTTTTTTCATCAGCCACGGCTCACCTAAGCTCAATCTACCCGCGCCCACAGATCGTGGGCATCCGCTGCGGTGATGGTGACATCGACAAAACTACCGACCGTGAGCTCCCGGCCCGGCTCGAACGGTAACTTCACATACACCACACCATCAATCTCGGGGGCATCTGCCGATGAACGAGCAGTGGCGCCATTACGATCCACAGCATCAATCAATACGCGCAAGGTCTTGCCAACTTTTGCTTGCAAGCGCTCGCGCGAGATTGCTTCTTGCAGCTGCATCACTCGCCCGCGACGCTCTTCGCGCACTTCATCGGGCACAGGGTTATCGAGTGCATTAGCGGCGGCACCCTCCACCGGCGAGTAAGCGAAGCAACCCAAGCGATCAATTTTTGCTTCACGCAGGAAGTCGAGCAAGTAATTAAATTCTTCTTCAGTCTCTCCGGGGAAGCCGGCGATAAATGTTGACCGTATTGTGATGTCGGGGCAAAGCGCGCGCCAGGCGCGGATTCGCTCGATATTTTTTTCACCACTGGCGGGACGCTTCATGCGTTTCAATACATCCGGGTGCGCATGCTGCAGCGGCACATCCAGGTAGGGCAGCACATGCCCACCCGTCATCAATGGAATCACCTCATCGACATGCGGGTAGGGGTAAACATAGTGCAGCCGCACCCAGGCATCGTATTCCTGCGCGAGCTCACCCAGCGCGCGGGTCAGGTCAGTCATGTGGGTACGCATCGGCTTACCATTCCAGAAGCCGGTGCGGAATTTGATATCGACGCCATAGGCGCTGGTGTCTTGCGAAATGACCAGCAGTTCTTTGACACCCGCCTTGAACAGATTTTCTGCCTCGAGCATCACATCCGCGACCGGACGCGATACCAAGTCACCACGCATCGATGGAATAATGCAAAAGCTGCAACGATGGTTACAGCCCTCTGAAATTTTCAGATACGCATAATGCTTCGGGGTGAGCTTGACGCCTTGCGGTGGCACCAAATCCAGAAACGGCTCATGCGGCTTGGGTAAATGGCTATGCACCGCGTCCATTACCTCGCCCAGCGCATGCGGACCGGTGACCGCGAGTACTTTGGGGTGCACCTTGCGCACGATTTCATCACCCGATGCATCTTTCTTGCTGCCCAAGCAGCCGGTAACAATCACCTTGCCGTTTTCATTCAGCGCTTCACCGATTGCGTCGAGTGATTCTTGTACCGCCGCATCAATGAAGCCGCAGGTATTCACGATCACCAAATCCGCACCATCGTACGACTTGGCCGTTTCGTAACCCTCAGCGCGTAGCTGCGTCAGGATTTGCTCGGAATCGGTTAAGGCCTTGGGGCAACCGAGTGAGACGAAACCCACTTTGGGAGCAGCTGCAGATGTTGATGACATGTTGGAGGAGTGATCGCGTGAATGACGAATAGGGCGTGATAGGTATTGCTTAATCGTGATAAGTGCTGATCCAGCGCATCACATACTCCAGATCAGGGCGGGTTCCGCTTCATCGAGAAACCCGCTGCTTTAAAAAAGCCGGCAACATGTGCCGGCTTGTGTTGGTGCATTCAGAACGATGACGATCAAGCTTGTTCAGCCTCCGGTGGACGGGAGCCGTTACCGTTCATGGCAGGGAACGGGAAGCCGACGAATACATTCTTTGCCTGACTTTGCATTTGCTCTTGCATCTGCATGAACAGGCTCTTGCTCTGCTCGATGTAGTTGCTCATCATGCCCTGCATCATTGGCGCCTGCACGCTCATGAACTGCGTCCACATTTCAGGGCTGAAGGCTTTTTCATCAATCAAGCCCTTCGAGTTCTCTGCCATTTTGTTTTGAATATCGATGAATACCTGGATATTTTTTTCCAGATACGAGCCCATCATGCCCTGCATCGCATGGCCGTAGTAGCGAATAATTTGCGACAAGGCAGAGCTGGAAAACATCGGCTGGCCGTTGGACTCTTCCTCCAAAATGATCTGCAGCAGAATACTGCGGGTCAGGTCTTCTTCGGTCTTGGCATCGACAACGAGGAATGTCTCATTAGCAAGTACCAGCTGCTTGACGTCAGCAAGGGTGATGTAGGAACTGGTCTGGGTGTCATACAAACGGCGATTCGGGTACTTCTTAATCAGGCGCTCGGCCGATTTTTTTGCGCTATTCATGAGGTGTCCACTCTTTTGCGTCGCAATGATTACCTGCGATCTTGTTGAAATGACGGGCTACCGCCCGTGTCTCCGAGCCGATTATAGTCTCGAAAATCAAATAGTTGTCGGCTAGCAGCGGCGGTATTACGACTATTTTGCATCGCACTGCGTACCGCCGAGACGATCAAGCGCCGGCATACTATCAATGTGACAAGAGATTCGCCAACCTGGCCCAAAAACTATGCTGCCTTGGCCTTCACGTAGCGACCAGGCGCGGCCTCAATTGGCTTGTGTCGCGCATTGCCGTACTTGGCAGGCGCTTTACGCATCGGGCCGGCGTTCTCCTCCAAAAAAGCGGCCCACTCCGGCCACCAGCTGCCCGGGTGCTCAGTTGCACCCGCAAACCACGCGTCGGCATCGGGCGGCAGCGACTGATTAACCCAGTAGCTGCGCTTTTTCTTGGCAGGTGGATTGATCACGCCGGCGATATGACCCGACGCGCCGAGGACAAAGCGATTGTTGCCGCGCTTGCCTTTGTTGATCAGATCGGTTGTGGCATAGGCACTGCCCCACGGCACGATATGGTCTTCACGCGAGGCATATAAAAACGCGGGTAGCTTTAGCTTGCTGAGATCTACGGGGTCGCCACTGACGCGCAACTTACCCGGCTTGCGTAACTCGTTTTGCAAGTACATGTGGCGCAAGTAATAGCAGAACATCGGCCCCGGTAAATTCGTGCTGTCCGAGTTCCAGTACAACAGATCAAACGCAGGCGGCTCCTCGCCTTTCAGATAATTATTCTCGACATAATTCCAGACCAGGTCATTCGGGCGCAAACTGGAAAACGTTGCCGCAAAATCGCGACCGGGCATCAAGCCGCCTTTCGCAATGGATTGCTCACGCTGCGCGACCTGCTGCTCGTCGACGAACACATCAATCACGCCCACATCAGTGAAATCGAGCATGGTGGTGAGTAGCGTCAGGCTTGAGGCCGGGTGCTTGCCACGCGCGGCCAAGGCCGCAAGCGCGGTTGCGACAATCGTGCCGCCAACACAGAAGCCGAGTACGTTGAGCTGTTTTGCGCCGCTGATGTCGAGCGCGACTTCCATCGCGCGGATTGGCCCGTGTTCGATGTAATCGTCCCAGCCCAAATGCCCAAGCGCGGCATCCGGATTGACCCACGACACTACAAACACGGTATGCCCCTGCTCTACTGCATAACGAATAACCGAGTTATCCGGTTGCAGATCGAGAATGTAGTATTTGTTGATGCAAGGCGGCACGAACAACAGCGGACGCTCATGCACTTCCTTGGTCAGTGGTCGGTACTGCAGCAGCTGCATCACTTCATTTTCGAATACCACCGCACCCTCAGTGGTAGCGACGTTACGACCGACTTCAAACGCGGTTTCATCGGTCTGCGAGATATGGCCTTTACCCATATCGGCCAGCATGTGCATGATGCCACGCGTCAGACTTTCGCCTTTCGATTCCACCAGCTTCTGCTGCGCCTCGGGGTTCGTTGCCAAAAAATTTTTCGGCGATAGCGCATCTATCGTTTGCTGTGTCGCGAAGCGTATTTTGCGTTTGGTTTTTTCATCGGTATCGACAGCTTCTGCCAGCGCGTTGAGGTAGCGTGCATTCAGCAGATACACCGCCGCATTGAACGAATGCAGCGGGTTATGGTGCCAGGCTGGATCAGCAAACCGACGATCTTGAATCGCCGGCGAGCGTTGTGCGACAAAGGCTGTCCAGAGTGTCGATAACTCTTGCGTGTAATCTGTTTGCAGTTGCGCCAGCTTTTCAGGCGGCACAACCGCGTTTATCGGAGTCATTGGTGGTACTGCCGGCAAATTCGGCATGGCCGGCATCGATGCCATCGCCGGCATCCCTGCCTGCATGAGATTGAATAGGGACTGCCACTGCTTGGGGTCAGACATTTGCGCAAGCCACTGCTGAGCAGCTGCTTGCTGTGCTGCGTTTGGATATGAGTTATTCATGCGCTTTGGCTACTCTGACGAACGTACACTGCAGACCGTATGGGTCGGTGCTAGGATGCGCGCTAAGATTACATAGAGCAGGCGCGCCGTGCATATCGCTGCAGTGGGTTGGATTTACGTGACGCTGATGATGGCAATCACCGAGGAAACGGTGGTGGCCGGCATTATGACGTTTTTCTTGTATGGCGTGTTGCCGACGCTGATTATTGTCTACGTGGCCGGTAGTCCTCAGCGCAGAAGACGCAACGAGCAAGCGCGACTGCAAATGATGCAAGAACAGCAAAATCTGGCGCAGCAAGAACCCAAGCACGACACCAACAAGATCAACTAGCGCTTAATCCAGATCATGCTGGCCATGCGGCCGGTGGTGCGGTCACGCCGAAAAGAGTAAAAGCGTGCCGGATCGCTGACTGTGCAGTGCTCACCGCCCGCCACGCTGGTGACGCCTACGCTGGCAAGTGCGACCTTGGCAAGCGCCGGCAAATCAGCGAGAAACTTGCCCGGTGCGGAATCAAGTGCCTTGAAGGCTGGGTACTCGGTCTTCCAAGACGCAAACGCCTGCTGCACATCCTGACCAACCTCGAACGCTTGTGGGCCGATGCCCGGCCCCAGCCAGGCAACGATGTGATCTGCACCGCGCTCGCGCATGGCGTTCACGGTAGCTTGCAATACGCCGTCAGCCAGCCCGCGCCAACCGGCATGCGCGGCACCGACCACCCGGGCACGGCTATCTGCCAGCAGCACTGGCATGCAGTCGGCCGTCATGATGGTGCACACCTGCTCGGCTTGCATCGTGACGCAGGCGTCTGCCTCGATGAATGTCGGATTCCTATCAGCATGGATCACGCGAGTACCGTGCACCTGCGAAAGCCAGATCGGTTCCGAGGGCAGTTGCTGCCGAAGCAGCGCGCGGTTGCGTGCAACCACATCCGCCGCATCGCCGACATGAGTCCCGAGGTTCAGCCCACCGCTACCTGCGCCATCGTCGTAGGGGGCACGACTCACTCCGCCTTGGCGCGTGGTCGACAGCACCGCCACCGTCGTTGGCAAATCAGGCCAGTCGATAGCAACCGTTGGCAATGACATCACGCCACCGGTGAATCAATGCCTGCGCGAACCAGTAATTGCGCCATATCGCTGGGCAAGGCCGCGCTCCATTCAGCGTGTTCGCGCTGGGCGGGATGCCGCAATGAGAGCCGCTCGGCGTGCAAGGCCTGGCGCGAGAAAATCGAGGCCAGGTGCTGTTTGCCGTAAACGCTATCGCCCACCAGCGGAAAACCAATCGACTGCAGGTGCACGCGAATCTGATGGGTTCGACCCGTCTCAAGCCGGCAACGTAGTAGCGCAACCGGTTTACCCTCCAGGGTGCCGTTCATCACCCGCGTGTAATGCGTGATGGCGACTTTGGCGAGCGGCGATTTGCTGACAGCCATGCGGGTCCGATCACGCGAGTGACGCGCAATCGCAGCCTCAATCCGGCCGCTGGAAATCGGCTGACCCCATACCAGCGCGAGATACTCGCGACCCATACTGCGCTCTTGCAGCTGCCGAACCAGATCGGTTTGCGCTGACAATGTTTTGGCAACCACCAGCAGGCCGCTGGTATCTTTGTCAAGCCGATGCACGATACCCGCACGCGGCACACCCGACAGCTGCGGCCAGCGATGCAGCAACCCATTTAGCAGCGTGCCATGCCAATTGCCCGCGGCAGGATGAACTACCAAGCCAACGGGCTTGTTGATGACTGCAATGCTGTCGTCCTCATGCACCACATCGAGCGCAATCGGCTCTGCCTGAAAGGCAAAATCGCTGACCGCCGGCTGCGGCTGCAGCGTCACGGTTTCGTCGCCCAACATGGTTGATTTTGCTTTGGCTAGCTTGCCATCGACCAGTACATGACCGCTATCGATCCATTGCTGTAATCGGGCGCGCGAGTATTGCGGTAGGTGTGATGCCAGTACTTTGTCAAGCCGCACACCACAGCTGCGCGCATCGAGAGTGATTGCGATAGGTGCAAGATCATCAGCGCTATCGACTAATCCCTCGCTATCATCAGCGTCGTCGAACAAGGCCGCGCCATCAGAGCTGATCGCGTCGCTGTCGTGAGGGAAAATGTCTGGATTGGGGGGAGAGTTCATCGGCTATAATCGTTGCTGGTTTCCGATCTGCCGCCGACCTTCTCCATGCTGAAGCAACTTTCCAGAACTGCTCTGTTGTCCCTCGCACTGGCACTTGCTGCCTGCGCCTCGCTCGGAGAAAAAACAGACGAGACCAAGAACTGGTCGGCAGATAAATTATACGCTGAGGCCGCAGACGAGCTGAAAAGCGGTAACTACGAGAAGTCCATCAAGTACTTCGAGAAGCTCGAATCGCGCTACCCATTCGGCGCATATGCGCAGCAGGCGCAAATGCAAATTGCCTACGCCTACTACAAACAAAACGAACAAGCGCAATGTCTGGCTGCGATTGAGCGCTTTATACGTTTACACCCCAATCACCCCAACGTTGACTACATGTACTACCTGCGGGGGCTGGCCAACTTCAAAGATAAAAAAGGCTTGCTCGACTTTATCAGCGAACAAGATCCGACCGAGCGCGACCCGAAGTCGGTTCGCGCGGCATTCGACGCTTTCAAGCAGCTGATTGATCGCTACCCCAACAGTCAGTACGTTCCCGATGCGCGCGATCGCTTGAACTACCTGCTCGACGCAATGGCGCAGTATGAAGTTCATGTGGCGAACTACTACTATCGTCGTGGTGCCTATGTCGCGGCAGTCAATCGTGCGCAAAATGTGGTTCGCGACTACCCTGGATCTGAATCCGCCAAGAGCGCATTGCGCATCCAGGTACTGTCTTATGAGGCCATGGGAATGAAAGAGCTGCGGGATGATGCTGAACGGGTTTACCAGCTCAACTTTTCTGAGGCTGATGCCGGTAGCGCCAGCAGCACTAAAAAGCCCTGGTGGCGGGTTTGGTAAGAACGGCTCGATAGTACCGGCGCGATAACACCGGCGCGGTAGTGGCAGCCAGCTAATAGCGGTTCGGCACCAGTGAAGCAGTAAGCTAACCCCTCATGCAGTACGACGGCGGAAGACCCAACGCGCCATATCTGAAGCCTTCGCATCAAATTGGTAACCCTCGCTGTCGAAATCTTTTAATTGCTCGGGTGCCGTGATTTTGTGTTCTATCGCGTAACGCGCCATCAAGCCCCGTGCGCGCTTGGCGAAAAATGACACAATCTTGTAACCACCGCCCTTCCACTCCTGAAACACCGGCGTAATCACCGGGCGATCAAGCTGCGCGGTCTTCACCGATTTGAAATACTCCTCCGACGCGAGGTTGATCAGCGATTCCGATTTCGCCAGTTTCAACGATGCATTCAATGACTCGGTAATCTGATCACCCCAAAAGGCATATAAATCCTTGCCACGTTTCGTTGCCAGCCGTGTGCCCATCTCCAGGCGGTAAGGCTGCATTAGATCAAGCGGGCGCAGAACCCCGTATAAACCAGACAGAATACGCACATGCTTCTGCGCCCAATCAAGCTCTCGCGCTTTCAGACTTCGGGCGTCTAATCCTTCGTATACATCACCATCGAACGCCAGCATCGCCGGGCGTGAATTATCAGGTGTAAATTTTTTAGACCAGCTGGCGTAGCGAGCCACATTTAACTGCGCAAGGCTATCGGAAATACTCATCAGGCTGGCAACTTTCGATGGCGGCATGGTGCGTAGCGCCGAAACCAGCTCGGCCGAGTGCGCGATAAAATCAGGTTCAGTGGTTTTTTTTACCGTGACCGGCGACTCGAAATCCAGCGTTTTTGCGGGCGAAAGAACAATCAGCATAAGTCGTATGCGGCACCAAGGCCGGCAAGAAAAAAATCAATGAAGACCAGATACACAGCCTTCAGGCGGTTTTTACATAAAAATGTTTAAAGCAGCACATTCAGGCATTGCCGGTAAATAATCGCACCAATGATACCGAAATCACCCGCGCGACTGGTTCTCGATACCAATATCTGCCTTGACTTGTTCGTCTACCGCGACCCACGCTGGCATCGACTCTTGCAAAGCATGGAAGCAGGTAAAGTCAGCTGCGTCACGCGCGAAGACTGTCGCAACGAATGGGTACTGGTGCTGGAATATGCCCGTTTCGCGCTGGATGATCGTGCCAAGCAAGGCGCGCTCGAAGAATTCGACCGGCTTATTCGGCTGGCCGACACTGAGCCAACTAGCGACGTAAAACTGCCGGTTTGCAAAGACCGGGATGACCAGAAATTCCTGGAACTAGCAGCGAGTAGTCGCGCGGATTATCTGGTTTCCAAAGACAAGGCGCTATTAAAACTCGCACGTCGCACCCGCAAACTAGGCCTGTTCGACATTATCTCGCCGGAACAATGGGTCGAGCACCATGCCAACAACACGCTTGCTATTAGCTAAGCAAGAACCAGCTCAATCGTACTCTTAAAGACTCAAACCAATACTCGTCAATAGATTCCCGGCTTAATGACACTCGTGGCTTAATGATACTCGTGGCTCAATGACATTTATGGCCTGAGGACACTCATGTCTTGCGTGACGCGCGCCACTCCCGCATCAGTTCGGTATTTTCTTTTCGGTCAGCATTGACCTTTTGCACGCTGGGTCGCTCACCCAAGCGTTTCAGATAATCTTTCAGCGGATACTCTGCCAGCAGGTCTTCACCATAAATTGTCTTACTGGTCATCGAGACAACCGGCAAATGAACTAAAGCCGCACAATCCGCCAAACCAAATTCGCTTCCCGCGATGTACGGATCAAAGCTGACCAATTGCGCCAGGGCTTTTGCGCCGCGCTTGAGTTGTTTATAAGCGAGCGCTTTACGCTCATCGCTTGCTTTACCACCAAAAAATGCCTCGCCATACAAATCGCGCGCCACCAGCTCCAGATGCAGCTCCATGAACTGAATCAGCTCACGCACCTTGGCAGCGGCTAATGGGTCTTTCGGTAGCAGCGGTGTTTGCGGGTAAGCGGATTCGAGATAATCCACCATCACCTGCGATTCGCACAGCGTATGCCCATCAATCTCGAAATACGGCACTTTGCCCAGCGGTGACTTGGCCATCAATTCGGCAGATTGATCGACCCATTGCAGCTTTTCTTCAAATGGAATCGCTTTCTCCAGCAGCACGAGCTTGACCTTGTTGTAGTAATTACTCGCCGCAAACCCACACAGTACGATCATGCCGCTTCTCCTCTCTAGCCGATGAAGGTGTTTCCATCCGTGGCTATGCAGTCTATCATTCCGGGCGACAACAAAACTTCCCACCCCCTATGCCCGCCGAACTGCTTGCCTCGCGCCATGAGCACACCCTGGTGCTGACCCTGTCGAACCCCGGCGCAAAGAACGCCCTGCACCCGGATATGTATGCCGCCGGTGTGGAGGCCCTGGAGACTGCCGAGCGCGACCCCGCAGTACGCTGCATCGTGCTCACCGGTGCCGGCGACGTATTTTGCGCGGGGGGTAATCTAAACCGGCTGCTGGAGAACCGGACCAAAGATCGCTCGGTGCAAGCGAGCTCGATCGATCAGCTGCATAGCTGGGTAGCAGCCATCCGTGATTGCAGCAAACCGATTATCGCGGCCGTTGAGGGCCCAGCTGCGGGTGCCGGATTTTCACTGGCGCTGGCCTGCGACCTGATTGTTGCTGCCGAGTCCGCTAAATTTGTGATGGCCTATGTAAAGGTTGGTTTAACGCCCGATGGCGGCGGCTCATGGTTTTTATCGCAAGCCCTGCCACGGCAACTAGCCACCGAGATACTGCTCGAGGGTCAGGCGGTAACATCAGCACGGCTGCATCAGGCAGGTGTCGTCAACCGCGTGGTTGCAGATGGTGCTGCGCTGGACGAAGCACTGAAGTGGTCTGCACACTTTGCAACGCTGTCGCCGAATGCTTGCGCCAGTATCAAATCGCTATTACATGATGCGCCCGCGAATTCGCTGAGTACGCATTTCAACGCCGAGAAACACTGTTTTGTCGAGGCGCTGCATCATCGTGATGGGCTGGAGGGCATCACCGCCTTTCTGGAAAAAAGAAAGGCAAACTACACATGAGCTTCAGCCCACGTCGCCGCATCTATCTCATGCGGCACGGCAGCGTTACCTACTTTGATAGCAATGGTAAACCGGTACTGCCTGAGTCAGTACCCTTGAATGATGCCGGACGCATGCAGGCAACTGCTGCTGGCCAAGTCTTTGCCGAGCATGCCATTACGTTTGATCGTGTGATTGTGTCAGGCCTGCCGCGTACCGTTGAAACTGCAACCCGCGTACTCGCTGAAACCGGTCAAGACATCGCTCTTGAGCAATGGCCGGAGTTGGTTGAAATTCGCGGCGGCAAACTTGCCAGTATTCCAGATACTGAACTGCGTGATGCCTTTCTGGCAGCGTTCGAGGGTGTCGCACCTGAGCATCTGCGCTTTTTGGGTGGAGAAAGTGTGGGCGAATTACTGGACCGGATTCACCCCGCGGTTGATCAATTACGTGCCGACCCAGATTGGGATACGGTGCTTCTCGTCCTGCATGGTGGTGTAAACCGCGCGATCTTGTCGTACGCCCTTACCGGGCAGCGAATCTTCATGGGTAACCTAGCGCAGACTGCGGGCTGTATCAATGTGCTGGATGTGGGCGCGGCTGCGGCCGACTGGGTGGTAAGAGTCGTCAACTACTCGCCCCCCTCTATCCTGCAAGCAGAATCACGCGGCACTACGATGGAAGCCTTATTCCATCAATACCGCCAGTCACGCGGCATTTGAGATCACTATGACGTCACCCAGTCATCAGCACGCTTCGATGAGTATCGATACCGAGGCACTGGCCAACTATTTGCGTCAGCATGTCGAGGGCTTTGCAGGCGAGCTGCAGATCGAGCGCTTCTCGGGCGGTCAGTCCAACCCCACCTATAAACTCAGCGCAGGCGGCAAGCACTACGTGCTGCGCACCAAACCTGCACCAGCCAGTTTGTTGCTTCCCTCTGCGCATGCGATTGATCGCGAGTACCGCGTGATGGATGCGCTCTCGCGCGTTGATTTTCCGGTCGCCAAACAATACGCATTGTGCCTGGATGAATCGGTGATTGGTCGCGCATTTTATGTGATGGAGTTTATCGAGGGACGCGTGCTATGGGATCAGTCTCTACCCGGTATGAGCCCAAGCGAACGCGCCGCTATTTACGATGAAATGAATCGCGTGATAGCGCTGCTGCACCGCGTTGATTATCAAGCGATTGGTCTGGAAACGTATGGCAAGCCCGGGAATTACTTTGCCCGTCAGGTTGATCGCTGGACCCGTCAATATAAAGCGGCCGAGACCGAACATATCGCTGCGATGGAGTCATTAATTGAATGGCTGCCGCAGCATATACCGGGCGGTGAAATCACTACCATCGTACACGGTGACTATCGCCTGGATAATGTGATCTTCCACCCCACCGAACCGCGTATTCTCGCCGTGCTCGATTGGGAATTATCGACACTGGGGCACCCACTCGCTGATTTTTCGTATCACTGCATGAGCTGGCATATTGCGCCGGGGGTGTACCGTGGTATTGCCGGGCTTGATCTTGAATCGCTCGGTATCCCGAATGAGAAAGACTATATTGCACGTTATAGCGAGCGAACCGGCATTACCATTCGTGCAGAAGATTTCCGCTTCTACCTGGCGTATAACCTGTTTCGTATGGCTGGTATCCTGCAAGGCATCATGAAGCGCTACCAAGACGGTACAGCTGCCAGCGAAGAAGCGCTACGTAATGCCCAAGCGACTCGACCAATGGCAGAGCTGGGTTGGGCTTATGCCAGCGGCGCTGCCACGATCTGATTCATTAACAATAACCAGGAGACTTCGATGGACTTTGCGTATTCCAAGCGCTGTGAAGACTTGCGAGAAAGACTGTTGTCATTCATGGATACGCATGTCTATCCCAATGAGCGTCGCTATAAAGACGAAGTTGACCGTAACGGGCGCGAACGGGGTAACCGCTGGATTCCTACCGAAGTGGTCGAAGAACTCAAGCCAGTGGCACGTGCGGCAGGTTTGTGGAATCTGTTCTTGCCAAAATCATCGCGTGCGCCAGAGGGACTTTCCAACCTCGACTACGCGCCACTGTGCGAGATCATGGGCCGTATACCGTGGGCTCCCGAAATCTTCAACTGCTCGGCACCCGACACCGGCAACATGGAAACTATCGAGCGCTACGGCTCGGAACAAAACAAACGCGACTGGCTAGAGCCGCTGCTACGCGGCGAGATCCGTTCTGCATTCGCCATGACTGAGCCTGATGTCGCCTCGAGCGATGCGACCAATATCAGCACACGCATAGAGCGTGATGGTGATTCTTATGTCATCAATGGTCGCAAGTGGTGGATATCCGGTGCCGGAGACCCGCGCTGCAAAATTTTCATTGTTATGGGTAAAACAGATCCTGACGCGGCACGGCACTCGCAGCAATCCATGATTCTGGTACCAGCCGATACGCCGGGCTTGACGATTTTGCGGCCACTGCCCGTGTTTGGTTATGACGATGCGCCGCACGGCCATTGCGAAATCGTATTCGATAACGTACGCGTACCTGCATCAAATATGCTGCTGGGTGAGGGTCGCGGCTTCGAGATCGCACAGGGTCGTTTAGGGCCCGGGCGAATTCACCACTGCATGCGCGCTATTGGGACAGCAGAGCGTGCGCTCGAATTAATGTGTAAGCGACTTGATTCGCGCGTTGCCTTTGGTCGCAAAATCTCGGAGCAAGGCGTGTGGCGCGAGCGTATCGCCGAATCACGCATCATGATCGATACCGCACGACTACTGGTACTTAAAGCGGCGGACATGATGGATACTGTTGGTAACAAAGTCGCCAAAACTGAAATCGCCATGATCAAGGTATTGGCACCGAATGTCGCGCAGCAGATCATCGACTGGGCGATACAAGCACACGGTGCCGGTGGTGTCTCGGATGATTTCCCGCTGGCGCAGCTGTGGGCGCATAACCGCACATTGCGTTTGGCTGATGGCCCCGATGAGGTGCATCGCAATGCCATCGCCAAGCTGGAGTTGGCGAAGCATGTCAGCCTGCCGGGCGAATCACTTCAACTACCCATCACACGATCATGATCGAGGTCTACTCCTGGCCTACGCCCAATGGCCACAAGATTCATATTCTTTTGGAAGAGTGTGGCCTTGCCTATCGCGCGCATGCCGTTGATATTGGTGCCGGTGATCAGTTCACACCCGAGTTCTTGGCGATTTCGCCCAACAACAAAGTACCTGCCATCGTGGACCCTGATGGCCCCGATGGAAAGCCAATCGCTTTGTTTGAATCCGGCGCGATTCTGGTTTACCTGGCCAGTAAGGTGAATCAATTTCTTGGTGATACCGATCGTGAGAAATTCACGGTGCTGCAATGGCTGATGTGGCAGATGGGTGGCTTTGGTCCGATGCTGGGGCAGGCGCATCACTTCCGTATTTATGCGCCAGAAAAAATCGAGTATGGAATTCAGCGCTATACCAATGAAGCCGCGCGGCTGTACGGTGTGCTCGATAAACAACTCGCCCAGCATCGCTATGTTGCAGGCGATAGTTACACCATCGCTGATATTGCTATTTTTCCCTGGACCCGCTCTTGGCAAAACCAAGGGATTGATTGGATGCGCTTCCCGCATGCCAAGCGCTGGCACGACGAGGTCGCCGCACGCCCGGCGGTTCAGCGTGGGGTACAGGTGCTGGCTAACCTTCGCCGCCCGTTGGTCGATGACAAAGCGAAGTCGGTGCTGTTCGGCGCGGAGCAGTACAGGGCGAGGTAGACTCTCAGCCGCGTCAGAAATACTGCCTGAGTACCACCTCTGCCACGCACACAGGCTTGTCTGCGCCCTCTTGCTCTGCTGTGTAGCGCCATGTGTTTTGCACACAATCCGGCAACCGCTCAAGCGACAAAAGCGTAAATCGCCCACGCATACGCCCGCCCGTACGCATAGGCGATGGAAAGCGAATCTTGTTAGCGCCGTAGTTGATACTCATGCGGCAGTAACGCAGCTCGATACTCGACTCCAGAAATTTTGGCAACAGCGATAGCGTCAGATAGCCATGCGCGATCGTGCCGCCAAACGGCGACGAGGCCTTGGCGCGATCAACATCAACATGTATCCACTGCGGATCATCAGTCGCTTCTGCAAACTGATTAACCCGATCTTGCGTAATAGTGACCCACTCGGAAACGGCCACCTCAGTTCCCAGCGCCGCCTCCAGCGCCTCAGTGCTTTCAAATATTTTCATTGTTTTTATGATTATCGGGCGTCACCTCACGCCCGGGAGTTGAGCGGCCCGGACAAGCCGGGCCGTACATCAATCAATGTAAGAATGGAAGGGATCCGGGTGACGGACCTGACCGGACTGACTGCTGACCGGCATGTTGCTGCATGCAGCCAGCAAGGCAAGCGCCAGAATAGCAAACAATTTCTTCATCGCTTTCCTCACTTTCAATCGAAGGTTGAAGTTTCGCAGCGTCAGCGCGGCGGATGCCACGAACAAGTCTGCGGTCTGAGCATCTTGCATCGCGATAGTTTCATCGAAAGACAAATACCAGATATCACGCCAACTAACATCCGGTGATACTCTTCAAGCAAAGCTTGGCACAGCTTCAGCATAACAGAAGCGAGGATCAGCGCAGCCTGAGTATCGTATTCATTCGAAATGAATGACGATGATTTATGCTAAGTCAACCCAACGAGCTCGGAATTTTTCTGCCGGCTAACCGAGCGATATCTGCGTCATAAAACTCTCAGCACGCCATTCGGCTAATTCTTTCTGTTTTTCATTGAGCCGTTTCAAGTAAAGTAAGGCAGATGATTTTGCTACTGTGTAGCCGGATAGCTCGCTAATGCGATACCACTGATAGGCACGTACTTCGTCTTGCTCAACTCCCTGACCATGCGCAAATAAAAAACCAAGATTAAATGCTGCCTTGGCGTGACCTTTTGCGGCTGCCTGCTGATAGCACTCGGCAGCCCGCTCAAAATCTTGTGCAGTACCCAGACCCTGCGCGTACATTTGACCTTGCTCGAATACTGCCTCTACATCTCCGCACTCAGCCGCCTTACTAAACCACGCCAAGGCCATTTTCAGATGAAGCGCAGTGTCGCGGTGGATCGGTGAGCCGCGCGATCTTGATTGCCCTACCTCACCTGCCTTGCACAACTGACCAAGTCGGAACTGTGCGCGTACTTGCCCATGGTTCGCTGCGGCTTCAAACAGGCCAATGGCTTGCGCGCGGGTTGGCATTTTTTTGAATAACACCTCAGCAAGTTCATACTCAGCGTCTGCGTATCCCTGTGCCGCTGCCACGCCCAGCAGACGCATTCCCTCCGTAGCGTTCTGCTTCACACCCGAACCTGCAAGGTAGGCCAGGCCGAGCAGCATCTGCGCACGCGGATGTTGAAGTACCACTGCACGGCGATACCATTCAGAGGCCATCTCTGGGTCGACATCTACGCCCGTTCCTTTGGTGAATGCCTCTCCCAACGCGACCAACGCATCTGCCTCATTTTCCAAGACAGCGGCCTTGAATGAACGAGCGGCGCGAGGAAACTCAGCAGCAAGCGCGAATGCCTCCTTGACCTGAGCGCGCGTCAACTCGCTGGCCACCATTTCAAGATTACGCGCCGCGCGTGGCTCATCGCGACCAACGCCCAGCTTCAACCACATGGCAGCATGCAAACGATTGACCGGACGTCCCTCGCCACGCATATTCATTAATCCAAGCTGATAGAAAGCAGCGCGCTTGCCCTTCAATGCCGCCAGCATGAATAGCCGATGTGCAGCACGCAAGTTAACGCGCACGCCGTCACCCATACGAAGCGCGTACGCGCGCTCATATAAAGCGTCGGCATTCGTATTGGGCAAATCGGCGAGTGTTTTCTCGATCGCTTTCATCAAGATAATCCGGCAACCTGATGGCCTGAGTATACGTGGGCTATTTACATCACGTTGAGTTAACAACATGACCTAGCACATCGCCGATACAGACATCCTTCGCATTGCGACCACATAGGCCAGCTCGCAGACCTTGCTTGATACCGCGCATACCGCGCCCGATCACGCATAGAGATAATTACCCCATCGTCTTCGAGGTCTTGCGTATGAGCTTACAGTTTGATCATGTGTCGATCGACAAGCACGCCAACATCTACTTCGATGGTAGCGTCATCTCCTACAACCTACGTTTCCCGGACCAGGCGCGAAAAACTATTGGCGTTATTCTGCCCGCGACCGTCAAATTCATGACCGACGCGCCGGAGATCATCGAGATCGTTAGCGGCAAATGTCGGGTTCGGGTGGGCGAGGAAGGCGAGTGGCGTAGCCACGCGGGCGGCCAACGGATTCAGGTACCGAGCCAATCCAGTATCGAGATCGAGGCGATCGAACCGGTTCATTATGTTTGCCATATGAGCAACTAGCTCACGGCAGCGGGCCGGTGCGGCGCTAATCTCCGCATAAATTGCGGTGAATAGACGGCGTAATCACCGCATGGTATGCGGTGGAAAACCGAGAGCAAGCGGACGCAGCAGCGCCTATGAGTTGAATCATTCAACGGAATAACACACGGCAAGCGATACCGCCCACAGCTAGATCGGCTGCTGCAGTTAAGTACCCAATTAGCGTTGCTTGAGAATGGCGTAGGTGACTGCGCCCCAGACCGTGCCCGAGTAGCCGCGCGACATGCGCGGGCTGGAAGGGTCGCAGGGAGCTGACCTTGGCGCTCTTGATTCGCCTGTCGGCTGCGGGCAAAAACGTTGAATCAGCAGCTCATCATTTAATAAAACGATAATTAATTGTTCTTCATGAGGCCTGGCCGTGCGGTCAACCACCAATAAATCGCCGATATTCAGCCCATATTGCTGGGCAGCTGGGTCACGCACCGGAAAAATCACAGTTGATTTCGGATTGATAATCAGCAGATCATCCAGCGTGGTCGACTGACGAGCAGCAGAAGACTTGGTCGAGATGACCCGCTGATCATCGCGATGCTGGACGTTCGCCAGATTCAAGGCTAGGCTTTGGGATAGGTCAGACATGAGCCAAGATTACTGTATATTTGTACAGCAATCAAGCTTGCGAACTTGTTTATTAAAAAATAATAAAAGTCCGGGTCGGCTGACCGCCCGGGCAGCCGGATCGGATTATTTCATTCGGAGGAGAGACCATGAATACTGCAAAACCATTCGCACTGATTGCTTTGCTCGCGCTGCTCACAGGGTGCTCCAACAAATTTGACGAGTGCGTCGCAAAAGAAAAGGAGTCTTACCGTACTCGCAACCCCGGCGCTAGTTACGGACAGGTCCAGAGCAAGCAAGACGAATTCGAAATGCTGTGCTCGAGTTTTAAAAAATAAAATAACTATCCATGAAACAGTTCTTGCTCGGCCTTGCCATCACTTTATTCATGTCAACTGCAACCGCACACCCCCAAGACAACCTGACGCCGGAAGGTTTGATGCACTATTACCTTAAAGTGCTCAATGAGGAAAACCTTCCGGCGCTGCAGGATGTGTATCACTTCCCGCATATCAAGCTGGTATCGGGGCAGCTAATGGTCGTTGAGGATAAAAACATACCCGTCATCGACATCGAAGGCTTGAAGAAAAGTGGCTGGAAGTACTCGGCAATCAAAACCATCAAAGTGCTCAGCCAAGGCCAAAATGCTGCGCTCATTGAAATGAATTTTTCGCGTTTCGATGCACAAGACAAAGAAATTTTGAATCAAACCACCTACTACAACCTCACCAAAAACAAAGGGTACTGGCAGATTATCAGCATTCACTCCATGGGCGCACTCGCCGGTGTAAAAGCCAAATAGCCATAGACCCTGGCTGACGGCGATATTGCCCTGATCATGCATTGGTTTGCTTTCCTGATGTTGCTTGCCGCAAGCGAGTACGCCTACGCCGAGTGGCAATTTTTAGGCGCCACCACCGACGGCACCGCGTACCTGATCGATCCAACAACTAAGAAAAACAAGGGGCAGCTGGTAGAGATGCTCACCATGCAAAATCTACGCGCGGCCAGACTGGTCAATGGCAATGAGTTTCGCTCTGCTGTCGGTCATACGCTGTATAACTGTGCCGATAAAACGAGTGCGACCACCATCATTCGTCAGTTCTCTGGAGAGCGCGGCGCCGGTAAGGTGGTTGGATCATTTAGACAGAAGCCCAATGAGATTATTTGGGATGCGATTCTGCCGAATACGATAATGGAAAAGGAGTGGCGCGTGGCCTGTGGCATCGGTTAATTGCAATTAAATCTACCTCAACAACAAAACAATGCCCGCCACAGCTAACAAGGCATATAACACTGAAAAAATTTTGATATTCTGCCGAACGACACTAGCGTCAACCTTTTTGAATTTCCAAAGATAGTAAGTGTGAACGATCGGGGACAACAGTATCACCCCGAACTCAAGTAGAAGTTCTATCTTTTCGCCCGTCATACCCACCCTCTGCGGTCATGAGCGCTTGTAAAAATCAGAACGATATCAATTAAGCAATATCTTGTAAGCGCTTAAGCTAATCCTATCTTGAACTAACGCTACGCGAGTTTTTTCGCACCGACCTGCCGCCCTGAAACCAAAAAATGCGCTTCCCAATAGTGCAATTGTCACCTACATTAATTAATGTGAGGTAGCGACTTGCTGTATCGGTTTGCCCGAGTGAGTCGCAAAAGACTGTGCGTCAACATATTCGTGCGAGTTTTGCCTCAAACTCTTCAAAAGGACACGCATGGAAGCGATTAATTTCACCTTGGAACAGTTTCGTTCAGTAATGCTCGCTGCCGGCTATGACGAGGTTACTGAACGTAGCTGGGAGCCGAACACCACACTGGATGTTCATACGCATCCTTTTGATGCGAACGCCATCGTGGTAAGCGGCTACCTCTGGCTCAGTGTCAATGGTGCCGAACCTATTCGATTATTTGCGGGCGATACGTTTCACGTCGTGGCGAATACACCGCACGCTGAAGAGTATGGGCCGGAAGGCGCAACGTATTGGGTCGCCAGAAAAAATTGAACCAACCCGTCGATTACGCTCGCTGTGCTAAAAATTCGCGTTGACCGACTTAAGCTATTCGCGATTATTGCCGTTAGCTATGGGCTGTTTTATTCTGCAAACAACTACGCCACTCAATTTCTTTACCTAGAACCTGCGGCGCACATCATTCATCTGCCGAGTGGTGTCAGGATGTTTTTAGTGCTTGTAGCTGGTGCCATAGGTGCCTCAGCAGTTGCGCTGGCGACCTTTCCCTATGTGTATTTGGGTATGTTCAATCATGACCTACCCTTATCAGTCGTTAGCTCGATTGCCACTGGCCTGATTCCACTGATCAGTTTTTTCTTGATTCGACGATTCATTCAGCTAAGGCCAGATTTTTCAAATCTGACGATACAGAAGCTTTTTACGATCTCAGTCACCTACTCGGTGATCAACTCCGTCTGCCAACAACTCATCATGATGCTGTTCGGGCAAGCCCAGCAACCACTCAATGGTGTGCTGGTCATGTTCACTGGCGATATCCTGGGCATCATTATCGTCGCGTACCTACTGAGATTACTGGCGATACTTATCTGGAAAAAAAGACGTAAAAAACCGCTCTAACCTGTGCTCATCGGCTATATCACTGGCACATCGTCCAGCAAGATAAGTGACTCGCGCCATCTGTAGTGATTGTTTCTTCAAGTCCTAAAATTTTTTCTTGCAATCACTGAACCTTCGCATGCCAGTGTATCAATCTGATTGATGTTATATCATTGCTTTTTTTGGAAACAAGTCTGATGCTTTTCACTTGCGCATCGGCGAAGCACAATAAGGCAATGAACCCATGTATGCGCTGACCGATACCTTCAATCGGTTCTTCGATTCAGAAAAAACCAGTGGCCTGATTCTCATCGCGTGTACTGTGCTAAGTCTCGCGCTGGCAAACTCAACACTGGGACCGACATGGTTAGCGATCTGGAACACCGACCTCGGCGGGCTAAGCCTAAGCCATTGGATTAATGATGGTTTGATGGCGATATTTTTTTTACTGATCGGTCTTGAGCTAGAGCGCGAGCTGTATGTCGGAGAACTGTCAAGCTTTCGTAATGCGCTGCTACCTGTAGTAGCTGCAGCTGGAGGTATGGCTGCTCCGGCGTTGATTCATTATGTATTCAACGCCGGGCTTCCAACGCAAGCTGGCATCGGTATACCTATGGCTACCGATATTGCCTTTGCTCTCGGTGCGTTAGCGCTGCTGGGCACGAGAGTCCCGCCCGCCTTGAAAGTATTTGTTGTCGCGTTTGCAGTGATCGATGACCTGGGCGCGATTGTGCTTATCGCACTGTTTTATAGCGGTGATTTATCGGTAACCCATCTGTTGGGCGGCTTGGCAATATGGGGGCTTCTGCTCATCTTGAATCGTTTCGGACGAGTGCAGTCACTGCCTATCTACCTGCTGGGTGGCGTTGTGATGTGGGCGCTTATGCTGAAGTCGGGTGTGCATGCCACGATCGCAGGCGTCATGCTCGCATTCGCAATCCCATTCTGGACATCTGAACGCGACAAACCCTCGGCCTCACATCGGCTAGAAAATCGCTTGCACAAGCCTGTCACCCTACTGATCCTTCCTCTTTTTGCGTTGGCAAATACCGGTGTGGTATTCGATGGTTCGCTGCTGTCATCGATGCTGGATCAGAACAGCATCGGCATCATGTCTGGCCTGGTGGTCGGTAAACCTGTCGGCATTCTTTTATTCGCTTTAGGTGCGCTGTGGATCGGTTGGTGCGTACTGCCGGAGGAATTGAACTGGCGCCATGTGCTTGGCGCAGGCATGCTGGGCGGTATAGGTTTTACGATGTCGATTTTTATCACCAACCTCGCGTTCGCGGCGCAACCTGAACTGATTGATGCCTCCAAACTTGCTGTTTTCGCGGGATCGCTTGTTGCGGGTCTGCTCGGCGCGGCCTGGCTGGCTTGGGTTGGCCGGCCTGTTAGCGATGCCGATTAATGATCACGACTATCGCGAGTTCATTAAATAGCCGCTCAACGAGAATCTGGCGGCTGTGACGAGCTAACCGCCTCTTAAGGCCGGCAGACTGGCGTTCCTCGGTTGAGCCCAAAGTGTTCGCCTCTATCGACCTTGCGGCAGAAGCAATGCAACTTTCGGCTACTTGATAAAGGTGATCTGTAATACGACTGTAGTCGTACCTATATTTTTTACCAGGTACTTTTTCTTGTCTTCCGGCTGATCAGAAAAAATCAAATCACCTACCGCGTATTTAACTACTTCTGTTTTTCCATCGTCATAGATGCGCTGCAAGGTACCTGCAGTTAATACATAAACAAGCCTATCGAGCTGCCTGATCACACTGGGGGATTCAGCGCCTGGCTTTACTGTTATCAAAACTACCCTGATACGCTGGTTTTCAAGAACAGTCTTTTGCTCATAGCCGTCGCTCGCTGCAAACGCTGCATCAGCACTCAGCGCCGCTATGGATAGCAGCAGAATAAGAAGCTTCTTCATCATCGTCTTCCTCGCAAATCTTGGGGCAGCACAAACTGGAAGCATAAGGTTGTCATGTGCACTCGCACCAGTCCAGTTTGCCGCAATAGCCTCTAAAGATATAAGTATAAGAATAAACCTATATAAACAGTTGAAAATATCGATTTGACTGATATTTCTGCGCCGCGCAAACTCCTCGCTTATTCAGTGCGGGCACTCGCACGCAAAAATCAAATAGCAGTTTGGAGAGGCAGATGGATTATGGAACGCCGCTAAAAACTTCGGGCGAGATGGTCAGCATCACCATAAATGGCCAGGCCCTGGAAGTAGCCGCGGGCAACAGCATCATGGCAGCAGCTTTGATGCACGGCATCGACATACCAAAGCTATGTGCAACCGACAATCTCGACGCGTACGGTAGCTGCCGCGTCTGCCTGGTCGAGGTTGATGGTATGCGGGGCTACCCGGCCAGCTGTACCACGCTAGTTTCAGCAGGCATGGTAATCCGTACTGAATCAGAGGCGTTGATACGTTTACGTAAAGGTATGCTGCAACTGTATCTGAGCGACTTCCCGGCGGGCGACATACCGGACGGATGGAGCGAATTTCATCGCACGCTGCAGCAAGTCGGTGTAACAGACCACCCCTACTCGGTGAGCAAAACTCATCTTGATGCGCCTGTTGATGAATCTAACCCCTATTTCTTGTTCGACCCAGCCAAATGTATTGTATGTAATCGTTGTGTACGCGCATGCGAAGAAATACAAGGTACATTTGCATTAACAATTGATGGCAGAGGTTTTGATTCAAAAGTGGTTGCAGGTCAGGATCAAGGATTTTTCGAATCCAACTACGTGAGTTGTGGTGCCTGCGTTCAAACGTGTCCGACGCAGGCGCTCGTTGAAAAAAGTCTGTTTCCTGAGGGGTATCAGCGTGGTTAATCCAATCAAACCGGACCGAAGTGTTGTTACTACCTGTGCGTATTGTGGCGTCGGCTGTGGCTTTAAAGCAGAGACACATCAGGGGCGAGTAGTGCGCATGATTCCCTGGAAAGAAAGCAAGGCTAACCATGGACATAGCTGTATCAAAGGACGCTTTGCATTTGATTACTACCAGCACCCCGACCGCGTTCGTACACCGCTCATTCGAGAAGATATCAATCAGCCATGGCGTGAAGTCGGCTGGGAAGAAGCACTAGGTTTTGCGGCAAAGCGATTCAGATCGATACAGCAGCGTCATGGTGCACGTTCGATTGGTGCGATTTCCAGCTCGCGCTGTACCAACGAAGAGATTTTCTTAGTACAAAAACTCGCACGCGCCGTATTCGGTAACAACAATATCGATAATTGTGCCCGCATCTGCCATTCCCCTACTCAATTCGGATTATCAGCAACAGTAGGTTGGGGCGCTGCCAGCCAAAATTTTGACTCGATCATGCAAGCCGACGTGATTATGGTGGTCGGCGCCAATCCGACTGAAGGCCATCCGGTGTTTGGTTCTCAGTTAAAGCGACGTGTACGACAGGGTGCAAAACTAATCGTTATTGATCCGCGTCGCACTGAAACGGTCCGCTCAGCTCATGTCGAAGCAGCAGTACATCTCGGTTTGCGCCCTGGCACGAATGTGGCAGTACTCAACAGTATTTCTCACGTTATCGTTCGAGAAAAGCTATTTAATGAAGCATTTATTCGCGAGCGATGCGAGTGGCATGAGTTTGAACACTGGTGCGACTTGGTAGGTAGCGATCGCTACGCACCGGAAGTTATTGGTCCCGAGGCAGGTCTTAACCCGGCAGATATTCGGCGAGCTGCCCGAATTTATGCGAGTGGCCCGAAAAGCGCTATTTATTACGGGCTAGGTGTGACCGAACACTCGCAGGGCTCTACGGGTGTTATGTGCTTAGGCAATTTGTCACTGGCCTGCGGCATGCTGGGTCGCGAAGGCGTGGGCGTAAACCCGCTGCGTGGACAAGGTAATGTACAAGGCGGAAGCTGTCTCGGTAGTTGGCCCCATGTTTTCAGCGGCTACCGTTTCGTGACTGATGATGACGTTCGCCATAGTTTTGAAAACGATTGGGGCGTCACTCTTGATCCCGAGCCTGGCTTACGTTTGCCAAACATGTTCGATGCTGCACTTACTGGTCATTTTCGGGGTATGTACATCATGGGCGAGGACCCTGTACAAAGTGACCCGAATCAATCCCATATTATTGAAGCAATGCGCGCGATGGAATGTGTGGTGATTCAAGATCTCTTTCTCAATGAAACTGCGCGATATGCTCATGTATTTTTACCGGGTAGCTCATCACTTGAAAAGGACGGTACATTTACCAGCGCTGAACGGCGAGTAAATCGGGTCCGTAAAGTAGTTGAACCGATTGCTGGTTTGCAGGATTGGGAAATCGTCGTCAAGCTGATGAATGCCATGGGGTATGCCTGCAACTATGATCACGCCGGTCAAATTCTTGATGAGATTGCGCGTCTTTCACCCGCGTACCGCGGTATCAGCTTTGAATTGATCGATCGAATCGGATCTGTGCAGTGGCCATGCGATGAGTCCGCGCCCGAGGGGACTGAGGTCTTACACAGAGAGCGTTTTCCGCGTGCAAATGGTCGAGGTACATTCATGTTGACTGAATATGTGGCGACTCGCGAACGCACATCAGATACCTACCCCCTGTTGCTGACTACAGGCCGGATACTCAGTCAGTACAATGTGGGTACCCAAACAAGACGTACCGCCAATTCGCAATGGCATGCTGAGGATGTACTGGAAATCAGTGCCGATGACGCGCATACAAGAGGAATTCGCAACGGTGATCGCGTCTGGCTTTCGAGTCGGTATGGCGCGACAGAATTAACAGTACAAATCTCTGAGCGCGTCAGAGCAGGATTAGTCTATACGACTTTTCATCACGCAGAGACACGGGTGAATGTAGTGACATCTGATTTATCCGATTGGGCCACCAACTGTCCGGAATATAAAGTTACTGCCGTCGAGGTGTCGTTGCATAAGCCGGCGATTGCACAGATCAAGCGTGAGGAGGAGGCAACAGCATGAATGCACCTTCCGTAAAACATGCTTTGCCACTGCCTGATGACCCGGTGCTGGATATTAGCCGTATTATTTTGATGGCAAATCAGATCGGTGATTTTTTTGCGCCCTACCCGCAAGATCGACGCGCCGAGGGAATACGTAATCATCTGCGAACCTATTGGGACCCACGCATGCGCGCGGCGCTACTCGACTACATCGATCAAGGTGGGACATCACTTTCCGCGCATGTCAGCGAGGGAGCTTTGCTGTTGCGATCTGCCAAACCCAGAAAAGGCTACTACGGGCCACCATCACCAGAGGTTTGACGCCTCAAAAGGATGCCTTCGCGCATTGGGAAGTTTTATCAGAATGGCAAAGCATAAGTTGCCATAACAAATCCCGCCTCTTTACCATTTGGTAATTTTTTCCAAGCCCAGTGAATACCTTTGTTGACTAACGGCAGCCGTCTGGGCGACCATCGGACTAGCAATTGCACTTTTCAATTTGTGCGCTTGTGACATTGGTTGGGCCAACTCAAAAAGTTGACAATCGCTCCGGGCCAGACTGTTAATTCGGAAAAGTCTCAGCGATAACCGAAAAACGTGGATTAAGAGGACCGTTTAACTTGTTGCGCCTGAGGAGCGATGAGTGATAAATGATTTTTGCAAGTATTGAAAAAATTCTATATTTAAGGGGCAGATCATGAAAAAGCTTGTATGTTTTTTTGTCTGGGTTTTCCTATTAAACGCGGGCAATGCGTTGGCTGATCATCATGGATTCAAGCAAAAAGTTTTGATTGAGAATGAACGAGTTAAAGTCTTTGTTGTTTCATGGGCGCCAGGGGCAGAAACGCCGAGTGTTGCTAGAGAGTTCGATCGAATTGTGTATGTAGTTAAAGGTGGCACGATCCAACGAAATTATGACGATGGATCAACTACTCGCTATACCTATAAAACTGGTGATGTCGTATACGCAGATCAACCAGCAGACAAGCAGAAATATGCGATCAAGAATATCGGTAAATCGAATGTCGTCCTGCAGGTAACTTACCTGAAGTAGTATTGATAGCTCCATAAATCTGATGCGGTAGTGACCTTGCGGTAGTGGCATACCGCATCAGATGTTTTTTTCTCATCACATCCACCACGACAAACTTCGCAGCGTACTGCTCCGGACAAAGCCTTTCGGCCTCCCTTCAGTTTTTATTTCTCGAATAATCTAATAGTAATTTTTTTGTAATTTTCTTACTAGCTGATAACGGCACGATTAATCGCCACATCAGAATATCAATGATTTGGGATGATATTTGAGCGCTAGCGCAGCAGTGCAGCAATACGTTTTGCCCGCCTTACCCAAGTACATCAGGTACGCATTATTGACCAAATGAAACTCTTGGATTAATGTCGAGAAGCGTGGTTTTCGCTTGAGACCACTAGCGATATATTTATAGATAAATCGATAATTATCTTGGGGGATGCAACATGAAAATGCTTAAATTTTTTATAGCTTTTTTAATTTCATATTCATTCATCAATATTGCGCAGGCTGAAACGACTTACAAGAGTTTTACTACCGCAAAAGCCGAATTGCAGACCATGGACTGGAATGGCGGCAAAGTAACGATGGGTACTCTAAAGGGGGTAGTAATCACCTCCAATAGCTCGGACCCTGCTCTGAATGGTGAGAGTATTCAAATCTGCTTTCTTCGTGTAGTTAGAATCAAAGACTCATCTGACGTCACTGCTCATTGCACTCTGACTGATAAGGACGGTGACATCTCGAATCTCATCGCTGAACGAAAGCAAGGTGATGCCAGTAGCGGTTCGGGCGGAAAAGGCAAGATCACCTTATTAGGCGGCACGGGAAAATGGCAAGGAAAAACTGGTTCTTGTGAATACGCAGCGAAATATCTCAAAGATAACTGGCAGACTACCGATGCATCATGCGTTATGAAGTAAGGTTTTTAGCTGATGTTGTCTGCAGATTACTCCTGATACGGTTGCGAGAGGCTGTGTCAGGAGTTTTTTATTGCCTATCGATGGTTGTCGAGGGCTGTCGAGGGGCGTTTTGCTTAGGGCTGCTCTTGATAAATCTGAAGGCACTTCAAAATCGTTAAGGGGGTGGGAAATGAAGATAATAAAAATTCTGGTTGCCATTTTGATTTCATATGCAACAGTCAACCTAGCGCAAGCGGAGACTAAGTACAGAAACATAACAATCTCAAAAACTGATTATCAGACGATTGATTGGAATGGTGGGAAGGTTACGATCGGTACTTCAAAGGGTATCGTGAGTATCATCGAAAGTTCAAATCAATCTCTTCTTGGAGAAAGTAACCAAACGTGTTTTGTACGTATCGTTCGGATAAAGGACTCATCTGATGTGTCTGGACACTGCACTGCAACTGATAAAGATGGCGATAACCAATACTTTGTTATCGAGAGAAGGCAAGGGGACGCTTCAAGCGGATCAGGAGGAGGCGGCATTGCCATTTTTCAAGGGGGGACTGGTAAGTATCAGGGCATATCAGGAAGTTGTAACTACACGATCAAAAATCTAAAAGATAACTGGAATATTTCAGAGGCCACTTGCGTCACGAAATGAAGTTTTAATTTGAAGTAGTCTGCGTGTTACTCCTGATACTGGATTAACAAACTCTCTCAGGAGTTTTTATTTTTAAGTCCCATCGCTTCGATTACAGCGGCGCGGTGATCGGCTCATATGAGCTTGGCTTCTGAAAGAACTCGATAGCGAAAGCTGTCGGGCAGAGCATTGGGCGTTACGACATCGACCTCAATTCCCAACAAATTTTTCAGTTCGCGGCGGATAGCGCCAATATCAAAAAGCGATGTATCTGCAGTGGGATCAATAAGAATATCCAGATCGCTGCCGTCCCGGTCTGTACCGTGGACTACCGAGCCAAATACTCGCGGGTTACGTGCATTGTGGCTCTCGATGATCTGAATAATCGCCTGTCGATGGTTGTCGAGGGCTGTCGAAGGGCGCATGAGCTAGCACTTGAAATTGGTGCCCGAGACCGGAATCGAACCGGTACGCCCCCTCTCGGGTAAGCGGCGGATTTTAAGTCCGCTGTGTCTACCAGTTTCACCACTCGGGCAGTGAAAGACGGTATTTTATCAGCGCTCGGCGAGGTCGTATGCAGATTGATACAGGTCGAGTTGCGTTTCATGCAGACCTGCCGGCCTTTGCCTCGAGCCGCGACTTTTGCAGTTTTATTTTTCGGGACAGAGATAACCAAACACCGCAGCAAATGCCGACCGTGGTGTTGGCCGGCCCCACTCCGATGCGAAGGTGGAATAGCCGAGGGCATCACCCTGCCCCATGCCGAGCGAGTAGTAAATCAAGCTTACTGTTCGCAGCTTCTTCGCAGCGCAGTCGGCTTCGCTTAACAATTTCATCGACAGATAGTTAGGCTCCAGGCCGGCTGTGTGCTGCGGCTGATCGTAGTCGGCTAGTATCCAAACGCTGGGCAAGACAGCGCTGCGCTTTGTCTCGGAGTCGGCGTAGTACTTGGCTTCTGTCGTGGTGACGATCGGGATATCCCAGTCAGCATGCGCAGAGTAAGGCGTCATGAAAACCAGACTGCATAGCGCCGTTAGCCATCTTCTGTGATGCATGTACGCCTCCGCTTGGCGTTAGGTACAAATTCGCGCACCGTAAGCGATGCTAATTCCGGTACGGGAAACTGCATGATGGCGAAACGTCTTTTCGCCAAACAGGTAAAAATTGAGTGGTCACTATCGCTAGAAACCTCTTTGAATTTGGAGGCGGGGGTCGGAATCGAACCGGCGTAGACGGCTTTGCAGGCCGCTGCATAACCACTTTGCTACCCCGCCATGGGGAACCGCATTGTACTCGCGAAGAACTTGTGCTGCGCTGAGCAACGCGCAAGATAACTTCACACTGTCATGAACGAAAAAGGGAAGCTTTGTGGGCTTCCCTTCGGAATATGGAGCGGGAGAAGAGTCTCGAACTCTCGACCTCAACCTTGGCAAGGTTGCGCTCTACCAACTGAGCTACTCCCGCGTCGCAGATAAAACCAGCGTTTTACGACAGACCCGAGATTATAGCTTGGCTGAAAATTTTGTCAACCGAGGGCAACTCGCCCTTAGTCAGACTCATGCCTCTCCTTGATCATGGGCCACGCCTTGCGCAGGTAGTAAACCATAGACCAGAGTGTCAATACCGCGGCAACATCCAGCAAGCGCTGGCCGATCAGCAGCGTGGGTAAAACGCCGAGCAGCGGCTCGCCGTATAGCAGCATGGGGATAGCGACCATCTGCGCCGCCGTCTTGACCTTGCCGAGTGAGCTGACCGCAACCGATTTGGTCGCACCTATCTGTGCCATCCACTCGCGTAACGCAGAAATGGCTATCTCGCGGCCAATGATAATGAACGCAATCACGGCGTTAGTACGACCCAGCTGCACCAGCAGCAGCAAGGCGCCGGCAACCATTAATTTATCGGCTACCGGATCAAGAAACGCACCGAAGGCCGAGGTTTGATTCCAGCGTCGGGCCAGATAGCCATCAAACCAGTCGGTCAGTGCAGCGACAATAAAAATCGCGGTAGCGGCAAGCCCGCGATCATGCAGCGTCATCCAGTGGTCCGGCAGGAAGAACACCCCCACCACCAGCGGGATCAGGGCGACTCGCAGCCAGGTCAGCAGGATCGGTATGTTGAGAGGCATGCGAGTATGAAAGACAGAACTGCTCGCGATTGTAATTCAATGTAGCTGCCGGTAGATGTCTTCGGCAAGCTGATGGGAGATGCCCTCCACCGAGGCAAGATCTTCGACACTGGCATCCATCACGCCACGCAACCCACCGAAGCGCGCCAGCAGTTTTTGTCGGCGCTTGGGGCCAATGCCTTCGATTTCCTCCAAACGCGATGTCTGCCGGGCCTTAGCGCGTTTGGCGCGCATGCCGGTAATCGCAAACCGATGCGCCTCATCGCGAATTTGTGCGATCAGCATCAGTGCAGCAGATTCCTTGCCTAGCTCAAGCGGTGTGCGACCGTCCGCAAATAGTAAAGTCTCGAGCCCTACCTTGCGCCCCTCGCCTTTGGCCACACCAACGATGAGGCTGATGTCGAGCCCCAGCTCGGCCAGCACCTGCCGCGCCATTTCCACCTGACCTTTACCACCATCAATCAATACCAGATCAGGCATCACGCCATCGCCATTGGCTACTTTTTCGTAGCGACGCATCAGAACTTGCCGCATTGCTGCGTAGTCATCACCCGGCGTGATGTCGTTGATGTTGTAGCGTCGGTATTCGCCACTCTGCATCTGATGATGGTGATAGATCACACAAGACGCCTGCGTGGCCTCGCCCTGCGTGTGGCTGATATCGAAACACTCGATACGTAGTGCGTCAAGATCGGCGCTATCCATGCCCAAAGTGTCAGCAAGTACGCGCGTGCGTGATTGCTGCGAGCCTTGCTCTGCCAATAGTCGCGCCAGCGCAATCTGCGCACCCTTCTCTGCCATCTGTAGCCAATCACGGCGCTTGCCCTGAGGCTGGAACACCAGCTGTATTCGATGCCCGCACTGCTCCATTAACGCGACCATTAACTCGGGCTCATCAAACTCCACATTCAGAATCAGCACACCCGGAATGAATTTATCGGCGTAGTGCTGCGCGAGGAAAGCTTTGAGCACCTCTTGGTCGACGCTGCTATCGATCGCCAGCGCCATATCGACTTGGGTCGGGAAGTAGGCCCTGTCACCCAAGTGCCTGCCCCCACGCACCATCGCCAGATTGACGCAAGCACGGCCACCTTGTACTACCACGGCGATGATATCGATATCCGCATCACCCACCGTTTCCATACTCTGCTGATGCAGCACGCGGGATAGTGCGGTGATCTGGTTTCTGACGACTGCCGCCTGCTCAAATTTCAAATCCGCTGCAAAGCCGTGCATTTTTCGCTCGAGTGAGTCCATCAACTCGGTTTGCCGCCCGCGTAAAAACTGCGCGGCATTATCGACATCGATGGCATAGTCTTGCTGACTGATCAGGTTCACACACGGCCCACTACAACGATGAATCTGATGCAGCAAGCAGGGCCGGGTACGGTTTTGAAATACGGAGTCTTCGCAGGTACGCAGCAAGAAGATTTTTTGCAAAATCTCCATCGACTGCTTGACCGCCCACGCGCTCGGGTAAGGGCCAAAGTACTGACTTTTTTTATCGACTGCGCCACGGTAATACGACATACGCGGAAACTGCCCTGCCGACAGTTTCAGGTAGGGGTAGGACTTATCATCACGGAACAGGATGTTGTAGCGCGGTTGCTGAGTCTTGATCAGGTTACTTTCCAGGATCAGCGCCTCGGCTTCGCTGCGGGTGACGGTAGTTTCGAGACGCATGATGCGTTCAACCATCATCGCGGTGCGCGGGCTGGCAAGGTTCTTTTGGAAGTAGCTTGATACGCGCTTTTTGAGGTCACGCGCTTTACCGACGTAGAGCAGCTTGTCGTTGACATCGAAGTAGCGATAGACGCCGGGTAAATGCGGTAGCTGCGCGACTTCTTCCAGCAGCGCTGCACGCGGATCCGGTGGGTTACTGGTCTCGTCCATCAGAAAGATTTTTCATTCCGGCGCAGGCCGGAATCCAGCCATTCATCAGCCGAGTGATTTCACCAATCCACACGCTGCTTTGTATACCGGATCGGCCTGTAGCTCATCCCAAGTCTTTGGCGGCGAGGTAGGCACCAGTGCAGCAATACGTGCTGCGGAGCGCTTTGCATCAAGCGCTACTGTGGGGTCTAGACCTTCCAGTAACTGATCGGCTTTGTCTGGCGAATTGCATACCAGCACCATGTCGCACCCTGCGCTTAATGCTGCATGCGCGCCTTGTACGACATTACCTGCGACGCTGGCGCCTTCCATCGACAAGTCATCACTAAAAATTACACCCTCAAAACCTAATTCGTCACGTAACAGACTTAACCATTTACGCGAGAATCCTGCCGGTTGACTATCGAAGAACGGATAAATCACATGCGCCGGCATCACCGCCGACAAGCTCATGCCTAACCAGCCATAGGGTGCGGCGTCTTCTTTCAGAATATCTTTCGGATCACGCTCATCAACGGGAATAGCGATATGCGAATCCGCAGCCACGAACCCATGCCCCGGGAAATGCTTGCCACAGTTGGCCATACCGGCTTGCAGCAATCCGTGATTAATGCTTTTTGCGAGCATGGTCACCACGCGTGGGTCACGATGAAACGCACGATCACCAATCACCTCTGACGGGCCGTAGTCAAGATCCAGCACCGGGGTAAACGATAAATCCACGCCACAGGCGCGCAGCTCTGCGGCCAGCACATAGCCCAAGGCCGTTGCCACTTTACAGGACTGCAGTACGTCACGATCCCACAACTGCCCCAAGGCACGCATCGCGGGCAAGCGCGTAAAACCATCGCTGCGGAAACGCTGTACACGCCCACCTTCATGATCAACCGCGATCAATATACCGGGGCGGGCATGATGAATCGCTGCGCACAGCGCGGTTACCTGAGCACGGCTCTCATAATTACGTGCGAACAGAATCACGCCACCGGTAAGCGGGTGATGCAGCCGCCGCAAGTCATCATCCGACAAAGACTTACCCACCACATCCAGCATCACCGGACCAAGCGGCTGTACAGCAGTACTCATGATTTCTCCACAATGACAAATGCAACTGCGTATTCTGCTTCATCGGTAATCGACACCTGCGCACTGATGCCATGGGCATGCATGAAATCAGTCAGTGCGCCAGTGGTGACTATCATCGGCTTGCCCGTCGGTGTATTCAAAAATTGTGCCGAGCGCCAGGTCATAGGCATGCGCATACCTAGACCAATCGCTTTGGAGAATGCCTCTTTGGCAGCGAAGCGCGTCGCCAGAAAGCGCAGCCCACGGGCCTCGACTTTGGCTTTACGGCGCAAGTATTTTTCCATTTCCTGCGGCCCAAGTATGCGCTGTGCGAAGCGATCGCCATGCCGCGCGACCGCTGCAGCGATGCGGTCAATCCGGATAATGTCGGTGCCGATGCCGAAGATCATGCGCGCAGTGCGGCCAACCTTGCCTGCGTCATAAGGGCTTTCATCTCGCGTACGGCGTTTTCCCAGCCAACGAATACCGCGTGCGCAACAATGGCATGGCCAATATTGAGCTCGGCAATCTCGGGTATGGCGGCGATGGCCTGCGTGTTGGTGTAGTGCAGCCCATGACCGGCGTTCACTTTCAGGCCATGGCGAACGCCAGCAGTAACGCCGGCACGAATACGCTCAAGCTCGTGCTGCTGTTCATCGCCCTCGGTATCGGCATACCGACCGGTGTGCAACTCAATCACCGGCGCACCCGCCTCGGCTGAAGCACGAATCTGTTCGGTATCCGCATCAATAAACAATGACACCCGAATACCTGCCTGCGCCAGACGCACGCAGGCACGCTGCACATCATCGTAAAAACGCAGGACGTCGAGTCCGCCTTCGGTGGTCACTTCATTACGACGTTCTGGCACCAAGCACACATCCTGCGGCTGAATACGGCAGGCGATCTCGAGCATTTCTTCGGTGATAGCGGATTCAAGATTCATGCGCGTGGTCAGACGCGGGCGTATCTGCTCG
>VERA01000075.1 GCA_018882935.1 Burkholderiaceae bacterium | reverse complement strand
AGGTAGCACTGGTCACCGGTGCCTCTAGCGGGTTAGGCGAGCGCTTCGGCCAGAATCTGCCCGAAGCGCTCGCCTAACCCGCTAGAGGCACCGGTGACCAGTGCTACCTTGCCTGTGAAATTGACTTCAATACCCACACATGCCCCCTGTTGGTCTTTAATTCGGGTGAAGCCGTTATCATTACATGATTCCGTGCATCGAAGATGCATCTAAACAGACCCCTGAGCCGGTAAAAGCCCGGAAAATCAGGCCTACGCATACTTTCATAGCTACCATGACCAGTCCCAGCCAGCACCCGAGTTTTATTGACCAATTCGGCCCCCGTGAGGCGATGGACTATGACGTCGTCATTATTGGTGCAGGGCCCGCCGGATTATCTGCCGCGATTCGCCTGAAACAACTCGCCGAGCAGCAGGGTCGCGAGATCAGCGTCTGCGTACTGGAAAAAGGCAGCGAACCGGGCGCGCATATTTTATCGGGCGCAGTGATGGACCCGATCGCCATGCAAGAGCTGTTTCCCGACTGGCAGCAGCGCGGTGCGCCACTGAACACACCCGTCTCGGAAGACCGCTTTCTCTTCCTGACCGAAAGCAGCGCAGTCGCTACACCCAACTGGTTGTTGCCGGCCTGCTTCCAGAATCACGGCAATTACATCGTCTCGCTCGGCAACGTGGTGCGCTGGCTGGCGCAACAAGCCGAGGCGCTAGGCGTAGAGATTTTTCCCGGCTTCGCCGCTGCCGAGGTTTTATATGATGATCAAGGCGCAGTCGTAGGCGTTGCCACCGGCAATATGGGCGTGGGCAAAGACGGCGCGGCCACCTCCGATTTCCAGCTGGGTATGGCCTTGAACGCGAAGTACACGTTGTTTGCCGAAGGCGCGCGCGGGCATTTGGGTAAGCAGCTGATCAGCAAGTTTCGGCTGGATGCAGGTAAGGACCCGCAAACCTATGGCATCGGCCTGAAAGAGTTGTGGGAGATTGACCCTGCCAAGCATCAACCCGGCTTGGTGATTCACACGGCGGGCTGGCCGCTCGATGCGGATACGTATGGCGGTTCTTTCCTCTACCACCTCGAGAATAATTTGGTCGCGGTTGGTTATGTGGTGGGTCTTGGTTATCAGAACCCCTACCTCTCGCCGTTTGAAGAGTTTCAGCGCTATAAAACCCATCCTTCAATTCGTGGATTTTTCGAGGGCGGCAAACGACTCTCTTATGGCGCGCGTGCAATCACGGCGGGTGGACTGCAATCACTGCCCAAGCTCACCTTCCCCGGTGGTGCGCTGATCGGTTGCGATGCTGGCTTCCTAAATGCCAGCCGGATCAAGGGTAGCCATGCGGCGATGAAATCCGGCATGCTGGCGGCCGAGGCAGCGTTTGATGCGATCGTTGCGGAGCATGCGCAGGATGAGCTGACTACTTACAGCACGCGTTTCGAACAATCATGGTTGCATGAAGAGCTGCATGTCGCGCGCAACTTCAAACCTGCGATGGGTAAAGGCTTGTACCTCGGCACGCTACTCGTTGGTATTGACCAAGTCCTGTTCCGTGGCAAAGCACCTTGGACACTGCATCATCAACACCCCGATCATCTTGGGCTACGTCCTGCCGCTGAGTGCCAGCCTATTCACTACCCGAAGCCGGATAACGTACTTACTTTCGATCGTTTATCGTCGGTGTTCATCTCGAACACCAACCACAACGAGCACCAGCCCGCGCACCTCACGCTCACCGATAGCAGCGTACCCGTGTCAGTCAATCTCACGACTTACGGTGGCCCCGAGCAGCGCTACTGTCCGGCGGGTGTGTATGAGTATGTGGAAGAAAGTGGTCAACCCCGGCTGCAGATCAACGCGCAAAACTGTGTTCACTGTAAAACCTGTGACATCAAAGACCCGACGCAGAATATCGTCTGGGTCACGCCTGAGGGTGGCGGTGGCCCGAACTACGCCAATATGTGATCCGACATGCTGAATGACGCCGACGGTGGCACCGCACCGTCCCCGGTCAGCTTATCCGAAGCATTCCGCTACTGGCTTCGTCTTGGCTTGATCAGTTTCGGCGGCCCCAGTGGTCAGATCGCCTTGATGCACGATGAGCTGGTGGAAAAAAAACGCTGGATCTCCGAGCAGCGATTTCTGCATGCGCTGAACTATTGCATGCTGCTGCCCGGGCCCGAGGCGATGCAGCTCGCCACCTACATCGGCTGGCTGATGCATCGCACCGTTGGTGGGCTGATGGCCGGCTGCTTGTTCGTGCTGCCATCACTCTTGATACTGATGACGCTATCCTGGGTGTACCTGGCGTTTGGCGATGTGCCGGTGGTGGCGGGTGTTTTGTATGGCATCAAACCCGCAGTGGTCGCGCTGGTGCTGGCCGCAGCGTGGCGCATCGGGCAGCGCAGCCTGCATAACCGGTGGCTACTGTCTGTGGCCGTGCTCGCTTGTGTACTCATCAGCGTCGTTCAACTACCCTTCCCCTTAGTCATTGGTATTGCGGCGCTGATTGGTGCTATCGGCGCGCGCTACCAGCCACACTATTTTGCGCTGCAATCACATCACACCGCGCAGACGCAAACCACGACTGCCGCGCTGATCGATGACCACATGCCGCCGCCCGCACACAGCGCGTTCAACTGGCGCGGGTTGCTGCGCACGGTTGTGCTTGGTGTTGCGCTCGGTGCGGCAGTACTACTGGTGTTAAATCTTGCGTTCGGCTGGCGAAACCCGTTGGTGCAGATGGGCTGGTTTTTCACCAAAGCCGCGCTGCTTAGTTTCGGTGGTGCGTATGCCGTACTGCCGTATGTGTACCAAGGCGCAGTCGATCACTTCGGCTGGTTGAGCGCGAGTCAAATGATGGATGGCCTCGCGCTCGGCGAAACAACGCCCGGCCCGCTGATCATGATCGTTGCGTTTGTCGGCTTCGTCGGTGGCTGGTCGCAAGAAGTTTTTGGGCCCTTGGCGCTGTTCTGGTCCGGCTGCGCCGGTGCGCTAATTGCCACCTTCTTCACCTTTTTGCCAAGCTTTGTTTTTATTCTGGCCGGTGCGCCGATCGTTGAAGCAACCCGCGGCCATGTTCGGCTCGGCGCGGTGCTGAGCGCGATCAGTGCCGCCGTGGTTGGGGTGATTGTCAGCCTGGGCGCCCTGTTCGCAGCCCAGGTATTCCACCTTGATCTAGCGCTAACCCGCTGGGATTGGCTGGCGATACTCATCGCGCTTGCCGCCACCGTCGCGCTGCTGCGGTTCAAGCTGAGCGCGCCGAGGGTGCTGCTGGCCTGTGCGATTACCGGCCTCGTGATATCTTACGCGCCCATCCGGCCGGTTTTTTGACCGCCACCGCAACACGACTTCCCGATGGCGACGCCGCCATCCTCGTAACAAATGACAGAACGCTTTATTCCCGTTGCCGACCTGCGCTATTTGCAAGCAGTGCCGCATATTCCGAAAACGCTGACCCCTGCTACCGGGCTGCTCTCGGATCAGCTCGCACGCCCGTTACGCGATCTGCGTATTTCGGTGACTGATCGCTGCAACTTCCGCTGCGTGTACTGCATGCCGAAAGAAGTGTTCGACAAGGATTACCAGTTTCTGCCGCAGAGCTCGCTGCTGTCGTTCGAAGAGATTACACGCGTCGCTAAGATTTTTATCGCACACGGCGTAGAAAAAATACGACTCACTGGTGGCGAGCCATTACTGCGCAAGCATATTGAAAAATTGATCGAGATGTTAGCGAGCCTGACCACGCATAATGGCAAGCCGCTTGATCTGACCATGACCACGAATGGCTCGCTGCTGACAAAAAAAGCGCAATCGCTCAAAGACGCCGGGCTCGGGCGCGTCACAGTCTCGCTGGATTCTCTGGATGACGCCACCTTCAAGCGCATGAATGATGTGGACTTTCCGGTATCAGATGTACTGGATGGTATCGAAGCTGCGCATCGGGTGGGCTTGGGTCCGGTCAAAGTGAATATGGTGGTCAAGCACGGCGTGAACGATCAGGAGATCGTGCCGATGGCGCGCTACTTTAAAGGTAGCCCGGCGATCCTGCGTTTTATCGAGTACATGGATGTCGGTGCTTCGAATGGCTGGAAAATGGATGAAGTCATTCCATCGGCCGAGGTGGTGCGCCGGATTAGTGAGCAGACGCCGTTGGAAGAAGTCGAACCCAACTACACCGGCGAGACCGCCGAGCGCTGGCGCTATGTCGATGGCAGCGGTGAGATTGGCGTCATCTCCAGCGTGACGCAAGCTTTCTGCAGTGACTGCAACCGCGCCCGCTTGTCGACCGAGGGCAAGCTATTCACCTGTTTATTTGCCACCGGTGGTCATGATCTGCGCGCGCTGCTGCGTGCGGGTCACTCTGATGAGGAAATCATCGCGGCGGTCGCGCATTTGTGGTCGCAGCGTGATGATCGGTACTCCGAACTGCGCACCATCAATACCGATGGTCTTGCCCGCGCGGTACGCAAGGTGGAGATGTCGTACATCGGCGGTTAAGATTCAGTGCCGCGTGACTGCAATGGATCCGAGCCTGCACCGGGGTCCAGCGAATTTCGATGATGCTATCGATATCCAAACGTAACCATGACTGACAAGCTCCGTCAAATCACAGAATCTATTGCCGGATTTGACGCAGAATCGCTGCGGGTTGAGATCGCGCAGCAAGCCATCGCCCGCTGTATTCAACCCATCACCGATACAGAGCAGGTGCCGCTCAAGCAGGCCCTGGGTCGCACACTCGCCACCGACATCACCGCACCTATCAATGTGCCGTCTCACCATAATTCGGCGATGGATGGCTATGCGTTTTCAGGTTCAGAGCTGAAGCAAGCTACGATCACGCTCACGGTTGCGGGTAAGGCTTATGCAGGCCATCCCTACCAGCATCCCGTAAAAACGGGGCAATGTGTACGCATCATGACCGGTGCGGTGATGCCGCGTGGCTGCGATACGGTTATCCCGCAAGAACTGGTGACTGAGGCAACGCAGCACAGTATCACCCTATCAGCCGATGTCATCAAAGCAGGAAGTAATGTACGGCTTGCCGGTGAAGACTTACCTGTCGGTGCCACGGTGCTGAACAAGGGTCGTTTGCTGACCCCGTCTGATCTGGGTGTGATTGCCTCGCTCGGCATTGCTGAGCTTGCTGTTCATCGAAAATTACGTGTCGCTTTCTTCTCAACGGGCGATGAACTTCGCTCCATTGGTCAGCCGCTTGATGAGGGCTGTGTCTACGACAGCAACCGCTACACACTGCAGGCAATGCTTGAACGTGCTGGTTTCGAGGCGATTGATCTCGGCGTCGTGCGTGATGACCCTATGGCATTGGAAAATGCGTTGCGCTCCGCTTGCAAAACAGCCGATGCGGTGATTACGACTGGTGGTGTCTCTGCCGGTGATGCCGACTATACCCGTGAGTTAATGGCCCGACTCGGCGACATCTTGTTTTGGAAAATCGCCATGCGCCCAGGCCGACCGATGGCCTTCGGCAAAATCACTGTCGATGGTAAAGATGCACTGTTCTTCGGCTTACCGGGCAATCCGGTTGCCGTCATGGCGACCTTTTACTTCTTCGCGCGCGAGGCACTGTTTCAGTTACAGGGAACAACAGCAGAAAAATTACCAATGATCCGGGCGATCAGCACGTATGCGATCAAAAAGCGTAAAGGTCGCACTGAATATCAACGCGGTGTGATCGCTTTCGATTCGAATGGCACAGCACATGTGCAATTAACCGGCGCGCAGGGCTCTGGCATTCTCAGCTCCATGTCTGAAGCCAACTGCATGGTGGTGCTTGCCCATGACGAAGGTGATATCGAAGCGGGTCGAGAAGTCAACGTAATTCCATTCAACGGTTTAATCTGATCGGCCCTCTGAAGGAACCCACCCGCTACGTCTGTCACCGAGCAGGGCCATCGCCTTGTGAGGAATCAAATTGTGACAGACACCTATGTTCATCCTCCTTCGGATCCCGACATTGCTGCAATTGTTACGCAACTGAGCGAAGGTCTTCCAACGATCCAGCAGACGCTGGAGCAATACCGTGAACGACTACAACAGGGCTATACGCTCGGAGAATTACGCGGCATCACAGATGAAGGCTATGCGGCACTGTACAAGATCGCGCATGACTTGTGTAATCAGGGGGACTTTCATCATGCCTTACCTATCGCGCTGCAACTCACCCTGCATAAACCGTCCGATAACCGCTATACCTTCATTACAGGCGCTTGCCTGCAGCAATTAAGTCATTTTGAGCCAGCTGCAGTGGTCTATGCAATGACGCTTGATGTGGATCCTGACCATACAGCCGCATCATACCGATTAGCAGAATGCCTGATCGCTTTGGGAAAACTTGAGGAAGCCATCCCCTTTCTGAATAAAACGATCGAACTCAGCTACGGAGATTTCGATAAGAGAAAATTGATGGAGCTGGCACAGCGAAAGCTCGATACTCTATTGCCTTGAGCTCATCATGGAACAAAAACAGCTTCTATCCTACGTAACCCGTCGCGAGCAATGTAACAACGATCAAGCGTGATCACCTGCTTGGCTCTCGCATGAATGAACGATCTTTCACTCTATTCAAATTAACTCATCACAATGACTACTGCAAATCTCAATACACAAGTAGCGTCCTACCGTACCGACGTACCGCCACCGATAAGTTCACACCACGAAGAACAGCGGTTGGCAGATGATCAGCGCCTGCCATGGAATTTAGGTGCAGGAAATGAAGATTCATCAATAGACAATATTGATCATCCCGGTATCAACATGAGGAATGCGATTCGAAACCACTTGGCGTCATTAGCTACCGATTCATCGATATCTTTGGCTGACATGATGGCCGATTTAAACTCAGCAAAAGCGGCTGCAGCACAAATGAACCCGGGCGCCCAGACACCCGTGTCTGATAATACAACAGGCACCCAAGCGGCAACCGCATTAAGCCCTAGCTGTGAGGCCGCTTATCTCAATGGTTGTATTGCCGGCTCGATCGCATTGTTTTGTTTATCGATACTAAGCTTTGTAATACCGAGTATCTCAACTTACTCAGAAGAGCGCACCACCGTTCAGGGATTAGGCTATACGGCTGGTGTGATCGCCCTGATCTCAAGTCTGGCGACAGCCGGGTGTGTTGTTTTGGTTCATACAAAATGCGGGGAAGCCCGAAATTAGGGTAAGCGGGTATCAACAAACCTTATCTGTAGTAAGCCAAAGACCTCCCACCGGAGGTCTTTTTTTTGCCTACGCTTCTTTATCCGGCACCTGAACTTCGTTAAAGGCATCAGCGCTACCCCGGCTAGATACTGCGGTTGACGCGGCCCAAGCCAAGGCACTTCCAATCTACAGCACGCTCGAATCGCGTCGAAAAGCTAATGATTGCCGTGCGCAATCGTCAGCCGATAACAATTCCGAGACAAGATCCTCACATGGTTGACCTGATCGCTCGCAATGCGACACGGCTGGAGTCTGTCGTACGCTTCACCGATGTGCTACTGCTCTATGCCATGGGTGTTATCGCTGACGCGCTTCTGCTTCCCTCCGGGTCGACGCTGATGAGTGCAACGCACACTGCGATACTTTATTTCTGCTGTACGCTGGCTGTGGTGGTGTTTCCGCAGTTTGCGCTGTATTCATCATGGCGCGGCAGGTCACTGGTGCTCACAGCGGGTAATGCGCTGCTTGCGATAGCCGTGATTCTCACTGCTGGTGTGCTGTTTGGCTTAATGATCAGGCAGCTTGGCGAGCTCTCGTTGACTTGGCTGGGAACTTGGTTAGCACTCACGCTTTTCAGCTTTGTACTGTATCGCTGGGCACTTGACGGCGCATTGTCTGGTCTTCGTCAGCAAGGCATACATAACAAGCGCGTCATCATTGTGGGTTACGGCAGCACCGGCCAAGAGCTACACCAACGCGCACAGGCACAGCGCTGGACAGGGTATCAGGTCGTTGCGGCCTATGTGGGCAGCGACCGCCTCGCTATCGACGCACCGATTGAGACGCTTACCGCCTTAGATGAGATTCCCGATGCCGTTGAGCGCCACCGCGTGCACGAAGTCTGGATCACATTGCCACTTGCCGAGACAGTGCAGCTGCAACGACTGCATACTTTACTTGGCAATACACTGGTTGATATCCGCTGGGTACCTGATGTAACAGCCGCCAGCCTACTGACGCATCGCACGGTTGAGTTTTTAGGTATGCCGGTGGTCGAGCTGAACCATCCCGCCAGCACCGGCACGCCGGGCATACTCAAAGACATTTTTGATCGTGTATTTGCAGCACTGGTACTTATCCTGCTATCGCCGCTATTTATCGCGATTGCGCTGGCCATACGAATTGATTCGCCCGGCCCTATCCTGTTTCGGCAACCACGACTGGGCTTGAACGGTCGGCGTTTTCAGGTACTTAAATTCCGTAGTATGCGAGTGCACCAGGAGGCAGGCCGCATCACGCAAGCCACGCGAGATGACCCGCGCATTACCAGCATTGGTCGCTTTCTGCGTCGAACCAGTCTGGATGAACTGCCGCAGTTTTTTAATGTGCTGATGGGTGACATGTCAGTCGTTGGTCCGCGTCCGCACGCTTTACCACACAATGATTTGTACAAAGACAAACTGGCTATGTACATGCAACGGCACCGTGTCAAACCGGGCATCACAGGCTGGGCGCAAATTAATGGACACCGCGGCGAGACAGACACCGACGAAAAAATGGCACACCGGGTTCAGTTCGATCTGTACTACATACAGCACTGGTCTTTCTGGATGGATTTGAAAATTATTCTTTGGACTGCTTTCAAAGGCTGGACTAGTCAGAACGCCTACTGATGCGAATCCATCTGCGCTGGTCGGTAGCGCTTCTATCATTCTTTACATTGATGATCGCTCTTGGTGCAATTCCAGGTCAAGCGGATGCACTATCAGCCCGCTTTGGTGACAAGGCCTTACACCTTATCGCGTATGTAGTACTTAGCATACTTTGCTACCACAGCTGGATCACATCAAAGCAACGGCGCGTCATACTAACGATAGCGGTAATTGCTTTGCTTGGACTGATTGATGAATCGATACAAGCGACCCTGCCCTACCGTACCGCATCCGTCATAGATTGGTGCTTCGATCTGTTAGCGGTGCTGATCGTAGTACTTGCAAAATCACTACCAATGCCTTGGCTGAAACTGAAAGGCATTTATGTCAGCCAATAGTCAATATACGGTGCAGCACTCGCCCTATGGCTGAGCCTGTCATTCTCGTGACCGGTGCAACCGGATACATCGCCGCCCATACCTGCGTTTGCCTGCTCGAGCGAGGCTGCAAAGTTATTGGTATTGATAATCTCAGTAATAGCTCGCCACGGGTCATTGAGCGTATACAGCAGATTACCCGACGGTCTATCGACTTTCATCGTATTGACATACGAAACCAGACCGCGCTGACTGCTGTACTCAAGCACTATCGTATTGATGCCGTGATTCATTTCGCCGGCCTGAAAGCGGTGGGTGAATCTGTTAGCGAGCCACTCAAGTACTTTGATAATAATGTCTGCGGCACGGTGACTCTACTGCGCTTGCTGCAACAGTACGGCATACGCAAGCTGGTATTCAGTTCCTCTGCAACTGTGTACGGTGAGCCCGCAGCTGTACCGGTAGGCGAGGCTGCGCCTACATCGGCTACCAACCCCTATGGTCGTAGCAAGCTGATGGTTGAGCAGATGCTGCAAGATATAGTGCGGGCCGATAACAGCTGGCGTATTGCAACGCTACGATATTTCAATCCGGTGGGTGCCCATGACAGCGGCCTGATTGGTGAAGACCCCCGCGACATACCCAACAACTTGATGCCTTATATTGCACAAGTCGCGATCGGCAGACGCCCCTATTTACAGTTGTTTGGTGATGACTACCCCACCGAAGATGGTAGCGGTGTGCGTGACTATATTCATGTGATGGATCTGGCGCGCGGCCATCTTGCGGCCTTGGATCGCCTGTCTGCACACGATGGCAGCTTTACAGTCAATCTGGGTACCGGCCGCGGTGTGAGTGTGCTACAAGCAGTCGCCGCATTCGAACGGGTTAGCGGAAAAGTCATTCCTGTTCAACGCACTGCACGGCGCGCCGGAGATGTCGCCACTTGCTACGCATCGGTACATCGTGCGTCTGAATTATTAGGGTGGCATGCCGAGCATGATCTTGAAAAAATGTGCGCTGATCACTGGCGCTGGCAGTGTAACAACCCAGAGGGCTATTGACCCAACCCAACAGGGCGGTAGGTAACTGCGCGGCCGCAACGAGACCATCCGGCATAGCGACAGAATGAGCGCCTTACTCAACTCGCTCATGCTTATGATTCCTACCGAACCGATGCAATCGCCACCAAACAAAGTGGCGTTAGTCACGGGTATTACTGGCCAAGATGGTGCTTATCTCGCCGAGCTTCTGCTCTCAAAGGGCTATATCGTGCATGGGATCAAGCGCCGTGCATCTCAATTTAACACTGCGCGTATTGATCATCTGTACCAAGACCCGCACGAGATCGACCGACATTTGATTTTGCATCACGGTGACATGACCGATACTGCATCGCTGATACGCGTAATGCAGCAATCGCAGCCTGATGAAGTCTACAATCTTGCTGCACAAAGTCATGTAGCGGTCTCATTCGAAGAGCCTGAGTACACCGCTAACTCAGATGCTTTAGGCACACTACGGCTGCTCGAGGCTATTCGAATTCTTGGCCTGGAAAATAAAACCCGCTTCTATCAGGCCTCGACATCCGAGTTATACGGCAAGGTACAGCAGAGTCCACAAACCGAGCACACGCCGTTTTATCCACGTAGTCCGTATGCCGCAGCCAAGTTGTACGCCTACTGGATCACGGTGAACTATCGCGAAGCGTACGGGCTATATGCCTGTAACGGCATTCTGTTCAATCATGAATCTGCACGGCGCGGAGAAACTTTTGTTACCCGCAAAATCACTCGAGGCTTGGCGCGTATCGCGCTCGGGCTGCAGGATTGTATTTACCTCGGTAATCTCGATGCGCTCAGGGATTGGGGTCATGCACGGGATTATGTCGAGATGCAGTGGCTGATGCTGCAGCAGTCGCAACCCGAAGATTATGTTATCGCCAGCGGCCAGCAATGCAGCGTACGTGATTTTGTGAATATGGCAGCCGCGGTGCTCGGAATCACATTGTGTTGGCATGGCACTGGGCAGACTGAGATTGCGGTGGTTGACCAGCCCGGTGAGCATGCTGCGATGTTAGCGGGGCAGGTTATTGT
>VERA01000016.1 GCA_018882935.1 Burkholderiaceae bacterium | reverse complement strand
ATCAGGGACTGGCAGCTCGTCGAATCTGATATTGAATCAGCAGAATGGCGCGGTAGGTAGCATTAATGTCGCAGGCATTTCTCTAACAAATAATGCTAGGTCCGCGGCGGTGGACTCATCATCCCAGTTAATCCTATTGACTGCGAAAGGAAATTTTTCAGCAAGCGGGCCATTAAATTTTTCTGCTAACGGTGAAAATTCCTCGATCATTTATAGAATCGGAACGCAGTCAGCACTCGATGTAAATACCAAGGGCGATACGACTTTACAGGGACCGATCGCGCAACGAGCATCTGGTGCCGGCAGTACTGCGCAAGGGTTCATCTCGGCGGCTGGAAGTGTGTCATCAGACTCAAGTATTTTAGTCAGCGCCAACGAATCCGGTAGTTCGTCGACGCTGACTTTTGATGGAACAGCAAGCTTAACTTTAGGAAGTTTACTTTCAAATGACATCAATTCGCTGATTGTTGCATCTAATGGTTACAGCACGAGAGCGGCAGCCTACGCAACGCAAGTTGATGGCTCTGTCAGCCTATACAAGAACTTGGGCGTTTTTCAAGCAGGACAGTATCAGGAATTCAATCCTGAAACTAACGTCAGTAAAATCGAATTTTCAAGCAAAAAAATTGACGACCTTAACCTTCATGGCGATTTAAGTATTGCAGCAACGCCAATTTCAATAAACGCGTCAGCACTCATAAATTTATCAACCAATGACGGAAATTTGAGCATTAAGCGAGTCGATACGACTAATTCAAATCTTTCCGGTGGTTTGTCGGTTGAGTCGTATGGCTTTAACAGCTTGTCAAAGCTATTGACGAGCATAAATTCAAACGATATCTCAGGATCAGTTGCTGGATTTAATGTAGATGGTGACTTCTCGACGATTTCGGGCCGCGCTGGTGAGTCTAATAACTCCAATTATGGCGCACGTTCTACAGTTGCCATTGGAGGGAAAAATGCTACTTTGCACATCGGAGGCAATTTAAACATAGAGGCTAGGAACGATCTCTCTCAATCTAAGGCAGATTTCTTATTTACCCCGACTAGCGTAGTAACATTCCCCAGTTCTATTGACGGTAACGTCAATGTATCGTCGAACGGAACGCAGAGTGAGGCTTCATTAAAGTTTAGTGGCCCCACACCAATTGCTATCAAAGGTGATCTGTCAATCAGTGCGGTTGGTCCATACGCTGTTACAAGATTTGAAGCAGACAATATAAGATCCGTCGGTGGTAACGTCAGTATCATTTCGGGTGATCCGCGCGTATCCTCGCCATCCTATATCAGTGCACGTATTCAGGGCTTAGATGCGATTGAACCTAAAGATTGGTTAGTGACTGCATTTCGCTCTGGGGATGTTGCTGTACTTGATACGTCCCTTGCAAAATATGGTGGATCAATTTTAATCGGGCGAGGCAATACGATTTTTGATCAGGGAAAAGTCTATCTGAATTTTGACAGGTCGATGGTTTCGACTGTTACGATAAATTTTCAAGGAAAAGCGATCATTGGGATTTCCGTTCCCGATAGTGATCTTGACAACGCAGCATTGATATCATCAATGATGACTGTTAGTGGCTTCAGAGTCGGCATTGATAATTTGCACTTTGATATGCCGAGCGTGCTGAGGGAATTTTCCTCGATCGATTTGAGAAACGTTCAGGTCTCTGACGATATCAAGATAAATGTACTTTTAGAGCAAGCGCGGCTGGGGCTTCAAGGAAGACCACAAGATGTCGCCGGATTTTGTGTAGCTGATATCGGAAACGATAAATATCTCGCTTATGACCTAAACGGAAGTGGCATTACAGGGCTGATAAGGCTGGAAGGATTAGGTGGTGTCGACGTTTTTAACCAGTTACAAACTACCGAAGGTATACCGGTACCTCTCCTGGCCCCAACTCAGAACCGATTCATCACGACCGGCTCGATTATAAAAACTGCAGAAAGTATCAGCGTTGGGGTAGTCAACCTAAGCAATCCATCTCCATTTAGTACCCGACAGACGATATACAAGACTGACTTTGGCATCATTTCGACGGAACTGATTAACTTAACTACGAGTGGCTACCGCAGTGAGATTTTGTTTGAAATATCTGCAGAGCGTACGCTTTCAGGATCTCCGCTGATTTCAACGAAAAATATCAGCTTGTCTAGTAACAGTCTTGAAAGTAAGATCAATTTGCAAATGAAAAGCTTTGGTGATAGTTCTGCCAAAGACATAAAAATTACTGGCGGAATATACGTCACCTCTGAAGGGGATAAGTCGCAGTCTGTGCTAGACGCTTCATTGCAAGCTAATGAAAATTTCACGGTTACTGAAGCAGTGAATCTTCAAGCAAATGGCTATAAATCGATAGCAAAATTTATTTCGACGGGTACGCAAGCGACCTCTACAGTAAATAGTGATTTTCAGAACGATATATCCATCAACTCGGCAGGATTTTTTTCTGAGACGAATTTCCAGGCAGATGTCACAAAATTTTTAGTATCCGGAAACCTATACTCGCTCGCGACGGGAGTGCAGTCTTTATCCAATGTCCTTGTCAAATTCCTGGAGCTAGGCTCAACGATCGGTGGTGATGTTCTTGTTCAAGCCTCAGGCGAGGCTTCCGAGAGCAAATTCGTAATCTCGGCGAGGAGCACATCGGCCGCAGACCGAAATTTTTCGGTTGCTGGGAATCTTTCTGTCAAGGCGTCTGGTGGTCAATCCCGCGCAGAGGCGGTCGTCGATATCCCTAATCAAGGATTCAAAGCATTCATTACTGTTGGTGTGGGTTTATCTACGGAAGCAACTGGTCGCCAAAGTATTGCCTTGACGCAGATCGCGGTACTTGATGGCGCTATCTCTGCAAACCATGCCAGTGTGAAGGCGTTGGGGACAAAGAGTTTTGCAGATCTTTCATTAATAACTGGCGGTACGCTCACTAGCATCGTAGATGGTCGCCCTACCGAGGGCAGTGGTAATGGAGGCGGCAATATATCGATCGATGGTGCATTGAGTCTTCGTTCAGATACTATTGATTTGGCAGGGCCAGAAGTTCCGTCGAATACTAACGCAACCCTCGTCGCTTATTCTGGTAATGTGAGTATTGGCTCTTTAGACGTAGTGTCTAGTAGTGGGGTTACATATCTACTGATGCAGGGTGGATTTAATTCCAATTCCGGCGACACGCTTGGTTCCGGATCAGTAATTGTTAACGGCACTACCGTCATTGAGTCTGCAGGTGCTTCCTCAAAAGCAGAGGTTGAATTAATTTCTAATCAACAGACGATAAGTCTGAATGGTCCTGTCCGGGTGATTGCGAGTGGATTCAGTAGCTCAAGTACGATTCGCATGCATGCCAATGGTTTTGAAAAGCCTGGATACATTCTTCCCCAGACATTGATAGCTCTGCAGGGAGATGTGGAGCTACTTGCTTCTGGAAGTTCGGCATCTGCATTTGCGGTGCTCGAGGAGTCGGGTCGTAACCTCGCCCTCACTGGTAGTATGAAAATCATAGCCGCCGGCAACAATGCTCGAGCAGAGTCAGATATATCTGCTGCTGGCTCAGATACATTTGCCTCTTCGATTTCGCTATCAGGCGGCCTGGCGCTCAGTGCCTTGGGGGTGGGAAGCAAGGCGATGCTTACTTTGAATAATAATAATTTGAATATTCCTCTAGGGTCTACGGCGAATACCGTCGGTCAAGTGCTGGTGGGCGGCCCACTGTCTTTATTGGCTACAGGTACGCATTCGGTCGCGCAAGCTACGATCGACAACACCGCTGATAATGTATCTACATCCGGTGTTCTCCTTTCAAGTTCAATCACACTCAAAGCCAGCGGGGATGGTAGTGCCAGCAATTTGACACTATCTTCAATGACACCGACGATTTTTAATGATGCCGCCCGGCGTCTTACGATCTCGGGCGTCATCGACATGCAGGCAACCGGAACGGACGCAAGCGCTACGGCGACACTCAAACCCGATTCATCTCATTTATCCGTCGGTGGCATTCTGATGTCTGCTTCCGGTAGCGGTAGCCAATTGAACTTTATGTCGAATAGTGCTGAATCATTCACGAGCGGTAATATTGAAGCGATCGCTAGCGGTGATACGGCTCAGGTTCATTTAGAAGCGCTCGGTAGGAGCTCCTTGGGCATGAGGATTAATGGCGGGATCAATCTGATTAGCAGTGGCGATAGTAGCTTTCTGGAAGCGTCGCTTAAATCCGGCGCTGGCCTGGCCGTGTCAAAAGATGTCCAGCTACATTCACTCGGCGAGGGTAGTGAGGCAAAGCTGACATTGTCACAAAGCTCTGGGACATCGGTTAGCGTAGCTGGCGATATCGGCCTGATCGCGAATAGTGGCGAAGGTTCATCCGCTGGCGCAAAAGTCACGGGCGATTTCACGCTTGGCAAGCTAGGCTCTGCTCCGATTGATCTTTACCTCGGCGCGTTTCAGGACGGTGATTCATCGTTCGTATCACTGAAATTATTTTCCGACGGTGGTGTAGCCAAGTTGGGTGGTGCCAATCAGCATGGCATGACAAAACTCACCTTGGGAGAAAAAACAGCAACGGCAAATCAGTTACTTGATGAGATTAACATTGCTTTCGAAGGTAGCAGTGGTAAATCTATTATCCAGTTCGGTGCGGACCAAGACATAAAAACTGACGCAGAACTTCAGCGTGTCCTGATCAAAGGCTTCCGTCTTGGACATGATGAGCTGAATTTTGATGGATTAGCGAATATCGCAACCGCTGCCAGAACGCTCGATGGCTTTATTAGTTCTGCAATTAGCCATTTCAATACTTCGACGCCTACCGGTACGGTAACGCCCCCGCTTGTTGCTGATGTTCTGGTTGGCGGTAATGATCAAAGTACCTATCTTGCGTATGACCATGACGGCACGGGAATATCCGCCGTCATCGTGCTGGATGGGGTTTCAGCATCACAGTACAAGACCGCCAACGGCATGGTGTAACCCAAACTTTTTACTGAGACAGACACATATCGCAGAAAAATCTTACGCTTAAGAGCCACAAGTAGTTGATATAACCGCATGGCGGGGTCAGTTCAATTGAATTGGTTAATTAAACTATCTATGCAGAAAATCGTAGACTTTCACGATATTGCTCTGCCAGCGCTTCGCGGATAACCTCTGCAGAGGGGTCGTAGCATCGCCGAATTACTTCCTCGATTTCGTCAATGCTAGCGCGGAAGAATTCTTTTCTGGTATTTATTTTATTGATACGACCGCTCGAAAAATGCTCGTGCAGCTTCGCCTCCAGGTCTGGGGCATTATTAGAAAATATCATGGCATGTACGTCAAACCAAAACGGCACTGAGGCATCACCGAGCTCCTCGATTCTCTCCATTGGGTCAAGCCTTCGAGTCATGCCAATCTTATAAACGCCCTCGCCGAAAGCACCAATATTGGATATCACATAGACGTAGCCCGCTTTAGCATTTTGCTCCCTATAATCAATTAGCTTTTCTTCGCTCTCAAGAGCTGAATTCGACGCCTCAATTTCAGAAATTTTGGCTTTGATAGCATCTTTATCCTCGAGGGTTGTCGATTTTTCCAGTCGGAGATGAAGGTCTTTGAGTGCACTAGTAAAATGTCTACGTTCTTTCGCGATTTTCTCCCTTGCAGAGCGAATTTCTTGTTCTATTTTTTGTTGCTCACGTAATTCTTCTCGGGCGCGTTTGGCTTCTTCTTTTTCTTCTTTACACTTTACTTGGAATTCATGGGCTAGTCGCAGCTCATCAATTTTTAGTTCAAGATATTCGTTAGACAGGGACACGCTCATCACTCTGCCGAGCTTATTACAAGCATCGAATGACTGAAGTATACGTTTTTCTCCAAGTTCTATATTATCAAACTTAACATTATCAACGCAGTGATCGCATTCATTATTAAATGACCTGAGTACCAGCTTGATCATATCGGTAACTAATTTTTTTCCCTCAGATCTCTTACCGTTGACCTCCCAGTTCATATTTCCTGTGGCCGCAAGTCCTGATTTGATCATTTCTTTTTGTTTTGCACGAATTCCATCTAACCTCTGCTTATATTGTAGTGAGCTAGTGAATTTGAATTTTGGTATGTAAAGGGCAAAACTTTCAAGTAACCTAGTTTCTTCAAGAACCAGAATTTCTTTTCGTAATATTTCGACATCAGATGCAATCTCTCTTTGCTCATTTTTTGCATTAGAAATCGTTCTCCTGAACTCTTCAAGAGATTTTTTTCTTTTCTCAAGTTCCTGATCTATCTCATATGCATCCAACGCACTAAAAGTTTTTGCCAAGGTGAGCAGCTTGAGGTACTTATCTTTAAGTAGGTTTAACTCAGTTTCGGTAAGCTCACATCGTTTATGGAGCTGCCTAAGCTCTGCTTCCAATACTTGGATTTGCGCTTTGTATAGCGGGCCCTTAAACAAATCCATTAGCATCATTGCTCTACTATCCGAAAGAAATATTTTTTCATCAGAAAATCCTGATCGCCTGTGGGCGTTATGATTGCAAAAGCACTGAAATTTTTTTGAAGTTCAGCCACAGTTCTGTGACCTATCTTTCGCTCGTATTTTCGCGGAAAAGTCCGCTTCGGAGTGAAGGTGTGGTCGGCCATCAACACATAGGGTCAGTTGGCACTTGCGTAAATCGATAGATAGTTGGTAGCTGTTCAGGCATGGCTTCTGTTGGGTAGAGAGTTGATTCCGTTCATAACCGCTAATTAAAAAACCACCGCAAGGGTGGTCTTTTAGTTGGTTGCGCTGCGAAATCCGGAATCTAATTTGGCCTCAAAGCGCATAGGTAGTCGTTAGGAGCGATGAGAAAAGATTCACGCGATTACCTCTACAGCTCAGAGGCCTGTCAAACACAAGCTATATTGAGTTGATCTGTATCAGTGCGATGGTCTCGGCGTAATGCTCAGCTTGCTTGGTCCCGAAATTCTCGGCCGTGCAAAGGATGATATCGAACAGATCTTGCTCGGCTTGGCTTGCCAGCCGAACTTGCCAGGCCAAGCTCACTTAGCAGCGATCGCTTTGCCAGTGATGGATTTAAGGTGAGCCCGCAGTGATCCTTTTCCCTCAAAAGTCTTGAAATTTTCGGCTGCGATGTCGTCGATGCCGACCTGTACGGCGGATGTCTGAGAAAACAGAAAAAAGCAGGATTCCTAGAAAGTTCAGGAAAAGTAGTGGCTCAGAATTCGGGCGCGTAATCCGCCGTGAAGTGGCTCACTTTTACTTCGCGCTTGACACTACGGGAATCAAACTCGCCGAAATCATGGCAAAAGCGTTCTCGGTTGAAATACGCTTGTGCCATGATTCCGGCAACTGCTTGGCTGCCTTGGTCAGAGCTTGTTTCTCTTGCCTCCGCAAAGATTTCACCGGCTTGGCATGAGATCCGGCTTTGCGAAATTTTGCCAGAGCCACGAAGGGGTTACGTGGCTTGCCTTTCGATTTCATTGTGTATCTCCTTTACTTTGGGTTGATTAAAAAAAGTTGTGTGCTCGTTATGAAGTTCTATGCGCTTCAGAAGCTAAAGCCTGCAGAGTAATCAAACTAGCGGAAAATATACAGCCAACCAGCCATATTTTTCCATGAATCATTCGGCGACGACTGCGAACCCTCGCAGCCATGGCGTAAGGTGTTCGATATCAAACGTTTGCTTGTCGAACATCTCGATCATCTCGGCATGGATTTGCATCGCAGCTCGCCTTGAACGCCAACCATTGATACGTAGGAATACATCGGCAGCCGCGAAGGCGATGTGCTTATTACCATCCACAAAAGGATGTTTGTTCGCGAGACTCTCCATTAGCGCAGTGGCTTACATAACGATATCTTCGTAATATCCCGTTTGCGGACGAAATAATGCAGCTTCTAATGCTCCCGGATCGCGTACGCCTGAAGCGCCGCCGTAGCGCTGCATCAGAACTGCGTGCAAGCCGAGTACGTCGGCCACGGTCAGGTAATCGTGCGCCACGCGTTACTTCGCCAATTCGCGGTAAAGGCTGTCGAATTCTTCCAGACTGGATGCAAAAGAGGCCATTACATGGCGGCGAGGGCGCTCTTTTTGCTGTCGGTCAATGTAGTCGCGCAAAGCTTCATCAAGCACAGCTTGGAACTGGCGGCCTTGGTTTTCGGCGATCCGGCGCAGGGCAGCCGGCACCTCGGGCGCTGCTTGAGACGAGAATTTCTCACGGGTAGGCGTGGTCATATTTTCATCTTTCATGATACATCTCGATGTTTCGTGATGTAGCAAGATGAGGCGATACGCCAGATTCTGGAATGTATTTGTCATCCCCTGCCAACAGTCGATCTTAGGTTGCTGCAATGTCGCAGCTTAACTAAGAAAGTTGTCATGATTGAAAATTTTCATTGGAGCCAAGCCCGATTGCGCGTCCGCTATCGACTCTCCGATATTACGGACTTTGAGGAAGATTCTCTTCGCAGCGGCGCCTCTGAGCGTGCATCAGCACGCAACGACCGGAAGTAAATAGAAGCTCCCCCGGGACTCGCGGCGCCTTACTGGCACCTACGGACACCTGAGGGTTGCCAAGGACAGTTACTAACAAATGCGAATTTGGTGGAGGCGGCGGGAATCGGCTCCTGAGCCGGGGCTCGCGTTTCATTCCTCGCCCGCTCGGCCGGCGTCAAGCAGTGCTTGACGAAACCCTGTCCTCGCCCCGCGTGGACGCGGGTTGATGCCAATGGTAATCACCAACTAAAAAACCACCGCAAGGGTGGTCTTTTAGTTGGTGGAGGCGGCGGGAATCGAACCCGCGTCCAAAAGCCCTCTACAGGCAGTTCTACATGCTTAGTGTTGTCGTTTGATTTTGACCTTGCCGACGCGGACGCACACGCTGCGACAAGGCGAGTCACCTAAATTTAACGACATACCAAGTGACCCGGCACGACGCGATTCCCTGTATATGACCTCACACGCCATTGCTGGCCCGCCCCAGGGACGAGACGGTGTGAGGGAAGCCACAATTAAGCGGCTACTGCGTACGAGTTATCGTTTGCAGTTATTGATTTCCGGCTGGATTTACGAGGTCACCAGTCCTCGGCATGCCCTACGCTGCTTCGCAACCCCTGTCGAAACCAGGTCGCCCCCAAGCAGTCCCGCCATTCTAAGGGATTAGATGGGACGAAGACAGAAAAATTCAAGCGGCAGACAGGAGTTCGATAATTTCGCGCGGGCTACCTGCGATAAAGTCGGCGTCCCAACTTGCAGGTTCGCTTATGCCACAGTAGCCCCAACCTGCGGCGATAGTGGGCATGCCGGCCGCTCTGCCGGCTTGTATATCACGCAAATCATCGCCTACGTACCAGCATTGTTCGGGTGCTAGTTGCAGCCTGCGTGCGGCTTCAAACAATGGCTCGGGATGTGGTTTTGCATGAGGCGTGGTGTCGCCCGAAATCGAGCAGGCTGCATGTGCGAGCCCGATCAGGGGTAGCAATGCATCGGTATAACGTAGTGGCTTGTTGGTGACGATGCCCCACTGCTGATTGTTTGAATCAATCTTTGCTAGTAGCGCAACGATGTCGTCAAACAAGATGGTTTGATCAGCAATCTGCGCTTCGTAATTTGCAAGAAACTCAATGCGCATCGCTTCGAATTCGACGTCACCCGGTTTAATGCCAAACGCTACACCAATCAATCCGCGCGCGCCCGCTGATGCCATTGGTCGCAGCAGTTCATAGGGGGTAGGATGCAGGCCGCGATCCTTACGCATTTTATTGACTGCGTTAGCAAGATCAGGCGCGGTATCTGCCAAAGTGCCATCCAAATCGAACAGCACTGCGCGCGGTACAGGAAGTGATTTACGCATCTGCTCAGAGCGGCTTACGGCAGGCGATCAGGTAATTGACGTCGGTATCCTGATTCAGCGAGTAAATTTTAGTGATGGGGTTATAGGTCATGCCCTTGAGCGCTTCGACCTCAAGCCCAGCGTTGCGGCTAAACTGTGAAAGCTCAGCAGGCGTAATGAATTTAGCGTAATCATGAGTGCCTTTGGGCAGCAAGCGCAAAATATACTCAGCACCGATCACAGCGAAAAGGTAAGCCTTCAGGTTGCGATTAATCGTTGAGAAAAAAACATGGCCACCTGGCTTTGCCAAACTTGCGCAGGCTTGCACCACAGCGGCTGGGTCTGGAACATGCTCCAACATTTCCATGCAGGTGACAACATCGTACTGACCGGCTTCGCGCTCGGTCAGGTCTTCTGCCGAGATGTACTCGTATCGAACAGACACACCCGACTCCAAACTATGTAGGTCTGCGACTTTCAGGGCTTTTTCCGAGAGATCAATACCAGTGACGTTCGCGCCTTTTTTCGCCATCGCTTCAGCAAGAATGCCGCCGCCACAGCCGACATCAAGCGCTCGCCGGCCGCTTAGTGGCGCGCGCGCATTGATCCACTCCAATCGCAAGGGATTGATTTCATGCAGCGGACGGAATTCGGACTGTGGGTCCCACCATCGGTGGGCGAGCTCGCTGAATTTTTGAAGCTCTGCTGGATCGGCGTTCATTGCCGAATGATAGCGGAAATAGCTGCACCAAGAAAAAAGCCGCTGCGATTGCAGCGGCTTTCCCATACATGCAGCTAAGGCTCGCGGCGGTAAAGACTATCTCGCCTGACAATAAGCCAAGCCAAATAATTACTTCTTGGTGCCGACTACTTCAATATCTACACGGCGGTTTTTAGCGCGCCCTTCTCTGGTATGGTTATCGGCGATTGGGTTTCTTTCACCTTTACCTTCGACGAATATACGCGCTTCCGGAATTCCTTTTGACACCAGAAAGGCTTTGACCGCTTTCGCTCGCCGCATCGAAAGCTTCATATTGTAGGCATCAGAGCCTGTCCAATCGGTGTGACCGGTAGCGACGACCACTTCAATATCGGTGTTTTTTAGCTGAGCTACTAAATTTTGCAAAGTGGTTTTGCCTTCCGGTTTCAACACGGACTTGTCGAAATCAAAGAATGCGTCTGCCGAGAAAGTAACCTTTTCAGCGGTTGGCGCCGGTGTAGTTGCTGGGGCGGCCGTCTCAGACGCTGCCTCGGCAATGACTGGCTCCTCTTTTGCGTAAACCACTTGATCAGGCGAAGGTTCTGCAGCGAGCTTTTGCGCCGGTGCGGGTGATGGGCTTGGTGCGGGCGCCGGAGCAGCAGCAGGTTTGGCGATGGCACCGTCGCATTCTTCGATTGCGTCAGCAGGCGTCCAGAAGCCGGTATGCCAGCACAGCCCGAAGCCGCTGCGTACAACATCGTTTTGGCTATCTACCAGATAACCTTTCTTAACCTCGCCGCCAGCGAAAGCTGAGCCGCCCAAAACAACCAAGCTTATGGAGAGCGCTGCGCGCAGAATAAATTTCATGTGCGATCCCGATCAAAAGTTGTGACTGATGTCGCCAAGATTTCAACGACCGGCACTGACCAGCCCTCGCGGGCTTTCAATGCCAATAAGTCATCATTTTAACCGAGAATCCGAGGCGCGCCTACCCGCTTAAGGTCTTGCTTTTGGTCCCGATTTTTGAGGGTCGGCATGGTAAACTTGAGGGCTTTTTGACAGAGCGCGTGCGTACTATTTTGCGCGCTCACCGAAACTGAAACACTTCCTGCCCCGCCTGCCGATTCCATGGATCAATTTGCTAAAGAAACCATCCCTATTTCGCTAGAAGAGGAGATGCGCAAGAGCTACCTCGATTACGCCATGAGCGTCATCGTGGGGCGCGCGCTACCCGACGTGCGTGATGGTCTGAAGCCAGTGCATCGTCGTGTCTTGTTCGCGATGCACGAGACCAATAATGTCTGGAATCGACCCTACGTGAAGTGCGCACGTGTGGTCGGTGAGGTGATGGGTAAGTACCACCCGCACGGTGACCAAGCGATCTACGACACCTTGGTGCGCATGGCGCAGGATTTTTCCTTGCGTTATACCTTGGTCGACGGGCAGGGCAACTTCGGCTCTATCGATGGTGATAATGCTGCGGCGATGCGCTATACCGAGTGTCGCCTCGACAAAATCTCGCAAGAACTGCTGGCGGACATCGACAAAGACACGGTTGACTTCGTGCCTAACTATGACGGCAAAGAAAAAGAGCCGTCGGTGCTGCCAACCCGCATTCCGAACCTGCTGATCAATGGTTCTTCGGGCATCGCAGTGGGCATGGCAACCAATATCCCGCCTCACAACATTACTGAGGTCATCAACGGTGCGCTGCACTTGCTGAGTACGCCGGATTGCAAAATTGAAGAGCTGATCGAGCTGATTCCGGCACCGGACTTCCCCACTGCCGGCATCATCTACGGTGTGGCTGGCGTGCGCGATGGTTACCGCACCGGCCGTGGCCGCGTGGTGATGCGCGCCAAGACGCATTTTGAAGACATACGTGATGGCCGCGCCGCGATTATCGTGGATGAGCTGCCGTATCAGGTTAATAAAAAATCCCTGCTCGAGCGCATCGCTGAGCTGGTGCGCGACAAGAAGCTGGATGGTATTTCGGATATTCGCGATGAATCCGACAAGTCCGGCATGCGCGTGGTTATCGAGCTCAAGCGCGGCGAGCTGCCTGATGTCGTTTTGAATAACTTGTTTAAGCAGACCCAGCTGCAAGACACCTTCGGCATGAACATGGTCGCGCTGGTCGATGGTCAGCCCAGACTGCTCAACCTGAAGCAAATGCTCGAGTGCTTCCTCTCGCACCGGCGTGAGGTGGTTACTCGTCGTACCGTGTTCGAGCTGCGCAAGGCGCGTGATCGTGGCCATGTGCTGGAAGGCCTGGCAGTCGCGCTGGCCAATATCGACGAGTTCATCGCGATTATCAAAGCGGCACCAACACCGCCGGTTGCCAAGGCAGAGCTGATGACTCGTGCCTGGGACTCCTCGCTGGTGCGCGAGATGTTGTCGCGCACTGAAATGGCCGCGTCAGGTGGCATTGATGCTTTCCGCCCGGAGAGCCTGCCACGCCATTACGGCTTGCAAAGCGATGGCTTGTACAAACTTTCGGATGATCAGGCGCAAGAAATTTTGCAGATGCGTCTACAGCGCCTCACCGGTTTGGAGCAAGACAAGATCGTCAATGAGTACAAAGAGGTGATGACGCAGATCGCTGATCTGCTCGATATCCTCGCCCGACCCGAGCGCGTGACGACCATCATTACCGACGAGTTGAACGCCGCAAAGAATGAATATGGTGAGGGTAATAAGGACCGCCGCCGCTCAATGATTGAGCTCAACGTGGCCGACCTTGGCACCGAAGATCTGATTGCGCCGCAGGACATGGTGGTCACGCTTTCGCACACCGGCTATATGAAGTCGCAGCCGCTGTCGGAGTATCGTTCGCAGAAGCGCGGCGGACGTGGCAAGCAGGCTGCCGCCACCAAGGAAGACGATTGGATCGAGCAGTTGTTCATCGCCAATACCCACGATTACATCCTCTGCTTCTCCAACCGCGGCCGCATGTACTGGCTGAAGGTGTGGGAGGTGCCGCAAGGCTCGCGCAATGCACGTGGCAAGCCGATTGTGAATATGTTCCCGCTGCACGACGGCGAGAAAATCACCTTGGTGCTACCGCTCTCTGGCGAGAATAGTAGTTTCCCGGATGATCGTTATGTGTTTATGGCGACCTCGCTCGGTACCGTCAAAAAAACGGCCTTATCGGAATTCAGTAATCCGCGTAAAGCGGGCATCATCGCCGTCGATTTGGATGATGGTGATTTCCTGATTGGTGCTGCGCTCACTGACGGTAAGCACGATGTGATGCTGTTTTCCGATGCGGGCAAAGCAGTGCGCTTCGATGAAAATGATGTTCGCCCCATGGGCCGCACTGCGCGTGGCGTACGTGGCATGAATCTGGAAGAAGGTCAGCAGGTGATTGCCTTGCTGGTGGCCAGAAACGAGCAGCAATCTGTTCTTACTGCCACCGAGAACGGTTTTGGTAAGCGTACCCCGATCACCGAGTACACGCGACATGGTCGTGGCACCAAGGGCATGATCGCGATTCAGACTTCCGAGCGTAATGGCAAGGTCGTGGCGGCGACGCTGGTTGATGCTACCGACGAGATCATGATGATCACCACCGGTGGTGTATTGATTCGGACCCGCGTATCCGAGATTCGCGAGATGGGCCGCGCGACGCAGGGCGTGACCCTGATTGCGGTGGAGCAGGGCGAGACGTTGTCCGGGCTGCAGCGTATCGTCGAGGCTGATGCGGATGAGGATAGCGGCGCGGATGACACACCGGCTGGCTAAATTTTTTAGAAATTTCCCGAGACGGGCCCACGATAACGATAACAAGGTGTAGGGCGAGATGAGCGATGACAAGCTGAAACCGCTGCGTGATCAGATTGATGCGATCGATGCGCAGCTGATTTCGCTGCTGAACCAGCGCGCAAAGGTTGCGCAAGCGGTCGGTCATATCAAGGCCGAGACCAACGCGCCGGTTTTTCGTCCCGAGCGCGAGGCGCAGGTACTCGCGCGTGTCGCTGAGCGCAATGATGGGCCGCTGGTCTCTTCCGATTTGCAGTCAATTTTTCGCGAGGTGATGTCGGCATGCCGCGCGCTTGAAAAGCGCATTACCGTAGCCTACTTGGGCCCGGCCGGTACATACAGCGAGCAAGCGGTATGGCAGCAGTTCGGGCAAGCGGTTGAGGGCCTGCCTTGTGTATCGATTGATGAGATTTTTCGTTCGGTGGAAGCGGGCACGGCAGACTTTGGCGTAGTACCGGTTGAAAATTCTACCGAGGGCGCAGTTAACCGTACGCTAGATTTATTGATGCGCACCACGCTCAGTATCAGCGGTGAGGTGGCGCTGCCGGTTCAGCATAGTTTGATGACGCGTACCGGTACCATGAATAGCATTACAACTGTCTGTGCGCACTCGCAAGCACTCGCGCAGTGTCAGGCCTGGCTGAACGAGCACTATCCCCAACTCGAACGACGCGCGGTGGCATCGAATGGTGAAGCAGCACGTATGGCTAGCGAGCAAGCCGGTGTTGCGGCGATTGCAGGCGATATGGCAGCGCGTCGCTACAGTCTCGCGATCGCGCATGCGCACATTCAAGATGATCCGCATAACCGTACCCGGTTTTTTGTCATTGGCACCTTGCAACCTGGGCCATCGGGCCGTGATCAGACCTCGCTGTTGCTGTCCGTGCCCAATAAATCGGGCGCAGTCTATGAACTGCTCGCACCGTTAGCGCGGCATGGCGTATCAATGACGCGCTTCGAGTCACGTCCAGCGCGCACCGGTCGTTGGGAGTATTTCTTCTTTGTTGATATCGAAGGCCACGCGCACGATGCCAAAGTCGCGCAGGCGCTTGCCGAGCTACAGACACAAGCGGCTTTCTTCAAACTGTTGGGCTCTTACCCGCACGCCGCTTGACTTCATTGGATGATTTTTTCATGACGAACTTTGGTCCTGATTATGTTCGCGCGATTGCACCTTACCAAGGCGGCAAACCCATCGCCGAGGTCGCGCGTGAGTTTGGGCTTGATGAAGCAGCGATCGTTAAGCTGGCCTCTAATGAGAACCCACTCGGCATTCCGGAATCTTCGCAGCGTGCGATGCAACAAGCCTTTGCAGAGCTGGCGCGCTATCCAGACTCGAATGGTTTTGATCTGAAGGGCGCGATTTCGAAAAAATTCGATGTGCCGACTGATTGGATCACGCTCGGCAACGGCAGCAACGATATTCTTGAATTGGCTGCACGCGCGCTGGTGCAGCCGGGGCAATCAGTGGTTTACTCGCAGTACTCATTTGCTGTTTACCCGCTTGCTACCCAAGCTGTTGGCGCGCGCGCGATTGTGGTGCCGGCAAAAAATTTCGGGCATGACCTTGAGGCTATGGCCGCTGCGATTGCTCCAGACACCAAATTGCTGTTTGTTGCCAACCCCAATAACCCGACCGGCACCATCGTCGGCGGTGAGCAGATCGCTGCGTTGCTTAAGCAAGCGCCGTCATCGGTGGTGGTGGTGCTCGATGAAGCCTACACCGAATATCTACCGCCTGAGCTGCGTTATGACGCATTGGCTTGGGTTCGGCAGTATCCGAACCTGATTGTCTCGCGCACCTTCTCCAAAGCGTATGGGCTGGCCGGTTTGCGTGTCGGATTCGGCATCGCGCAACCCGGCCTCACTGATTTGCTTAATCGTATTCGTCAGCCTTTCAATGTGAACTCGCTGGCGCAAGCGGCGGCAGTTGCGGCGTTGGATGATGACGCTTATCTGCAGAAAAGCGCGCAACTGAACGCTGACGGCTACCGACAAATCACTGATGCCTTCCGGCAGATGAGCATTGAGTTCGTTCCCTCGTATGGCAACTTTGTCCTGTTTCGCGCTGGTGATGATGAGGGTGCCGGCGCACGAGTGAATCTGGCGTTGCTGAAAAAAGGCATCATCGTACGCCCGGTAGGTAACTACGGCTTGCCGCAGTGGTTAAGGGTGTCTATTGGTCTGCCCGATGAAAACGCCGCATTCATCGAAGCCCTGAAGACCATACTCGGCTGATACCCAATCACGCTTACCACTGATGCAAAGCTCTTCATCAACGTCGTCGCTGTCTTTCAATCGCATTGTTGTATGCGGCGTCGGTTTGATTGGCGGCTCGTTTGCGCTCGCGCTGAAACAGGCTGGCGTTGTCAAACAGATAGTCGGTCTCGGTCGTCGTCGAGAAACACTACAGCGCGCGCAATCACTCGGCATTATCGACACCATGGGTGATGCGTCCGCTGTCGCCGGTGCTGATCTGGTACTGATTGCAGCGCCAGTAGCGCAGACCGAGGCATTGCTGCGTGAACTTGCGCCGTACTTGCAAGTAGGGACTGTGGTCACCGATGCTGGCAGTACCAAAAGCGATGTCGTGCAAGCAGCGCGCGCCGCGCTCGGCGATAAGATTGCACAATTTGTGCCTGGCCATCCCATCGCTGGGCGCGAGCAAAATGGTCCCGAGGCTGCACTGGCAGATCTTTATCGTGGCAAGAAGGTCGTCATTACCGCTTTACCTGAAAACAACCCCAACGATATCGCCAAGGTTGCTTCAGCGTGGCAGCATTGCGGCGCGCTGATTCATCACCTGAGCGCTGAAGAGCATGACGCAATTTTTGCTGCGGTCAGTCATCTGCCGCATATGCTCGCCTATGCATTGGTCAGCGACATTGCGTCGCGTGATAACGCTGATCGCTTGTTCCAATACGCCGCCAGTGGCTTCCGTGATTTCACCCGTATCGCCGGATCATCGCCCGAGATGTGGCGTGATATTTCGCTCGCCAATCGTCACGCGCTGCTTGCCGAGTTAGATGCCTACACTGCGCAGCTGGCTAGTCTGCGTGCGATGTTGATCAACGCTGATGGTGCGGGTTTGGAACAAATCTATGCGCGCGCACAATCGGCCAGGCAAGCCTGGATTGCGACGATAGAAGCAGCCGAGCAGGCGCGTGCGCATGATCAAGGTGGTGACTAATGAAACAGTATCCGCATCATCTTGATTTGCTGCCCGCACAGCGTGCACAGGGTACGATCAAGCTGCCTGGCTCGAAAAGTATTTCCAATCGCATTTTGTTGTTGGCCGCGCTGGCAGAAGGCACGACAGACATCAAATCTTTACTGGCATCTGATGACACGCATGTCATGCTGATGGCGCTGCAAAAGCTGGGCGTGCATTGGGTGCAGCAGGGCGAGACACAGGATTTTGCGGTCACCGGTACCGGGGGTACGTTGCCCGTGCATACCGCAGATCTGTTCATGGGCAATGCCGGCACCGCAATACGACCACTCACAGCGGCGCTGGCTGCGATTGGTGGTGATTACACCGTGCACGGGGTCGCGCGTATGCATGAGCGACCGATCGGTGACTTGGTGGATGCATTGAATGCTGCCGGAGCGCGTATTGATTACACCGGTAATCCGGGTTTCCCGCCGCTGCATATTCAGCGTGGTCATTTGCGCCCGCAGCGCATGCAAGTTCGGGGCAATGTATCTAGCCAGTTTCTAACGGCATTATTGATGGCATCGCCGCTGATTGCGCGCGAGCAGTCGCTGACGATTGAGGTAATGGGTGAGTTGATTTCCAAGCCGTATATTGAAATTACCCTCAATCTGCTGGCACGGTTTGGTATTCAAGTTGAGCGTGACGGCTGGGCCGCATTTCAGATCCCTGCCGGTCAGGTATATCAGAGTCCGGGCGTGATTCATGTGGAAGGTGATGCTTCATCGGCGTCATATTTTTTAGCCGCCGGTGCGGTTGCGGGTGGTCCGGTTCGCGTTGAAGGTGTGGGGCGCGCCAGCATTCAAGGCGATGTGCGCTTTGTGGAAGCTTTGCAGCAAATGGGTGCCGAGATCACAATGGGCGACAACTGGATCGAAGCCAAATCAACAGGCGTGTTGAAAGCTATCGACGCTGACTTCAACCATATCCCCGATGCAGCGATGACGATTGCAGTCGCTGCTTTGTATGCTGACGGTACCAGCACGCTGCGTAATATCGCGAGCTGGCGCGTCAAAGAAACCGATCGTCTTGCGGCGATGGCGACTGAGCTGCGCAAGCTCGGTGCACTGATCGAAGAAGGCGAAGATTATTTGCGCGTATCGCCACCCATCGACTTGCAGCCGGCTGCGATCGACACGTACGACGACCACCGCATGGCGATGTGCTTCTCGCTGGCCTGTTTGAATGGCACGCTGCGCGATGGCACCACGGTGCGTATCAACGACCCGCAATGCGTGGCCAAAACCTTCCCGGATTACTTCGACGCGTTCGCGCGCATTGCGCAACGTGGCTGAAACAGCGTGACTGAGATCAGCGTGATTCCGGTACTCACCATCGACGGCCCGACCGCGTCCGGCAAGGGTACGGTCGCCAGCCGCGTTGCCGAGGCGCTGGGATTTGCCTTGCTGGATTCCGGCGCTTTGTACCGCCTGACCGCCTTGTCTGCACTAGAGGCGAAGCTAGCGCTGGATGATGCGAACGCCATCGCCGCCCTGGCCAGAGCGCTGCCGGTGCAGTTTGCGGCTGACCAAATCCTGCTCGCCGGCCGGCCGGTGCAGGATGCCATCCGGCAGGAAGCCATCGGCAACGCCGCCTCGAAAATAGCGGCCTTACCGGCGGTGCGTGCCGCACTGGTCGAGCTCCAGCACAGCTTCCGTAAAACGCCGGGCTTGGTGGCCGATGGCCGCGATATGGGCACGGTGATCTTTCCTGATGCAACGCTCAAGGTGTTCCTGACCGCGAGCGTTCAGGCGCGTGCGGAGCGGCGATATAAGCAATTGATTGACAAAGGATTTCCTGCTAATATGCTCGCCCTTTTGCAGGATTTGAAGGAACGCGACGCGCGCGATACCGAGCGCGCGGCAGCGCCTCTAAAACCCGCGGAGGGTGCCCACTTGCTGGACACGTCGGATATGACGATCGAGCAATCGGTGGCGCAGGTGCTGGATTGGTGGCATCACCGGTCTGGTACGCAATAAGGCAGGTCGCTCGGCAAACCGCCAACGCGGCCTACCACTTGGTGTCTCGCACTGCGCAATGCAGAGCGGGGCGTTGAAAAACCTAACCCAGCTTGGGTTTCACCCGGTTGGTTAACTCTCATTATCTATGTCTACTGCTACCCAAACTCCCGTGTCCGGCGAAAGCTTTGCTGCGCTGTTTCAGGAATCTCTGACCCGCCAAGATATGCGCTCGGGAGAGGTCATCTCTGCGGAAGTCGTCCGCATTGACCACAACTTTGTGATCGTGAACGCTGGCTTGAAGTCCGAAGCGTTTATTCCGATCGATGAATTCAAAAATGACAGCGGCGAGGTCGAAGTCAATGTCGGTGACTTCGTCTCTGTGGCTATCGAGTCGCTGGAAAATGGTTTTGGCGACACCATCCTCTCGCGTGACAAGGCCAAGCGCCTGGCATCATGGCTCGCGCTCGAGAAAGCGATGGAATCCGGCGAACTGGTCACCGGTACTGTCAGCGGCAAGGTCAAAGGTGGTCTTACTGTGCTTACCAATGGCATCCGTGCCTTCTTGCCCGGCTCGCTGGTGGATACCCGTCCGGTCAAAGACACCACGCCGTTCGAAGGCAAGACCATGGAGTTCAAGGTCATCAAGCTGGATCGCAAGCGCAACAACGTAGTGCTGTCGCGTCGCGCCGTGATCGAGGCCTCGATGGGTGAAGAGCGCGCCAAGCTGATGGAGACCCTGAAAGAGGGCACCATCGTCAATGGCGTCGTGAAGAACATTACCGACTACGGCGCGTTCGTGGATCTGGGTGGTATCGATGGTCTGCTGCACATCACCGATCTGGCATGGCGTCGTGTGCGTCATCCTTCCGAGGTGCTTACCGTCGGTCAGGAAATCACTGCCAAGGTACTGAAGTACGATCAGGAAAAGAACCGCGTTTCGCTGGGCGTCAAGCAGTTGGGTGATGATCCATGGACAGGTCTGTCACGTCGCTATCCGCAAGGCACGCGCTTGTTCGGCAAAGTGACCAACCTTACCGACTACGGCGCATTCGTCGAAGTCGAGCAGGGTATCGAAGGCCTGGTGCACGTCTCCGAGATGGACTGGACCAACAAGAACGTGGCACCGTCGAAAGTGGTGCAGCTGGGTGATGAAGTTGAAGTCATGGTGCTCGAGATCGATGAAGATCGCCGCCGCATCAGCCTCGGCATGAAGCAGTGCAAGGCGAACCCGTGGGATGACTTCGCCATGTCGCACAAGAAGGGCGATAAGGTTCGAGGCGCGATCAAGTCGATTACCGACTTCGGCGTGTTCATTGGACTGGCAGGCAACATCGATGGCTTGGTGCACTTGTCGGATCTCTCCTGGAGCGAGACCGGTGAAGAAGCCGTGCGTCGCTTCAAGAAAGGCGATGAGCTTGAGGCCATCGTGCTGGCGATTGATGTTGAGCGTGAGCGTGTGTCGTTGGGCGTCAAGCAGCTTGAGGGCGACCCATTCAACAACTACTGCGCAATGAATGACAAAGGTGCATTGGTGCACGGCGTGGTGAAAGCAGTCGAGCCGAAAGGCGCGACGATTCACTTGTCGGAAGAGGTTGAGGGCTACCTGCGTGCTTCTGAAATCTCGCGTGACCGTGTTGAAGACGCCAGCACCCATTTGAAAGTCGGTGACACAGTCGAGGCCATGGTGATCAATATTGATCGCAAGGCACGCAGCATTCAGCTCTCGATCAAGGCGAAAGACAATGCAGAGACTCAGGATGCGATGCAGAAGATGTCCAGCGACTCTGCTGCGGCATCGGGCACCACTAGCCTGGGTGCGCTGCTAAAAGCTAAACTCGATACCAAAAGCTGATTAGGCATCGCCGATGACCAAGTCGGAGCTGATCGCCCGTCTGGCCGAGCGTTATCCGCAACTAGTAGCTAAGGATGCGGATTTCACGGTCAAGACGCTGCTGGACGCGATGACCGATGCGCTGATCTCAGGTCAGCGTATCGAGATTCGTGGCTTTGGCAGCTTTGCAACCAACAGCCGTCCGCCACGTATCGGGCGTAACCCGAAGTCGGGTGAGACGGTGGTCGTGCCAGGCAAACGGGTACCGCACTTCAAGGCGGGTAAAGAGCTGCGCGAGCGGGTCGACGCCATGGTCGGGCAACCGATCCATGACGACTGATCAGCGCGTTAATTCACACAAGGAGCGCGACGATGAAACTCTTGGTACGAGTACTGTCGATCGCGCTCTTCATCGTGTTCTTTGATTTCGCACTGAAGAATACCGATGAGGTTGTACTCAACCTGTTCTGGAACGCCAAAGCCAGCTCGCCTCTGATTCTCCTGCTGTTGGGGTTTTTGCTGCTCGGTCTGGTGATGGGTGTACTTGCCATGACCGGCACCGTGCTGCGTTACCGCCGTGAGCTGCTGGTCTTGCGGCGCGAAGCCGATCAGCAAAAGCAAACTGCCGCCGAAATTGCCAGGGCGCGCACCCAACCCCCTGCGCCGGAGAGCTTGATTGAGCAGGTAGGTCTCTGACCAGGAGCCGGAATGGAATTCGAAGTCTGGTGGCTGGTTTCAATCCCCTTCTTTTTTGCGCTAGGTTGGATTGCTGCGCGCGTCGATATCCGTCATGTGATTTCAGAGTCGCGTCGGCTACCACGTAGCTACTACCAAGGCCTGAATGCCTTGCTCGATGAAGATCCCGATAAAGCCATCGATGCCTTCGTCGAGATTGCTAGGCTCGACCCGGAAACTGCCGAGCTGCATTTCGCGTTAGGCAAGTTGTTTCGTCGGCGAGGTGATATTGAGCGCGCTGTGCGTGTGCATCAAAATTTACTGGCCCGTGCTGACTTATCCGAAGAGATGAGTGCCAAGGCGCGTTTCGAACTGGGCCAGGACTACCTGAAAGCTGGTTTGCTTGATCGTGCCGAAGAAACATTTCATCAGCTGACCGGAACTCAGTTTTCGCCACAAGCCAGTCGCGCGCTATTAGAGATTTATCAGCGCGAGAAAGAATGGCGTCGCGCGATTGATGCCGCGCTGGTACTGCAAACATCCGGCTCGGGAGCCTACCAAAAAGAGATCGCGCAATTTCACTGCGAGATCGCACAAGACGAGCTGGTGCACGTTAATCCTGATGCGGCGTTGGCGACCTTGGATCAGGCGCTTGCCTATGACCGCAACAATGTGCGTGCGACCTTGTTATACGGCGACGCGCTGCTGGCCAAGGGTGATACTGAAGCCGCGCTTCGCACCTGGCGTCGTGTCGAGCAGCAGAGTGCTGCCCACGTCGGTTTAGTAGCGCAGCGTTTGCTTGAGGGTTTTCGAAGTGTGGGTCGTGTGCGTGAGGGCCTGAATCTGCTACGCGGTTATCTACTTGAGGCACCCTCAATGGATTTGCTGGAGGTAGTGTTCCGCGCTGTGCTCGAGCTCGACGGCGCTGACGCAGCAAATCAATTAGTGAGCGATGAATTACGCCGTACCCCAACCCTTTTAGGTCTGGATAAATTAATTGAAGCGCGATTAATGCATGCGCCGCCTGAGCGCTTGGCTGAACTCTCGCTCGTAAAAAGTCTGGTAGGTGGTTACGCACAAAAGCTGGGGAGATATCAGTGTGGTCACTGCGGCTTCAAGTCAAGACAGTTCTACTGGCACTGCCCGGGTTGTAGTCAATGGGAGAGTTACGCGCCAAGGCGTACCGAAGATTTGTCGGTAATGGGTCAAGCATGACCTATCACCGCACAATGCAAAATAATCATCCCTTCTTGCACGTTTAATTCAGCGTTCCTCGCGTTTAATGCTGCCACGGTCGAGATAGATCTCGGGCGTGCTTTTGTTCAACTAAATGCGGAGTCATTCATGCTGAAAAAATTCTGGTTACCCACACTGGCGTTATTGATGTTTGCAGGTTCAGTATTCGCGGCTGTCGATGTCAACAGTGCCGATCAGGCAGCACTCGACAGTATCACCGGTGTGGGGCCTGCGACCTCGAAAGCGATTCTTGCGGAGCGTGAAAAAAACGGAAATTTCAAAGATTGGGCTGATCTTGAGCGTCGTGTAAAAGGCGTGGGTTCACGCAATGCAGTCAAGCTCTCTGCCGCCGGTCTAACGGTGAATGGCAAGAGCTATGAAGGCGCGACTGCCGGCGCCAAGGCGGGTAAATCAGGCGACAAAGGCGCTGCCAAATCGGTCGACAAGGCAGACGACAAGGCTGCCGACAAAGCAGCCGATAAAGCTACTGAAAAGCCTGTAACCGGTAAGTAGTCGAGAAGTGCGCGGCTACCATGGGTAGCCGCAGCGAAGTTGGGCTTTCCACTACAATGGCGGTTTACTTTGCCTTTAGCAAAATACTGCCATGTCTTTTCAATCGATCGAAGATCTCGTTGGTAACACGCCGCTGGCGCAGTTGAAGCGCTTGCCGGGCGAAGAGATCATGCGGCGTAACAATATCATCCTGGGCAAGCTCGAAGGTAACAACCCGGCAGGTTCGGTGAAAGACCGACCGGCACTTGCAATGATTCGCGGCGCTGAAGCGCGCGGCGAGATCAAGCCGGGCGACACGCTGATTGAGGCAACCAGTGGTAACACCGGTATCGCATTAGCGATGGCAGCAGCGATGAAGGGGTATCGCATGATTCTGCTGATGCCAGAGAACCTGAGCCTCGAACGGCGCCAAAGTATGGCCGCCTATGGTGCCGAGATTGTGCTTACCCCGAAAACCGGTGGTATGGAGTATGCACGCGATCTGGCCGATCAGATGCAGCGCGATGGCAAGGGAAAAATCCTGGATCAGTTCGCGAATCCCGATAATCCACGTGCACACTACGAGACCACCGGTCCCGAAATATGGCGAGACACCGAAGGCAAGGTAACGCATTTCGTCAGTGCGATGGGTACCACCGGCACCATTATGGGCGTGTCGAGCTATTTGAAAGAAAAAAATCCAGCGATCCGCATCATTGGTGCACAGCCGGAAGAAGGGTCACAAATCCCAGGTATCCGAAAGTGGCCGGAGGCTTACCTACCGAAAATTTTTGATCGCAGCCGTGTCGATCAGGTAGAAAGCGTGAGTCAGGCAGTCGCCGAGCAAATGGCGCGGCGTATGGCAATTGAAGAGGGTATCTTCGCCGGTATCTCCGCGGCCGGTGCGTGCGAAGTGGCACTGCGCGTCGCAATGACCGTGGAAAACGCGGTCATTGTGTTTATCGTGTGTGATCGGGGGGATAGGTATCTCTCCACCGGCGTTTTCCCAGCTTAACGACTCAAGCAAAAGGGCGCTGGCGTTGTTGGTGCTGCCTCGCCGTACGTCGAGTACTGTCTTCGTCAGCCCCGCCTAGCCAGCGCCCTTTTGCTTGAGTCGTTACGACGTCCTAAAAAATTCGCTGGCGTTGTTGGTGCTGCCTCGCCGTACGTCGAGGTCTGTCTTCGTCAGCCCCGCCTAGCCAGGCCCCCTCAAGTTTAATGAGTGGCCGGTTTTGGCTTGAACTGTTTGTCGCTAATACGAAATTTTTCTCGCCGATCTCCCATCAGTACCCGCAATTCTCGTATCGAGAGATCGCTGACTTCATGCATACGAATCAACAGCGATGCACCGACCGGTAATCGGCGATGACGGATTTTACTGATTACGGGTGGCGCCACCTCAAGCGCTCGCGATAACGCAGCATCATTTTTCAGGTGCAGCTTTTCGATCAGTGAGTCCAATAAATTGTTGGGATCGTAGGCGATCTGTTCAGCGAGTCGGTGGCTATCCTGATGATCAGACGGAGTGCTCATAGCGTCGGGGTTCCGAGTAAGTCAGGTGAATTAAAAGCGGTGGTCGCGGGATGCAGCAGGGCTCATTATTTTGTTTGCCAGATAGGTCGCACCAACCATCGCAGCCGATATGCGATCAAGTTTTACAAATGACAACAAATTCTATGGGTTGTTAGTCATGCTGTAAACATTTTTGCATTTGGTGCGATCAATCGATACTCAGATCGTTTACCGAACTCTCGCACGCCCATCTGAGCCGCCGAAAATCTATCCAAGCCATCGCACACCGATCCAAGCTATCCCACAACTTTCCAAGCGATGCAAAAACTTTCCAAGCGATGCAAAAACTTTCCAAGCTATCGCGCTCGATGACGGTTGATGGCATGTCCAAGTTCAATGACCGCCATTGCGTAGTAGAAGCTACGGTTATAGTGGGTGATGGCGAAAAAGTTTTGGGTTCCGAGTAGGTAGCGTGTAGGGTGGGTGCCGTCTTCGAGATCGACCAAGCCGTACAGATAAGACACCGGCACATCATCCGGAACGATGACGCCAGCTAAGCGTAATTCATCACGGCTCGTATCTGCTTCAAGGCGTTTTCCGATCAGCGATGGCCACGACATATTGGGCGTGACAGTGACAGGAAACACCAGTGGCTGATCACGTTGCCAGCCGTGTTGCGACAGAAAGCTGGCAATACTGCCGATCGCATCAACTGCAGAATTGCGTAGATCGATCTTGCCATCACCATCAAAATCAACGGCGTAACGTCGTATGCTGCCCGGCATGAATTGTGGCCAGCCGATCGCGCCGGCAAACGAGCCGTGTAGGGATAAAGGATCAATGCGGCTCTCGCGGGCATACAGAAGTGCTTGTTTCAATTCACTTCGAAAATATGTCATGCGGGTCTCGCGATTGGCAGTCTCCGGATAAGCAAATGCCAGCGTGGCAAGTGAGTCGAGTACACGAAATTTACCCGCCGCTTGACCATACATGGTCTCTACACCAAGCACGCCAACAATGATTTCAGCCGGCACACCAAATTCTTGTTGTGCACGCTCGAGCTCGGTCTGATAGCGGTTCCAGAATTTTGTACCAGCCTGAAGGCGCCGTGGCTCGATAAAGCGCGCGCGGTAGGCACTCCAGTTTTTTACCGTGCCGACGGGCGGAGGATTAATCAGCTTGACCACACTATCCAAATAGTGGAGCTGACTAAACACGCCACGCAATGCGTCACGCTCAAAGCCGTACTCATTACACATCTCGTCGATAAACCCATCGACCGCCTGCCACTGCGTAAAGTTAGTAAATTCAGGCGCAGGTAATGCACTGCTTGATTTGTTATTCGGCCGCGTTTTTCGTGCTGCCTTGGCTTTAGTCTTGACTACGTTGGCTTTCGTCGCCGACTTTTTCTTGACGCTACTGTGTTGCGCTGCATAAGCAACCGGCCAGGACAAAATAATGCATGTAAGGAAAGTAAGGAGAAATGTGAAAAGTTTTTTCATGAAGTAGTAATAACAGTCAAACCGCAGAAGCTCGTAGAGTATAGAGCATCAAACCCATAGACATACCCATGAAAATCCAGGTTTCATCCGACTTGCTGTATTGACCTCTAAAGGATGGGTTTGACCATATTGCCGGGATAGGTCTAGTCTGGGGATAAAATAGAGCGAGCCCGATCAACAGCTGAGCGAAGCATGTCCATACAGTGGTTTCCTGGTCACATGAACGCTGCCCGCAAAAAGGCGGCAGAGTCCATGGAGAAGGTCGACCTTGTGATCGAGGTGCTCGACGCGCGCCTGCCGCAGGCGAGTAGTAATCCAATGATCGCGTCGCTGCGCCATGCCCGCCAGCGCCCATGCCTGAAAATCCTGAATAAGAGCGATCTTGCAGATCCCGCTGCGACCAAGGCCTGGCTTGCCTACTTGAGCGCTCAGCCGAAAGTCAGTGCGGTTGCGCTGTCCTGCCGCAAACCGGCTGAAGTTGCCAAGTTACCCGCGCTATTCCTCAAACTAGCGCCGCATCGAGGTACAGCGCTGAAACCGTTGCGCATGATGATCATGGGCATACCCAATGTTGGTAAATCGACCCTGATGAACGCGCTACTGAAAAAGCGTGTCGCCAAGGTGGGTGACGAGCCAGCGGTCACCAAAACCCAGCAGCGGCTGCTGCTGGGCAATAATATGGTGCTAATCGATACCCCGGGTTTGATGTGGCCAAAAATCGATCATCCGTCTGACGGTTTGATGCTGGCGGCTAGCCACGCAATCGGTATCAATGCGGTCATCGAGGAAGAGGTCGCCAGCTTTCTGGCTGAGCAGTTGCTGAGGAATTATCCTCAGCTACTGATAAAACGTTACGGCTCGCTACCGGCAATCGTCGATGGGCCGGGACTAATCGAGACGATTGCGTTGGCGCGCGGCTATCGCTTAAAGGGCGGTAATCTCGATCTCGAAAAGGCAGCGCATGCCTTGCTGCAAGATTATCGCAGCGGCGCACTCGGACGCATAAGCTTGGAAACGCCAGAGAGCCGCGCTGAGCTGTTAGCGAGTTACATCGAGGCACCAAGCGACGCTCTGCCACAAGAAGTGCAAGAAGCCGAATAAGGCAAACAGTCGATCAAAGTAATTAATCAAAAAATCAGGAGAGACCATGGCGCAGCCGCTGATGAATGAAGATCCGCCTTATCTTTTACGTCGGGATGATCATGGCGTCACAACCCTGACGCTGAATCGCGGCAACCGTCTGAATCCCTTGTCCGAGGCGATGATGACGGTATTGCAGCAGGAGATTGATGCGATTGCCGCTGATAGTAGCGTTCGCGTTGTGGTACTGGCCGGTGAAGGCAAGGCATTTTGCGCGGGACATGACTTAAAGCAAATGCGTGCTCAGCCATCGCTCGACTACTACCAGAAACTATTCAAACAATGTAGCCACCTGATGCTGTCGCTGCAGCGTCTGCCGCAACCCGTGATTGCGCGTGTGCATGGGCTAGCTACCGCAGCGGGATGTCAGCTGGTAGCGACCTGTGATTTAGCGGTGGCCTCTACCGATGCGAGCTTTGCGGCATCCGGTGTGAATTATGGCTTGTTCTGTTCAACGCCTGCTGTGCCTTTATCGCGCAACGTGCTGCGAAAGCAAGCCATGGAGATGCTGCTTACGGGCGATTTTATTGATGCTCATGAGGCAATGGCGCGGGGCTTGGTCAACCGCGTGGTCGCACCCGAGCAATTAGACCGGGAAGTAGCGCGACTGACGACATCAATTCTGGCCAAGCCAGCCGCCGCCATCGCTATGGGTAAAAAAATGTTTTATCAGCAGGATGAGATGGGAATAGCAGCTGCGTACCAGTTAGCCGGTGAAACAATGGCTTGCAATATGATGCATGATTGCGCGCTAGAGGGTGTACAAGCGTTCATTGATAAACGCTCACCTTCCTGGCGTCGCTAATCATTGGTCATTATTAATTGGCTCGGTTAATTCACTGGGTCCATTTTGTAGCGCTCTATTTCGACCCGACTACCGAATTCGGGATTGCCGATCTCAATCATATCTTTATCAACAACTCGGAAGCGTTGTCCTGCGGGTCCGAGAATTTCGTGCTCACCCATGGTTTGCGTATCATGAAATGGATCAGCATAGAAACCGCGGCGCATGGTGATCATGCATTCGATGCTGTAACCTTCTGACAGCTTTGTGCGCGCATAGGAATTATTCGGATCGCAGCTTGCCGATAGCACGCTCGGAAAACTCACTAATCCTTTGCGCTGATACGCCTCGTTTAACATGGCGATTCTGAAAGGCTCATCCAGCGTACTCAGTCTGATGCCTTTATATACAACAATATCAGGACGTCCGAACCAGGGATGCTCACAGAGTTTATGAATGCCGCTTGATAGCGCCATGCTGAAGACATGAATACAAGATTGCAATGAGGTCTCGCCGTAATACGATAGCGCCATCGCCGCGCCATTCACCACATTGAATGTACCTGTAGCCGAGCTCAGATAATCAAGTAGTGCTAGTAACTCGGCTTCGTTAATCCCGGGTTGCTTCACATCGGTACCTGCAAGCTGTGGCAGCTTTGCCGTGTTCCCGCTTCGAATCACGCCACTTGCTGATAACTTGGCTCGGAGTTGCGGGTCAAGTGCTGACAGTAGCGCGGCTTGTCGCTCATCATTATTTGCATGAAACGTCGCGTGGAACTGATTGATTAGATTGTTTCGGTGCGCGGGCGAGATCTGACTCAGGAATGCCTGTTCAAGTTGCGAGTGGCTAAGTTGCTTATGCGGCATATTTGCTGCTGGTGCGGGTGTATAACGCTCGACAAACCCGGCGTAAGCGTCGAGCGCATAGCAAATCGTGTGAATCGCGGCTGCGTTACGCGCACTGCTCAGTTGACTTCCACCCACCATCTGCGATGCGGCGACCGCTTGTCGCCTTCCCCACTCATAACATTCTTGGTAAAGATCTGAGTTACGAAGCGCAAGTAAGTCTGTTTTGCTGCCCGTCCGCGCAACTTCACGTATGCGCATTTTCAGAGTGGAAATTTGTGATTCCTCGCCGCCCCGCGTTGTTGGGGAGTGATGGTGCCGGTGGGGTTGATAGCGGCGCGAATCGCCTGTCCGTCTTGATAGCCTGAGCATGGTGTCACCTCCGACATCGTTTGGTTGAATAACTTGTTATTCATAAACCAACTAACAGCACTCAGTGGGTTTCAATAACCGAACAAATGTTCACTTGATCGGCATATTTACCGCAGTCGTCCTGTTGATCAGATTGGTGAAGCGCTATCTATTTCGAGCAGATCAGGAGTTGCAATAAAAAAAGCCTGCATCGCTGCAGGCTTTTCGAGGCAGTGCAAGGATGAATTACATCATGCCGTCCATACCGCCCATGCCACCCATACCGCCCATGCCTGGGCCCGCTGCAGGCTTGTCTTCGGACAACTCCGACACCATGCAATCGGTGGTCAGCATCAGACCAGCGATCGATGCCGCGTTTTGCAGCGCCGAGCGAGTTACTTTTGCTGGATCGAGAACACCCATCTCGACCATATCGCCGTAGGTACCGTTAGCGGCGTTGTAACCGAAGTTACCTTTGCCTTCGAGCACTTTGTTAACTACGACCGATGCTTCTTCACCGGCGTTGCTGACGATCATGCGCAGTGGCTCTTCGATCGCGCGCATCACGATACGGATACCAGCATCCTGATCGGTGTTGTCACCCTTGACCTTGACGCCAGCACGTGCACGCAACAGTGCAACACCACCACCAGCGACGATGCCTTCTTCAACTGCAGCACGGGTTGCATGCAGCGCGTCTTCGACACGTGCTTTTTTCTCTTTCATCTCGACTTCAGTCGCAGCGCCAACCTTGATCACGGCAACACCGCCGGCCAGTTTGGCCACACGCTCTTGCAGCTTCTCGCGGTCGTAGTCTGAAGTTGCCTCTTCGATTTGTACGCGGATTTGCTTGACGCGACTCTCGATAGCTGTCGATTGACCAGCGCCGTCGATCACGGTCGTGTTCTCCTTAGCTACTTCAACGCGCTTAGCCTGACCCAGATCGTTCAGCGTGATCTTCTCAAGCGTCATGCCAACTTCTTCGGAAACCACTTGGCCGCCGGTGAGGACGGCAATATCTTCCAGCATGGCTTTACGACGATCACCGAAGCCAGGCGCTTTCACTGCGCAGGTCTTGAGGATGCCGCGGATGTTGTTCACCACCAGGGTTGCCAGCGCCTCGCCTTCGATATCTTCAGCGATGATCAGCAGCGGACGACCTGCCTTGGCCACTTGCTCGAGTACCGGCAGCAGATCGCGAATGTTCGAGATCTTTTTGTCGCAGAGGAGAATGAATGGGTTATCCAGCAACGCAACTTGCTTGTCCGGGTTGTTGATGAAGTAAGGCGAGAGATAGCCGCGGTCGAACTGCATACCTTCGACGATGTCCAGCTCGTCGTTGAGCGACTTGCCGTCTTCAACGGTAATGACGCCTTCCTTACCGACTTTTTCCATCGCCTCAGCGATACGCTCACCGATCGAGGCATCTGAGTTAGCAGAGATCGAGCCAACTTGTGCGATTTCTTTCGATGTGGTGCAAGGCTTGGCGATTTTCGCCAGCTCCTCTACAGTTGCGGTCACTGCTTTGTCGATGCCGCGCTTCAGATCCATCGGGTTCATACCTGCTGCGACATACTTCATGCCTTCGCGCACGATCGCTTGTGCCAGCACGGTCGCGGTGGTGGTACCGTCGCCGGCATTGTCGGAAGTTTTGGAGGCCACTTCCTTCACCATCTGCGCGCCCATATTCATGAGCTTGTCTTTCAGCTCGATCTCTTTGGCAACCGACACACCGTCCTTGGTGACGGTCGGCGCGCCGAATGAGCGCTCGAGAACAACATTGCGGCCTTTCGGGCCCAGAGTGATTTTGACTGCGTTGGCGAGGATGTTGACGCCCTCGACCATTTTGGCGCGTGCGAGATCGCCAAAAACTACGTCTTTAGCTGCCATGGTGCTTACTCCTTGAAATATTCAGTGGGTTCGGTAATTCGACGCCGTCATCGGGATGCTTCAGGGGCAGGTGAATCACAAGTCCATCTGATTCAAATGCCGTCATCCTCAAGACGTTTCTAATCAGGCAACAACCGCCATGATGTCGTCTTCGCGCATGACCAGTACTTCTTTGCCGTCGACCTTGACGGTCTGGCCCGAGTACTTGCCGAACAGGATGGTGTCGCCGACTTTGACGTCCAATGGACGTACCTTGCCGTCTTCCAGGATCTTGCCGTTACCGACGGCGATCACTTTGCCCATGTCCGGCTTTTCGGCGGCTGCATCGGGCAGCACGATGCCTGAAGCGGTTTTTGTTTCCTGTTCCTGGCGCTCGACGATCACGCGGTCGTGGAGGGGACGAAGGCTCATGAAAGCTCCTTTTAAAAACAGTGGGTTGCAGTTATTTTTGGCCGCTGACCGGGGTTTTGCCCGCCCGCGACCGGTTAGGTGAAAACAGTTTTCCGGGGAGTTGTTAGCACTCTCCTTCAACGAGTGCCAAGTATAAGGACGGGTGGTCGGTTTTTCAAGAATCCCGGCTGTAAATTACAGCGAAAGCTTGATTCGTTTATTGATTTGATAATAAAAAAGGCGCCGCATTGGCTTGGTTTAGCTGCCGAAGTAACGTCTCCTGCCAAGCAAAATCAAGCGTTGGGGTACAACGACCCCGTTATGCGGAGTTAAACGGCGTCGCCTGCAACCGATTGCTGCACCATGCCCGCCGCAGCCAGGTCGGCCAAGGCGCAGCCTACAGATTTGAATAAGGTGATTTGATCAGCTGATAGGCGCCCATCGTGAGTCGCGCGCGCCAGTGCAGTCAGGTCGGCCCTGATATCACTCGGTTGCAGCAAACCGCGCTGTATCGGTTGCACAAGATCACCTGCCTCAGCCAGAGCCCCCTCGAGCGTATCCACAAAGAGTGAAGCGCTCAGCATCAGCGCATCATCTGCTTCGCGCATGTTCGGTTTGAAGCCGCCGACCAGATCAATATGGGTCCCGGGCCGAATCCACTCAGCGTGCAGTAGCGGCTCGGTACTGGTGGTGGCGCAGCAAATGATGTCCGCATCGGCGCAAGCGGCCGCGAGTGATCGGTTGGTATTCACACTGACATGATCCGGCAACCCCGCTTGCCTAATGCGTTCGATGGCTTCCTGAGCTTTGTGCTCGCTGCGGCCCCACACAATCACGCGCTCGATCGGTCGTGAGGCGCAATGCGCCACCACCATTTCCGGCGCCAAGCGCCCGGTACCCACCATCAACAAGCAGCGACTGTCACCACGCGATAAAAAACCCGACGCCAGCGCAGACACCGCCGCAGTCCGACGCAGCGTCAATATTTCACCATCAATAATCGCCAGCGGCATACCGGAATCGGTATCTGACAGCACATACAGCGCGTGTACAGTCGGCAGATTGCGCTCGCAATTGCGTGGCGTGACGGTGACCAGCTTGACACCAAGCTGTCGCCGAGCTCGCCACGCTGGCATCAACAGCAGTGTGGCATCGGCTGGCAGAGCATGGGCGTGACGGCGTGGTACTTGCGTCTGGTCGGCTTCGGCAAATGCAAGCCGCAAGGCATCGATCAGTGCCGGGTAAGGCAGCGCCGCACGAACCCGGTCTGCAGCGATGAAAGGAATTGTCTGAGTCTCAGCCATGGCAGCGCAGCGTAGGGCAAAGCAGCACTAAACGTCAATCCAATCGTCAATCAAACGCATGGGATAATTTGGCGCTCTTATTTGAATCGTCCCATGCGCTATCTACCGCTGCTGTTTCTGCTGTTCTTCCAACTCGCCGCTGCGACCGGTAGTGCGCCCCCCGCTGTCCTGAACGAATTGCGTCGCAACGGTATACCTATCGAAGCGGTTGCCATTGACGTGCGCGCTGCCGATGGTGGTAAGCCACTACTGGCCGTCAATCATGCGCGTGCCTTCAAGCCAGCCTCAGTGATGAAGCTGCTGACGACACAAGCGGCGCTTGAATTACTTGGGCCAGACTACCGTTGGATAACGCGGGTGTATGCGCATGGCGTCATGGAAGCCGATGCACTGCGCGGCGATCTGGTGATTGAAGGGAGTGGTGATCCACGTTTCGCGCATGAAGATCTATGGCGGCTCATGACCCGCTTGCGCGCTTTGGGTTTGCGAGAGATACGCGGTAATCTGGTATTGGATCGACGCCTGTTTAGAAATGAGCCACAAGACCCGGCCGCTTTCGACGGCCGTCCCGAGCGTGCCTATAACGCCAGCCCCGATGCGCTATTACTCGACGCAAAAGCGCTCACCTTGTTGCTGCAGCCTCGCGCGGTTGGGCAAACTGCGCAAGTGGCGAGCGAGCCTGTGCTGTCAGGATTCACCATCGAGCCACCCATCACCATCGATGGGCCGTGTAATGTTCTGCGTGATCAGCTGCAGCCCAAGTTCGGCGCGCAAGGTCTGCGCTTTAGTGGCGGTATACCGGCCAGCTGCGGTGAGCGCGAGCTGAGTTTTCATCTGTACACGCTTGATCATCGACAGTACTTCGGCGCGGTGTTTCGTGCGCTGTGGTCTCAACTGGGCGGGTCGTTGAGCGGTAGCGTGATCGATGGTGAGCTTCGCAGCGATGCGCGTGAACTCACGCAATGGGTCTCGGCACCGCTGGCGTCGCAGCTGCGCGACATCAACAAGTTCAGCAACAATGTGATGGCACGCAACCTGTTACTCAGCTTGGCGGCGCGGCGTGGTGACGTGCCGGCTTCTTCATCTGCTGCAGTGATCCGCGTGGTCGAGTGGATGAAAACTGCCGGGCTCGATAGCACTACCTTGGTACTGCAAAACGGTTCGGGTCTGGCGCGCGAAGAAAAATTATCAGCCTCTGTACTCGCGGCATTATTACAGCGCGCCTGGCAGCAACCCACCATGCCGGAGTTTGTGGCGTCACTTCCGGTGGCCGGTATCGATGGCACCATGGCCAAGCGGTTTGATAGCTCACCTTTGAAAGGACGTGCGCACATCAAGACCGGCAGTTTGGATGACGTAGCAAGTATCGCGGGCTATGTCACTGCGCGCTCTGGTAAACGAATCGCTGTCGTCGCGATGATTAATCACCCCAAAGCCAACGAAGCGCGCGCCGCTTTTGATCAGCTTCTGCTGTGGGTATTTGAGCGCTACTGATCTTGCTTTGCAGGTGTAAGCATCACAGTCGACATCGCGGCGAGTATGAGCAGCATCGCCACGTAATCTTGCCACTGCGGTGTCTCGCCCAACATCCATGCGCCGGAGAATGTACCCAGCACCGGAATCAGCATCACCGACAGGCTGGACACCACGGGCGGCAACAAACGCGCGAGCCGGAACCAGACCACGTGCGCATACGCAAAAATAATCACCGCGTTGTAGATGATGCCACCCCAGGTCACGGCGTTCGGTGCATGCCACTCAGAGCGCTCAAGCAGCAACGAGAGCAACGACATAACGGTTGTCGTCAGCGTCAGCATCCAGAAGGTGAGCGAGATGGTAGGCATGTCGAGATGGGTGCGCTTCATGAGCACCGTGCCAAAGCCCCACGCCGCAGCAGCAGTCAATGCGAATAAAGTCCCCACGGGCTGACCAGCGATGTGTGCAAACTCACTCGACAGCAGCAGCCCGGCGCCGAGCATGGCGAGCACGATACCGAGTAGTGCGCGTCGGTGAATGCGATCACCAAAAAATAACAAGCCAGATAGCACCGCCCACACCGGCATGGTGTAGCCCAGAATCGCGGCACGCCCCGATGACAGCATTTTCACGCCAATGATGATGCAGGCATGCCAGATGAGCATATTCGGAATCGCCAGCTTCACCACGGTCATGACCTGACCGGGCGGAATACGCAACGAAGCCCGCTGCAGTTTGGCGATCAGCGCAATCGCAGCCAGCCCGCCGATCATCGAGAGACTGCGGAAGCTCAGCGGTGGGAAATCGCGAACGCTGGCCTTCATGACTGGCCAGTTCAGGCCCCAGAACAGGATCAGGAATCCAAGAAGAACGAGATCTTTGCGGGTCAGTTGATGCATGGGGTGGCAAGATAACACGACAAGCTACAATGCCATTCCGCCTTAGCTCAATACCGAGATCTTGTGACTTTTACCACCAAACTCGCGAATGCAATTCGCCAGCATGATTCTTTGCTATGTATCGGGCTCGATCCCGATATCGCGCGGTTTCCCGGTGTGCTCAAGGGCCGATCAGATGCGGTGTTTGAATTCTGCCGAGCCATCATCGACGCCACCGCCCCCTACGCCTGCGCGTTTAAGCCGCAAATCGCATACTTTGCCGCACTCGCCGCTGAAGACCAACTGCAGGCGATCTGTGATTATTTGAATCAACATTACCCCGATATTCCGGTTGTGCTGGATGCCAAGCGTGGCGATATTGGTGCGACTGCAGAGCAATATGCGCGTGAAGCGTTCGAGCGTTACAAGTCGGATGCAGTCACCGTGAACCCCTACATGGGTTTTGATTCTATCGAGCCGTATTTGCAGTGGAATGAAAAAGGTGTGATCGTTCTTTGTCGAACCTCTAACCCCGGCGGTTCAGACTTACAGTTCTTGAAGGTCGATGGTATGCCGCTCTATCAACATGTCGCGCGTCTGGTGGCGCGGCAGTGGAATCGCAATGGTCAGTGCGCACTCGTGGTCGGCGCGACCTTTCCTGAAGAAATTGCTGAAGTCCGAAAAATCGTTGGTGATATGCCGTTGCTGGTGCCGGGTATTGGTGCTCAAGGCGGTGATATCGAAGCGACCGTAATGGCTGGCCAGACCCGAGATGGCACCGGCATGATGATCAACTCATCACGTGCAATTTTGTATGCCAAGCCAGTGGATGGTGAAGGCTTTGCTGACGCCGCTGCCCGCGTGGCAAGAGAAACGCGTGATGCGATAAACATCTATCGCCATCGATAAAAATCCTTACGCGCTTTGCAGCATCCTCATCAAACCCTGCAATGCATGTAGCGTTGTTTGCATGCGTACTGCGTGGCGGTCGCCCTGAAACACTAGCCGCTCGGTAAGTACAGATTTGCCGGTGGCCCAACCGAAGCAAACCGTACCCACGGGCTTACCCGGTACCGCACCCGTCGGGCCTGCGATGCCGGTGGTAGAAAGTGCGACATCAGCATCTGTATTCGCTAAAGCACCGGTCGCCATAGCGGCTGCGACTTCTTCGCTGACGGCGCCAAATTGCGCAATCAAGGCATCAGGTACTTCCAGAAAATTCGTCTTTGAGGCATTTGAGTAAGTCACCAAGCCGCAATCAAACCACTCTGATGAGCCGGCAATGTCGGTAATGATTTGTGAGATGCTGCCGCCGGTAATGGATTCAGCCGTGGCAAGTAGCCAATGCCTTTGTTTGAGGGCTGTGCCGATCTGCTCGGCAAGTGCATGCAAGGCTTGCTCGGAATGGCTCATGAGTGAACGCTCCTTGGCCTGATTAACTTGAGAAGCTATGTCGTTGCTTACTGGCCGCGATAGCACAAGACGAGATCAGAAGCGCCATAGCGCGATCACTAACAAGGTAAAAAACGCAGCAAGAATATCGTCAATCATGACGCCAAACCCGCCTTTGTAACGCCGCTCAATTTGTCGGATGGGTGGTGGCTTCACCATATCAAACAGTCTGAACAGTACCACCGCAACCACTTCTGCTTTAAAGCTGCATGGTGTTACAAGCAGCAATACCAACCAGATTGCGATGATCTCATCCCACACAATCGCGCCATGATCGGGAACGCCAAGTGCGCGACCTGCACGATCACACATCTTCACGCCGATAACGAAGCCCAGCACGATAATCACCGCCCACACGCTAGGCGTAAACACTGCCGGCCAGCGATCAGTGAGCAGATCAAAGCAAAGCCACCCAAACAGCGTGCCCGCAGTGCCCGGCATGATGGGCGACAAACCACTGCCAAAGCCTAGCGCAAAAAAATGCGCGGGATGCGCGAGCATGAACTTCAGGCTCGGCAGCCGCTTGACCGCATAGACCGGTTCAATCACATCAACCTTATCGACCGGCGCAGGATTCATGGCTTAGAGAAGTGATCGAAAGAACTTGAGTGGAGTTTTACAGGATGTCCCGCGCTGTCAAGCACCCGCAAACCGGGCGTTGGTACGATCTGCCCAAGTCGCGTAACCACCACGCCAGCTTGCTTAGCAGCCATAATCACGCGATCACGCTTTGCCGGCGGCGCACAAAAACACAGCTCATAATCATCACCGCCATTTAACGCAAATTCAAGCTGGGTCTGTGGGTCTTGTGACTGCAGCGCACGCCCGATAGGTAGTAAATCAGCTTCGAGCGTAGCACCCAGCATCGAGCGCTGCAAAATATGCCCCAGATCACCGATTAAACCATCAGAGATATCAATCGCCGCATTGGCAATGCCGCGTAATGCCAAACCTAGCGAACCACGCGGTGTCGGGCGGTGCAGCCGCTCAAGCGCTATTGCTGTATCGGTTTCTGACAGCGCGAGATGTCGCGTCACTATCTCTAATCCTAGCCGCGCATCACCCAAACTGCCTGAGATCCAAATATCATCGTCGACTCGCGCGCCGTCACGTCGAAGCGCATGATGAGTCGGTACGCTTCCAAATACCGTGATGCACATATTCAAGGGGCCGCGCGTTGTGTCGCCGCCGATTAACTCAATCTGTTCTTGATCAGCCAGCGCGAACAAGCCACGCGCAAATGACGCCAGCCACGCCTCATCCGCTTGGGGCAGCGCGAGTGCCAGACTAAAGCCTAAAGGCCTTGCACCCATCGCGGCAAGGTCGGACAAATTCACCGCAAGTGCCTTATGCCCCAGCGATTCCGGATCAGCCCCAGGCAGAAAATGTCGCCCTTCAACCAGCATGTCCGTCGAGATAGCAAGAGACTCATTTACCGGCGGCGTAATGAGTGCGCAATCATCACCGATACCCAAATGAACGACGCCACCAGTATGTCTTGGCCGGTTGAAATAGCGCGCGATTAAATCGAATTCGGAGAGCATGTAGGCGATTGTACAGAAGGCACAAAAGTACCTCATCGCTGCGGGGTCACTAAAGAGTCACTAAAAAGTCACTAAAAGGTCGCTACAGGTCGCGACAGTTCGCTGCAGCTTGATTGCTTGATCGCTTTGGCAATCTTTATAAGCACATCACAGTCGAGCGTAGCACCTGATGATCGCCTGGTATGGGGTGATTACCCCAGGTTGGTCTGATAGAATCGATTCATCGATTAGACAGCATACAGAGAGCTGCCCCGCATGGATTCCCACGACACCCCCTCGCAAGCACGCCAAGAATTTCGTCAGGCGGCCCTTGAGTATCACGAGTTTCCCTCTCCCGGCAAAATCGCCGTTACACCGACCAAGCAGCTCACTAACCAGCGCGACCTGGCGCTGGCCTACTCGCCCGGTGTGGCCGCGGCCTGCGAAGAAATTGCTTCCGATCCCGCCAACGCGTTTCGCTATACCGCGCGCGGCAATTTAGTAGCCGTAATCACCAACGGTACGGCAGTGCTTGGCTTGGGTAACATCGGCCCGCTGGCCGCCAAGCCGGTGATGGAAGGCAAGGGCGTTTTGTTCAAGAAGTTTGCTGGTATTGATGTGTTCGACATCGAGGTCAACGAAACCGATCCCGACAAGCTGTGCGACATCATCGCCGCGCTTGAGCCTACCTTCGGTGGCATCAATCTGGAAGATATCAAAGCACCTGAGTGTTTTTATGTCGAGCGCAAGCTGCGCAGTCGGATGAATATCCCGGTATTTCACGATGATCAGCACGGCACCGCGATTATTGTGGGTGCCGCGATCTTGAATGGCTTGAAGGTGGTTGGTAAAGATATCAAGCACTGCAAGATGGTGGTCTCGGGCGCAGGTGCTGCGGCATTGGCCTGTCTTGATTTGATTGTTGATCTTGGCTTCCCGATCGAGAACATCATCGTGACCGACTTGGCCGGTGTGGTCTACAAGGGTCGTACTGAGCTGATGGATCCCGACAAAGAACGCTTCGCGCAAGACATCAAAGAACGGACGCTCGCAGAAGTGATTCCGGGCGCAGATATTTTTCTGGGCTTGTCTGCGGGTGGTGTATTGAAGCAGGACATGGTTCGGCAAATGGCACCCAAGCCATTGGTACTGGCATTGGCTAACCCCACGCCAGAGATACTGCCGGAAGAAGTGCGCGCGGTGCGTGATGATGCTGTGATCGCAACCGGTCGGTCTGATTACCCGAACCAAGTCAATAATGTGCTCTGCTTCCCGTATATTTTTCGGGGTGCACTGGATTGTGGTGCCACCACAATCACCCGCAGTATGGAAATTGCAACCGTACATGCGGTGGCTGAATTAGCGCAGGCAGAGCAATCAGACGTGGTGGCAACGACGTATGGCGTAACGAATCTGTCGTTCGGGCCCGACTATCTGATTCCCAAACCATTCGACCCACGCCTGATGCTGAAGATTGCACCAGCGGTGGCCATCGCTGCGGAGCAAGCGGGTGTTGCCGCACGTCCGATCAAGGATATGGTGGCCTACACAGACCGACTGCAGCAGTTCGTGTATCACAGCGGTACGGTCATGAAGCCGGTATTTGCTATCGCCAAAAAAGCGCCACCGGAGAAGAAGCGCATCGTATTTGCCGAGGGCGAAGAAGAACGCGTATTGCGTGCGGTACAGGTGGTGATTGATGAAGATTTAGCCAAGCCGATTTTAGTGGGTCGCCCCGCAGTGCTTGAGCAGCGTATACAACGCTACGGATTACGTATTCGCCCTGAACACGATTTCGAGGTGATTAATCCCGAGCGCGATGATCGCTATCGTGCCTATTGGGAGACTTTTTTATCCATGACGCGCCGTAAAGGCGTGACCGAACAATGGGCAAAGTTGGAAATGCGCCGCCGTCATACCTTGATTGGCTCCATGGCCATTCATAAAGGCGATGCCGACGGCATGATTTGCGGCACCTACGGCAATACCGATTTGCATTTGCATTACATCGACATGATTCTGGGTAAGCGTGCCGGTGTGAATACGTATGGTGCGATGAATGCGCTCGTACTACACGATCGACAGATTGTACTGGTCGACACCCATGTCAATGAGAATCCGAATGCCGAGCAGATCGCCGAGATCACTATCATGGCCGCAGAAGAGATGCGACGTTTCGGGCTTTACCCACGCGCCGCGCTGTTATCGCATTCGAATTTTGGTAGCAGCAATAGCGAGTCAGCCATCAAGATGCGTGAGGCATTAGCACTGATTCGCGAACGTGCGCCCGATCTTGAGGTTGACGGCGAGATGCATGGCGATACGGCACTTGATGCGCATCTGCTGAAGTCGGTCATGCCTGATACCTTGCTGAAAGGCGATGCTAATTTGCTGGTGCTGCCGAATATTGATGCTGCCAATATCGCCTACAACCTGCTGAAGATGACTGCGGGTGGCGGCATTGCGATCGGGCCGGTGCTGCTCGGCTGCGCCCGCGCAGTACACATCCTCACACCCTCGGCGACGGTGCGTCGTATCGTTAATATGACTGCCTTGGCCGTAGTGGATGCGGTTCAGCGCTAAAAAATCCTGTGGGTGCCGGCGGCAGGCCACTCATTGCTGAGTACTGCTGCCGCAAGCAACGGGCGCTGATTCATATCGTGTTGCTGAATTAAAATACCAGCGCTCGAGTTGGCGCAAGCTGCCGCTCACCCCACAAGGACACGCCTTTGAATGCCATCCCGCTCGCTGTCGATCTCGACGGCACGCTGGTCCACTCGGACACGCTGCATGAAGCTGCATTGCGCGCGCTGCGTGAGTATCCGTTGGCGTTATTCAAGCTGCCATTCTGGCTATTACACGGCAAGGCGGTGCTGAAGCAGCGATTGGCAGCCTTATCACGATTTGACCCTGCGACCCTGCCGTACCACCAGCCACTCATCGCTTGGCTGACCGAGCAACGTGCGCAGGGGCGCAAGCTGGTACTGTGCACGGCGGCAGATCACAGTATCGCGATCGCCATCGCTGAGCACTTGGGACTCTTTGATGAGGTTATTGCCAGCGATGGCAATACCAATCTTGGTGGCGTAAAAAAAGCAGAGGCACTCGAGCGGCGTTTTGGTGCCGGGGGCTTTGACTATGCGGGTAATGCCTCAGTCGATTTACATGTCTGGCAGCGCGCGCGTAAAGCGATCGTCGTCAATGCATCGGCCGAGTTGGCCAGGCAGGCAAAAACCGTTGCCGAGGTCGACAAAGTATTTGAAACTGACCAACGTATTGGCGAGGCTTTGCTGAGAGCGTTACGTCCGCATCAATGGGCCAAGAATCTGTTGCTCTTCATGGCGCCGATGGCGGCGCACATGATTCCGGACAGTGAATCATTACCACGGCTGTTGTTGGCTTTTGTGGCTTTTAGTTTATGTGCGTCAGCGGTCTATGTAGCGAATGATCTGCTCGATCTCGATAGCGATCGTCAGCACCCGCGCAAGCGCTTTCGCCCGTTTGCTGCGGGGCAGATACCGGTTGCGCTAGGTGTCATGCTGGTGCCCCTCTTTCTAATCTGCGCTTTGCTATGCGCAGTACCAG
>VERA01000015.1 GCA_018882935.1 Burkholderiaceae bacterium | reverse complement strand
GACCGAGGCCGGCCATCAAGGCGGTCATGAGTATTGGGCGCAGACGGGATACCGCTCCCTCGATCGACGCGCGCAACTCGTCTCGCTCACGCCGGCATAACTCGACGATTTGCTCTACCATGATCACGCCGTTTTGCACTGAGATACCGGCCACTGCAATGAAACCGACTGCAGCGGACACTGAAAAATGAAGCCCCGCCAAACCGAGCGCGATAATGCCGCCGATCATGGCGAACGGTACGATCATCATGATCAGCAGCGCCTTTCGCACCGATTTGAAAGCCCAGAACAGCAAAGAAAAAATCAGCAAGATGGTGATCGGCACAATTACTGCAAGCCTTTTTACGGCGCGCTGCTGGTTTTCGAATTGCCCACCCCAGCTGATTGAATAGCCAGCCGGTAGTATCACTTGCTGCTTGACCTTGGTTTGCGCTTCGGCGACGAAGCTGCCCTGATCACGGCCAAGTAAATTTGATTTGACCAAGGCGATACGGCCACCAGCCTCGCGACTGATACGTGCTGCGCCTTGACGCACAGCGATGTGCGCGATGTCACCTAAATTGATCGTGCCTTTACCGTTGGGTAGTGCAATCTGCAACAGGCTAATGTCGTCAATCGCATTGCGGTAAGTATCTTTCAGTCTGACTGTGACGTCGAAGCGGCGGTCGCCTTCGTAAAAGCTATTCACGGCCATGCCGGCCAGCGCAACCTGTATGGCTTTGTTCGCATCCGCGATGTCGATACCCAGCCGCGCGATGCGCTCACGATCAATCGAAATATCAATTTCGCTTTGCCCACTAATGCGTATTGCCTGCACATCGGAGGCACCGCGTATGCCTTTGAGAATATTCGCGATTTGCTCGCTTTTTTCAGCCAGAATTTCAAGATCAGGGCCGTAGACTTTAATCGCGATCTCACCTTTGACGCCCGAAAGTGCTTCTTCAACATTGTCTTGAATGACTTGCGAAAAATTAGTGGGCACGCCAGGGAGTCGGCGTATCTTTGCGCCCATATCGGCGACCAAGGCTTCCTTGTTGGTAAATCGCCAGCCACTGGCCGGATTCAGATCAGCCAAAATCTCGATATTGCTGGGCCCTTTGGGGTCAGTACCGTCATCGGGTCTGCCAACGTGGGCGATCACACTTTTTACTTCGGGGTAGCTCCGCAGAATAGCTCGAATGTCACGCTCGATACGCTTGGATGCATCGAGCGATGTAGACGGCGGCAAGCTGATGGTTAACCAGATATTGCCTTCATCCAGCTTGGGTACAAATTCACTGCCAAGTAGCGGTGATAGAAGCAGTGTCACTGACAGCACACTGGCCGAGGCAACAGTAACAATAAACCGATGGCTAGCCGCCCAAATCAGAAATGATCGATAGCGTCGTTGCAGAAAATCCATCCATGGTAAGTGTTTCTCTTCCATGGTGTGCCGGTTCATGGCGATAGCCAGCAAGGTGGGCACCAGGGTCAGGGTAAGAATAAGTGCACCTAGTATCGCGAAAGAGAGCGTGAGCGCTACCGGCGAAAAAATTTTCCCCTCGACGCGTTGAAAGGTAAAAATCGGCAGGAAGGCAACAATAATGATCGCTTTCGAGAACAAGATCGGGTGACCCATCTCGACTACAGTTCTGCGGAGCTGCCCGAGGCGCAAGGCAGCGGTTGCCTCAGCGGTCAGCGACGGATCGACCTGAGTCAGCGCCAGCCTGACCATCAATGCCTCGACCAGAACCACAGCGCCATCGATAATGATGCCGAAGTCAACCGCACCCAGCGAAATCAGATTGGCCGGAATGCTTCGTGCATCAAGAAAAATCAACGCAAATAATAATGATAATGGAATGACGGTAGCGACAATCAGTGCCGCACGCCAATGACGTAAGAACATCACTAAAATCGCAATCACTAACACGGCACCGAGTAATAAATTCTCTGCGACTGTTTTAACCGTATGACCAATTAATTCGGTTCGGTCGTAAATCGGATGAATCTTTACACCTGAAGGTAATTTGGCATTTACCTGCGCAATTTTTTCTTTTAACTCGGTAATCACCTTGGTCGCATTAGCGCCCTTGGTCATTTGGACGATACCCTCAACTACGGTGTCGCGGTCGTTATAAGACACAACACCCGAGCGATTGCGCGCGCCGATCGTGACCTCGCCGAGATCCGAGACCAGTATGGTTTTGCCGTCACTCGCTTTAACCGCAACGCGTCCGATATCGCCAAGCTGCTGAAAAATACCAATACCGCGAACTACCAAGGCTTCGTCGCCACGTCGCACAAAGCCGCCACCGACGTTAGCTGAGTTATTGGCAAGCGCCTGCGCCACCTGATCAATGGATACCCCGTAGCGCTTAAGTGCATATGGGTCGATCTTGACTTGGTACTCCTTGATCGTTCCGCCAAAGCTCACTACATCCGCGACATTGGGCACGATGCGCAGGCTAGGGCGGATCACCCAATCCTGAATCGCACGCGCTTCGCTCAGTGTCATGTCTTTAGGAATCTCGAGCACATAGCGATAAACCTCACCCACTGCCGTAGTGAGCGGTGCCAGCTGCGGCTGTACTCCAACCGGCAGGTTAACGTTTTGGAGTTTTTCGATGACTTGCTGACGCGCGAAGTAATCATCGGTACCCTCGCCGAAGGTAAGCGTGACCACAGAGAGCCCGGATATGGTGACCGAGCGCAGCTGCGTCTGACGCGGTACACCCGACATCTCGCGCTCGATCGGGAGCGTGACACTACGCTCAACTTCTTCAGGTGCCTGCCCCGGGTACTGCGTAACGATCAATACCTGTACATCCTGCACATCCGGAAACGCCTCAATCGGTAAATTGCTGACAGCGCGGTAGCCAAAGCCGCACAGCGCCGCTGTCATCAGCAGCACAAATACTCGCTGCGTCAGCGCGAACTGAATCAGGTTACCGAGCATCAGCTGCTTCCTCAGAGTGCAATAGCAACGCGCCTTCAACTACAACGCGATCACCTTCATTCAGGCCGCTCTCGACAAATGAGAGATCATTGCCATGCAGCGCCAGTGCAACCTGGCGCTTTTCAAAGGTGCCTGTGCCAGTCTCGACAAATACCGAGGTATACAGTCCCTCTGTAACCAGCGCAGTATTTGGTACACGTATGCCTTTGCGCTCACCACTTGCGAGAAATGACACCCGAGCAAACATTTCGGGTTTTAATTTACCGTCAGGATTCATGAGGGTGCAGCGTACCTGTACCCGTCGCGTCACTGGATCAACTGCCACGCCGATACGCTCAACCGTCGCAATAAAATGCTGATCCGGGTACGCATCGGTATCGATCGTGACGCGCTGGCCAGCGTGCACACTGGCCAGTGCCTTCTCAGGCACGTCGACCAATACCCAAAGTCGGCTCACATCGGAAATCAGAAATAATGGCGTCGCGAGATCGGGCCTGACCTCTTGCCCGGGGTTGGCATTGCGCTCAACAACAACGCCTGCGACCGGCGCTCGCAGTGTGAACCGACCATTTTGGTTACCGGAAGCCTGCAGATTTTTAAGGCGTAGCGATGCGCGTCTGGTATCGGCCTGTGCTTGCTGATAATCTGCCTCTGCGGCCTCAAGCTCTTTACGTGCGATGACCTCGTTATCGTGCAGTCGTCGATTACGTTCAAAGGCCAATTTTTTTCGGTGTTCTTCGCTACCTGCTTTAGCTAAATCGGCCTCGGCATTTGCCAGATCGGGTGAGTCGATCTCTAATAAAGCCGCACCCTTGCCGACACGATCGCCGATACCCGCACGTATGACAAGCACGCGCCCCAATAAAGGTGAACTAACACGCGATGTTACGTTTTCATCGTAGGCAAATCGGCCATTGACCGGATCGGCGACCGGCATAGGCTCAGTGCGCACAATGTCGGTTCTGATCGCTGCCAGCTGCGGTGCGCCAGCGGCAAAGCGAACAATCCCGGGTTGGATGGTGCTCGCTTTGGGTTTGTCTGGTTCTACTTGGTGTACTTCGTTCTGCTGTCGAACGAAAAATACGACTCCCGCTGCGGTTATCACGATAGCGATCAATAGTGCAAGTTTAATCAATCGATTCATTTTGATTCTTCTTCGGTAGTCTCGGTCGCCGCCTGCCAGCTCGCGAGCGCTTTGCTGAAATCGGCTTGTGCGTTTAATCCATCTAAACGAGTAGCGCGTAAAGTACGGCGAGCATCGATCAGATCGATCACACCAACAGCGCCGTTTTGGTAGGCATACTCTGCGGCACGCGCGGCATTTTCAGCAGACCGCAGTAGCTCATCGCGATATCGACGTAGCCGCTCAGTAGCACTAATGAGTGCGAGCGCAGCGCTATTGATTTCAGTTTCAGCAGCTGCACGCACGCGATCATGCTGAATGCGCGCCGCATCAAGCGTAGCTAGTGAAGCGCTAATCTCGCCTTCGTAGTAATACCGCGTAAATAACGGCACTTGTACTGAGAACCCCACGCTATTACCGTTTGGATTGGAACCAGGTTGCGGATAGTGCTCATACTGAAGCCCAACCGAGACATCGCGCGTGCGTAAAGACTCAGCCAGTTTTGCACCAGCTAATGCGCTGTCAATACGCGCTATTGCGGCACGCACATCTGCCCGTCGATCAATCATGCTTAGCATTGCTGTACGATCAGGCAGGGTGATGTCGTCAGGCGATGGCCAATCATCTGCGGCGCGGAGCGCGCCGGCGCTATCGGGCTCTGCCAGCAAAAAAGCGAGTAATTGCTGTGCGCGTCGTTGATCAGCTTGCGCAGTGTTTACATCGTTACGCGCCCGCAGCGCTTCTACCCGCACGCGCTCAACATCAGCACCGGCGATATCACCCGCATCGCGCCGCAGTTGCGTCGCGAGCAGGGCGGCGTCGAGCAGCCTTGCGCCATCTTGCGATGCAAGCACACGGTCTTGTGCAGCATGCAGATCGGTATATGCCTGTGCCACCATCAAGCGCAGTTGCCGCCTTACGTCGCCCAGATCCTGCGCAGCTGCATTCAGGCGAAAGCGCGCACTCTCAGCGCGTAAGGCGCGTTTACCACCGCGCTCCAGTAGCTGATTTACGCCAACAATGGTGTCAATCTCTTTGCGCCATAAGGCGCCACCTCTGCCTGCCCCGGATAGCTGAATGCTGCCCGTGGAGACTCCCAGGGTGGGGTTGGGTGCTGAGTCGGCACTGAGTAAATTGGCGCGCGCTATCGTGAGCGCGGTAGCCGCTAGCTGCAGATCGTGATTACGCTCAAGGGCGATCGATGTCGCCTGCTGCAAAGTGATCGCTCGATCCAGCTCCGCTGCATAGGCAGTATGTGCAAGAGCCAGACCAATGACCACAAAGCATCGGAACAACATAGCAGCGGCGGCACTGCGGGCAGCGCCCCAAGAATTGACGATGCTGCAAGCTTAGGGGCGGCGGCTGTCGGCATCCTGATTGGGCGCTGACACCAAGCTGACAAGTTGTTATTTTTCCCAGCGCTGTTTGTGATACACGATCACCGGCACCGCTGAGTGTGCAAGTACGCGTTGGGTCTGGCTACCCAGCAGTAGTTTATCGAGTGCGTTGCGGCTGCGTGGCGCAATCCAGATTACGTCGCAGCGTTTTTTCATTGCGACTTCAATAATCGCTTCATACGGGTGATCATTGCGAGTGACTGTTGCAGTGCATTGCACGCCTGCCTCTTCTGCTAGCTCACGGATTTTAGTGACACTTTTTTGTGCGGCGCGGTCTTGTGCGCTACTAAATTCTTCAGCCATCATGTCCAAGCCGGCAGCGTCCGAGAGCCCCATTGCTGGTAATGGCCTAGCGACAGATAGCGCAACAATATGTGCGCCCCATTCAGAGGCAAATCCGATTGCTGCGCGTGCCGATGTTAGCGACAGTGCGGAGCCATCGGTTGGCACCAGTATTTTTCTGAAGATTTTTATCATGCTGAGTCTCGATTAAAGGTGACTATGCGTTGTCAACCGCAGCGTAATATAACCATGCGGTGTCTAAAATAATTGATATGAAACGATCGATGATGGCCGGCACGATGTATTTTACGTGGTGGTTACTTTAACCGAGTAAACCAGTTGCATGGTAGCGTTCAACATCATGCATTAATTTTATTAACTTAATAATATCTTTTTCTCTCAATCGTCCCAAGCCTGAATGTAATTGAAACGAATGTCAGCACTACATTTACTCCCGGCGCATCAACTTATCGCCCTGTATCGCGACGGTAGTCTATCTCCGGTGGATGTCGCGCAAGCCCTCATTGCGCGTATTGATCAGCTCAACCCGACCCTGAATGCATTTTGTTTGTTTGATGCCGAGCGTGCGCTCGATAGCGCGCGTCTGAGCGAGCAGCGCTGGCAAGCACACCGCAGCCATGGCGCGGATGTGGGCGCGTTAGAAGGTGTGCCGGTATCTATCAAAGATTTGATTCTCACCCGAGGCTGGCCCACTTTACGCGGTAGCCGAACCATCGATCCCGCGCAGCCGTGGGAGGTTGATGCGCCAGTGACAGCGCGATTGCGAGAGGCCGGTGCAGTACTACTCGGTAAAACCACCACACCGGAATTTGGCTGCAAGGCCGAGACGAATTCACCGTTGTATGGCATCACGCGTAACCCATGGGATATCTCCCGCACCACCGGTGGTTCGTCGGGTGGCGCAGCATCAGCCGTGGCAGCAGGCATGGGGCCACTGGCCGTTGGCACTGATGGCGCAGGTAGTGTGCGTATACCCGCAGCATTTTGCGGCAACGTTGGTATGAAGCCCAGCTTTGGTCGTGTACCTGCGTTTCCACTTTCGCCGTTCGGTACGGTGGCGCATCTTGGGCCGCACACCATGAGCGTGATTGATTGCGCTCTGATGCTCAATGTAATGAAGCGACCCGATGCGCGTGACTGGTTTTCACTTCCGCTTGATACGAGCGATTACACCGAAGAGCTTGAGCAGGGCGTGCAAGGTCTTCGCATTGCTTACTCACCCACATTGGGTTATGCGAAGGTAGACCCCGAGGTCGCGCAGCGCGTTGATGCGGCAGTCCATGTGCTGCGAGACCTCGGCGCACATGTAGAGCAGTGCGATCCGGGGTTTTCGGACCCTATTGATATCAGTGTCGGGCTCTGGGTCTCGGTAGTGCATCAATTATGGTCGGCCATGTCACCTGAGCAGCAGGCGCTTACTGATGCAGATTTTCAGGCGCAGGCAGTATTGGGTGCGGCATATTCTTTCGCAGATATTCATCGCTTGCAATTGCGTCGTGCCGAGCTTGGCTCAATGATGCGGCAATTCATGCAAAGTTATGATGTGCTTGTCACGCCGACTGTAGCGATACCGGCCTTCGAAGCACGTGCTGCTGGTGCAGTGCGTTTCGATGTACAGCAGTTTCTGGGTTGGACGCCATTCAGCTACCCATTTAATCTGACACAGCAACCGGCGATTACCGTACCGTGCGGATTAACGCGTAACGGTCTTCCGGTAGGGTTGCAAATCGTCGGGCCGATGTTTAATGATGCGATGGTATTAAGAGTGGCGCGTGCGTATGAATCCGTGGTTCCGGTTGCCCGGCCTGCTTAAGCAGTTTTTGTGTGTGCAGCTGAGTAAGCTTTTACAGCGGTCATGAGGCTTCTGCCTGATCGGCGCTCCCTTTAGGCCCGATATGCGCACGTATCAATGCCAAGCTGACGACTGCCACCAGCATTGATCCACCGAGCAGATTCAGGTAAGCGCTGGCCCCACCCGCGCTGATCATCGCTGCGCCCGCGAATGAACTGGTAAATGCGCCCAGGCGCCCGAAGGCCATCGCCGATGCCGCGCCGGTGGTACGAATCAGGGTGGGGTAAATATGCGCACACAGCGTGAACATGGCGCACTGCAGCGCTGTGACGAATAAGCCATGCAGGCCAAGGCCCCACAAGAAGGTCTCGGTCGCGCCGGTGATATCCACTAACTTCAATACGAAGGCAGTCACGGCAGACATCGCCGCCCAGAACACCATCGGCCAGCGTGAACCAAATTGATTGATCGCCATCGCACACAATACGGCACCGATCACACCGCCGAGGTTATAGGCGGTTAACCCCATGCCTGCCAATGCAGGTGATACGCCCTCGGTGGTCAGCATGGTGGGCAGCCAGCTGAAAGCGGTATAAATCGACAGCTGCACCACAAAAAATGTGACCCACAGCCAGCTGGTATCAAAGGCGCGACCATATCGAAACAGGTCAGCGATGCTACCTCGCTTGGCGTTTTCGATCACACCATCAGTGAACTGGCGCACCTGCGCCACGTCATGCGTCATGCGGGTCAAGAGTGCGCGAAGCTCTTCCCAGCGCTGGCTCTGGCGCGCCAGATACTTGGGTGATTCTTTCATCGATACCATCAGCAAAAAGGCATACATGATAGGAAGGCTGCCACCGATGAAGAAGAACACGCGCCAACCAAACGCAGGAAGAATTTGTCCTGCGGCTAATCCCGCCAGCATGCCCCCTAGTGGGTAGCAAACACAGGCGGTAGTCACTGCCATGGTGCGGCTGCGCAGCGGAATATATTCTGCGGTGAGAGTAGTGGCAGCAGGTAGAGCGGCGCCGATACCCAAGCCAGCAAAAAAACGAATCATCGCGATGGTAGTCACATCCGGCGCAAGACCAATCGTCACCGTGGCTGATCCGAAAAGTAGAATACTCGCTATGAGGACTGGCTTACGGCCAAAGCGATCAGACAGCACGCCGGCACTCAGGCTACCAATCGCCATGCCCATTAAACCACTCGCAACCGCAATCGAGAATGCGGAGCGCGCAATGCCCCATTCCTTGATGATGGCTGGAATAGCGTAGCCGATCATCTGACCGTCAAAGCCATCCATCACAATCGCCAGCGCCGCCAGCACATACGCCAATTTCTGAAAAGAGGTGAAGGCACCGTCGTCAATTGCGCGGCTGACATCAAAATCTGCAGGTTGCGGCTGGGTGATTGCGTCGCTCATGCTATCTCCGGCTTACCCGGCATTTACCGGGTACGGCTTGTTTTTGATTCGTCGGGTACGAAGCGCCAGTATGACGACTCAAGCCCTGTAGCTGAAATCCTGGTAAAGAAACAGTGATTAATGCATTACATAACTCGTTTTTTCTTTAGCGCTTCAATCTCGGCATCGGATAGTCCGACATATTCCTTGAGTACCTGATCCGAGTGCTGCCCCAGCGTCGGCGGTGCATCACCATACTGAATTGGCGTACCTGAAAATTTAATCGGGTTGGCGACCGACGGCACGCTACCCGCTAGCGGGTGCGGCAGATCAACACGCATTTGTCGATGAATAACTTGCGGGTTAGCGAAGGTTTGCGCAATTGAGTTGACCGGGCCGCACGGAACACCCTCGGGCTGTAATACCTCGACCCACTGCGCGACTGAGCGAGTAACAAGACGTTGTTGGAGCAGCGGTAGTAACGCATCTCGGTGCCGGACCCGGTTAGCATTTTTTGCGTAGCGCTCGTCGCCAGCGATTTCCGGGCAGCCTAATACTGCACACAGCTTGGCAAACTGCGTGTCGTTACCCACCGCGAGAATGAGCTCACCATCAGCCGCATTAAACACCTGATACGGTACGATATTGGCATGCGCGTTACCTTGCCTTCCAGGCACTTTGCCTGAGCATAGATAATTCATATTCATATTGGCGATGGTAGCGACCTGAACATCCAGCAGCGCCATGTCAATATACTGGCCTTCACCACTGCTATGGCGATGCTCAATCGCCGCGAGAATCGCGATGGTCGAGTACAGGCCGGTCATGATGTCAGCTACTGCGACGCCCACCTTCTGAGGGCCGCCACCGGGCAAGTCATCGCGCTCGCCGGTGATGCTCATTAGCCCACCCAGACCCTGCACAATAAAATCGTAGCCCGCTATCTCTGCCATTGGTCCGGTTTGACCAAAACCGGTAATCGAGCAATATACGATTCGCGGATTAATCTGCTTGAGATCTTGGTAGCTCAAGCCATAGCGTGCCATGTCACCGACTTTGTAGTTCTCGATAAAGACATCAGCATCTTTGACCAAGTGTCGAATGATCTCCTGCGCCTCGGGGGCAGCGATATTCAGGGTGAGTGATTTTTTACCGCGATTCGCACCCAGATAATAAGCCGCCTCGGTCGTGTCATTACCCGCTTCATCTTTCAGAAAAGGCGGACCCCAGCCACGGGTATCGTCACCACTACCGGGGCGCTCGATTTTGATGACATCTGCGCCCATATCCGCGAGGATCTGGCTGGCCCATGGCCCGGCGAGTACGCGCGATAAATCCACGACTCTGAGATGCGATAGCGCGCCCTTCATAGGTGCCTCATGATTCAATCCTCGTTATCCAGCGATTATTCTTGAGTTGGCGGTATGGTACTTGTTTGTCGCGCAGATTCACCGGATGGTACGGACGACCCAAATGGCATAATCCACCCAATAAAAATACCTCTCAATGATATAACCCGAGCATACCTCATGATCCGAGACCCGCAGATCTTAAAAATGCTGACTGATTCGGTAGCGCGATTTGTGCGTACCAAACTCGTACCCGCAGAGCCTACGGTCGATGAAAGTGATGAAATACCTGCAACGCTGATCAATGACATGCGTGAGCTTGGACTGTTCGGTTTAGCCATACCCGAAGAGTTCGGTGGCCTGGGCTTAACAATGGAAGAAGAGGTACTGGTTGCATTTGAGTTGGCCTGGACTTCGCCCGCATTTCGTTCACTGATTGGTACCAACAATGGTATTGGCTCGCAAGGCATTATTATCGACGGTACTGCGGCGCAAAAAGAAAAGTATCTGCCGCGATTAGCGTCTGGCGAGCTGATCGCCTCATTCGCGCTCACCGAGCCTGATTCCGGTTCGGATGCGGCATCGCTGCGAACCAGCGCGGTACGCGATGGCGAGTTCTACCTACTGAATGGCACAAAGCGCTACATCACCAATGCGCCTGAAGCCGGCGTATTTACCGTTATGGCGCGGACCAATCCTGAGATTAAAGGCGCAGCTGGCATCTCGGCATTTCTGGTTGAGGCGGGCACACCCGGTCTAACGCTTGGCAAGCGCGATATCAAGATGGGGCAGAAGGGCGCGCATACATGTGACGTTATTTTTGAAAACTGTCGTGTGCCGGCTGATAACTTGATCGGTGGTAAAGAGGGTGTCGGTTTCAAGACCGCGATGAAGGTGCTCGATAAGGGGCGGCTACATATTGCTGCTGTGTGTGTTGGCGTAGCTGAGCGTATGCTGAGTGATGCGCTAGCGTATGCGATGGAACGCAAGCAGTTTGGCAAGCCGATAGCAGATTTTCAGCTGATACAAGCCATGCTGGCCGATAGCAAGGCAGAAATTTATGCGGCACGCTCTATGGTGATGGATGCGGCGCGTCGACGTGACGACGGTGAAGATATTTCGACTGAGGCCTCATGCTGTAAATTGTTTGCATCGGAAATGTGCGGCAGGGTCGCTGATCGTGCAGTGCAGATTCATGGTGGTGCCGGGTATATTTCTGACTATGCGGCGGAACGGTTTTATCGTGATGTGCGCTTATTCCGTATTTATGAAGGTACCTCGCAAATTCAGCAGCTCCTTATTGCGCGAAATATGATTAGAGCAGCTACACCTTAGGCAACATAGATAGAATTCAGATCAATGTTAGCTTGGCTTTTTGGGTGATTTTCAAACGAGCGGCAGGCGCACACGTCGCTAGCTGCTTAAACTGATAAGTTCTTGGCAAGAAGGAGGATCAATGTCACTCCATGCACGGCTGCGATGGCTTTTTCTGGCAAACGCCACAGTACTGATAACCCACCAGATTGATGCCGCGTACTGGCACGAGTGGGAACTCTTCCATATTCCAGGCGGTAATCAGGTAAACCTGATTGCGAATATCCCGATTATCGGGCTCGTTCTGTATGCACATAGCCGAGTGGTCGCCAGCCTTGAGACCGGCCTGGCTTTTTACAAGCTGCTGGCGGTGTTGGGTTTCTTGACGGTTGCAATTCATTCATTTTTCTTTTTCATCGGTAGCGAGTCTTTCATGCAACCGATGTCGTTCGCTCTGTTCATTGCGACCTTTGTTCTATCTACATGGCAGCTGATCGCATTACGTGGCTTGAAGAATTTGGCACCAAGCGACGCCGAGTAATGAACACTTTTAAACCTGCAGATCATGGCCGCTGCGCCTTGTCGAATCATAGACGAGCACAGGCCCGCCGCTGATCATGTCGCAATTCACTGACGCTGTTGGTAAGAGGCATGTACCCGTCTTGGACGGCCAATCTTGTCGTATCGTCAGTTTGGTGCCTTCGTTGACTGAACTTCTGTGTGATTTGGGTTTGGCAGAACGTATCGTTGGCCGTACAGGATTTTGTATCCATCCGCAGCATGCGGTAGCATCGATCCCCAAAATTGGCGGTACCAAAGACGTTAATCTTGAAAAAATTCGACGATTAGCGCCCACACATCTTATTGTCAACATCGATGAAAACGAGAAGCCGACCGTCGATTCGCTCGCAGAGTTCGTGCCGCATGTAATCGTCACTCATCCACTGTCGCCAATCGATAACCCCGGGTTATTCAGACTTTTTGGCGGCATTTTTTGTCGTGAGCAGGAGGCAGAGCAGTTATGCACGCAGTTTCATGCTGCGCTTTCAGATCTTCAGAAAACGATTCTTCTTCAAAAGCACACATCGGCAGAAGCGCAGCCAAAGCACCGGGTGCTTTACTGCATCTGGCAAGACCCCTGGATGACAGTATCACCTGACACCTATATCGCGCGCATGCTAGCGTTGATCGGTTGGCAGCACTGGACCTCGCCATCCGACAAGCGCTACCCTGTATTTGATTGGAATGAGTCACTACTCAATGATATCGATGAGGTGATTTTGTCGAGCGAGCCTTACCGATTCACCGGGCAACATGTCGATGCGCTTGAGCGTCAAATCGGTAAGCCAGTTCGCCTCGTCGATGGCGAGATGCTGTCTTGGTATGGCAGCAGGGCGATTAAGGGGCTTGGCTATTTGGCAGACTTGGCGTCACAGTCGTAGATTTGTTTTGGTTTAATGCATTTCGTAGTTGTTGTGGCGACGTATCATTTCTTTCTATGTGGTGTCATAAAACAGCACAGATTAGTTGTGTGCCCCAGACCACAAACATCAAGAAAATTATATTTTTTTGCATGAATTAACTGATCGCCATCAAGCCAGACCGATCAGGTTAAGCTGTTATAGTCGGTTTGGTTTGATAAAGAAATCAATCAAGTTGCCAAATACATAAACACAATTGTTCAGGAGATTATGATGGGATTGTTCGATATGTTCAAAGGTGCGCCGCCCGAGCTGACACCAAAGCTGTCGCTGGCGGTTGGTCTGCTGCACATGATTAATGCTGATGGACACGTCGAGGCGGAAGAAATTGGTAATGTTTTACAGGCGCTTGGTAATGATAAAGCCCTGCTGGATGCCGCCGGCCGTTATGCACGCGCGAAGGATATTGATAACTACCTTGCAGAATCGGCAAAGCTGCTGAATGCTGATCAAAAGATGTGCATCTTGTTGAATCTGTATGACTCGCTACTCGCTGATGGTGTGGCCGCGCCGGAGGAGCAGATATTATTTAGTCGTTTTCTGTCGGCCTATGGCGTTTCAGAGCAGTCGATCGAGCCGTACACTGTGGGTATCGCACTAAAAAATAAGCGCGAGATTCTGGAGTAAGCGAAACCGTTTGTATCCTTCACAAGAAACGTCAGATTTCGGGAGGTGATGGCAATGTCAAAGCTACAGTTATTTGGTGTGGGCTTGATGGTGGGCTTGATTGTTATTCTGGTGATCGAGCATTTTGCTGGTTTTTTACACGTCAACAAGCAAGAGGCTAAGGTATACCGGCATACGCCAGAGGGGCGGCTGCTGAATGTGATTCAAGGCTGTCTCATCAGCATCACGCTGATTCTTTGTGGACTGACTGCGGTGATGATTCTTGGTTAAGTAGTTACGTCGTACGATGACTGGTACAACAATTAGTCTTGCTACCCCAACAATCGGCTGTGGCTGCTATGCCTGCCAAATCCGTTGTTTCACCTGTAGTACCGCGAGATGCTCATCCAGATCGCTCACCGAGTGTCCGAGTGACTCGGTGAAGCGCTCGAGGATGATTGAGCCCACATTAGATAATCGATGGGTGCCTGCGTAGTAATCGTGAAGATTGAGTAGCAGGCTGAGTTTTTGGTCTTCGCGTAGCGTGCTCTGGCAGAGCTTCAGGAAATCATCAAACGTCAGGTACGCGACCAAGGCTTGTACCTTGCGCATGAGCGGCTGATCCATCAACAAATGCCGAGCCGATGCCATCAGCTCAGGAACTGCCTCGACCTGCTCTGCGCAGGCGAAAAACAGTATCGCAGTCGCGAAAATCGTATCGATACTGAGCGCCTCAGATTTCAATTTTGGTGCCTAGCTCTACCACGCGATTTGGCGGTATCTTGAAGAAATCGGATGGCTTGGCAGCGTTCTGCATCATCCATGCAAATAATCGCTCTCGCCACAAGGCCATGCCAGGTAAGTCGCTCGGGATAATCGTATCGCGCGCCAGGAAGAATGTCGTGTCTTCCAGTTCCAGCACACCGTCGACATAGGGCTCAAGCTGATCCATGACTTGGCGTACATCGGGAGTCTCTTTGAAACCATACACCGCGCGCGCAAGGTAAATATTGCCACCCATGTGCGTGACCGAGATTCGCTCTTCTTCAGATACGTAAGGTACGTCCCAAATCGAAAGCTTCAGGAAGATTACGCGTTGGTGCAAGATACGGTTGTGCTTTAGATTGTGAAGCAGCGCAATCGGTACAAAATCAATATGCGGCGTTAAAAATACTGCAGTACCACCAACGCGGTGCGGTGGGTGCGCGAGTAGCGAGTCAACAAAATCTTTGATGTGGATAGCCCCATCGGCTAGGCGCTCGCGCAGCAGGCGGCGCCCGGTATACCAAGTCGTCAGCATCACGAAACAGATTGCACCCAGTACCATCGGGTACCAGCCGCCGTCTTTCACCTTGATCAGGTTCGCTGTCCAGAATGAAAAGTCCACCACGAAGAAAACGCTAATCAAACAGACCACCAGCAGCGTTGGCATCTTCCACTCATTTAGCATGACCACCGCCAATAGTGAGGTTGTAATCAGCATGGTGGTCGTTACCGAAATACCATAGGCCGCTGCCAGATTGCCCGATTCGCGGAACTGGAACACCGTAAACAGAACCAGCACGAGCAGGGTCCAGTTAATGGTTGGCATGTAGATTTGGCCGCGCTCGGTATCAGAGGTGTGCAAAATGACCATACGCGGCAGAAAGCCCAGCAAGATACCTTGGCTTGCCAGCGAGAATGCGCCGGAGATAACGGCTTGTGAGGCGATTACGGTAGCTGCTGTTGCCAGGCCAATCATGGGCAGCACAGCCCACTCTGGCAGCATCATGAAAAAAGGATTCTCGGCACCTTCGGGATGTGCGATCAGAAACGCCGCTTGCCCGAAATAATTCAGCAGTAAACTCGGTAACGTCACGATTAGCCACGCTAATCGAACCGGCTTGCTACCGAAGTGTCCCATGTCCAGGTACAGCGCTTCGACGCCCGTCACTACCAGTACCACCGAGCCCATCACGATATACGCCAGAAATGCATTGGCCTGAATAAAGTCGTAGGCATACATTGGTGAGACTGCCATTAGTACCGAAGGGTTTTGCAGAATATTGTCGAGACCAGACAGTGCGAGTGCGGAGAACCACACCAACATGACCGGCCCGAATAAACGTCCGACTGCAGCAGTGCCGTAGCGCTGCACACCAAACAGCAGCAGGATAATAACGACGGTAATGGGTATCACTGCCCGTTTGAAGTTGGGGTCAATAACCTCCAAGCCCTCGACTGCAGACAGCACCGAAATCGCCGGCGTAATCACGGATTCACCCAGCAGCATGCAGGCGCCAAGTGCGCCGAGCATCAGCATGAACTTGAATCGTCGCGGCTTATTGCGCGCCGATCGTAATGCCAGTGCCATTAATGACAGTACGCCACCTTCACCATGGTTATCTGCGCGCAGCACGAAGGCGACGTACTTTAATGTCACCACCAGCGTGAGTGACCAGAAGATCAGTGAGATGATTCCGTATACCGCTGCGGTTGAAAATGGGATGCCGTGCTCGGGCGCAAAGCATTCTTTCAGCGAGTAGAGTGGACTGGTACCAATATCTCCGAACACAACGCCAATCGCAGCGAGCGTAAGTACAGCAGTCGAGCTGTGATGATGAAGCGCATCCGGATTTACCCGGACCGATTGCATTAGCGGTGTTTCGGAAAATTCCGGATTACTGATCGTCATGCCGTCTTTCGTGAAGCGGCGCCAACGTCACGGTACTGACGCGCCGCATGTTCAGATAACTTGATGCTGCGCGGCGTTGATCCCGGTGTGATTAACTGGAATGAATTAATGAACTGATAATGACCGACCCCGCGCGAGCGAGGTTAAAAAAGAAGGCATTAGGAAAGCATAAGGATTCCATCAGACCCGTTATCGCCCCTGACCACGAGAGGGTAATTAATACCCTCAAGGTGAAGCGGTTTTATAGCGGTGCGCCGAGCTCACAAAACCGATAGCCAACGCCGGTTTCGGTCAGCAATAACTCGGGCGCTGCCGGATCATTCTCTAATTTTGCGCGTAGCTGAGTCATGTATAGCCTGAGGTAATGCACATGCTCCACATATTCTGCGCCCCACACATCACTGAGCAGTTGCCGGTGGGTCACGACTTGCCCAGCTTGCGACAGCAGCCGTGCCAGTAGATTGAACTCGGTTCGGGTGAGGTGAATACGCTCGCCAGATCGTTTGACTTGTCGCCTTGGTAGATTGATTTCAAGCGCGCCAATACGAATATCATCGGTCAATCCTGGATTATCTTTAGATTGTCGGCGTATCGCCACTCGGATGCGTGCTTTCAATTCACCGATGCTGAAGGGCTTGACCAGATAATCATCAGCGCCCGCATCAAGCAGGTTTATTTTGCTGTGATCGTCTTCACGCGCTGAAATAACCAAAACCGGTATATTCGATCGTTCTCGCAGCAGACGAATCAGCGTGCTTCCATCACCGTCTGGCAGGCCCAGATCGACGATGGCAATCGAGAAGGTATCCGGACTTCGCATGGCGCCAAGTTGCTGAGCCAGCGCCGATCTTGCACCTGCCAGTGTGCTGTGGCCATCTACCGAGAAGCCTTCAAGCTCAAGCGACTGCTTGAGCACCTCACGCAAGCTGAGGTCATCTTCTACCAGCAAAATACGGATCTTCATTCAGACAGCTCGCGTGGCTGTTCTGGTTGCTCAGACAGCGGAAGCGTAAGTTGCACCGTGGTGCCACCTCCTGCCGTGTCGGTAATCTGTAGCTGGCCCCCGTGTACTTGTGCGATCGCGCGGCATACGGCCAGCCCGATGCCGATGCCGCGACGTGTATGGCCATCGGCTAGAGCGTTGCTGGCCTCGACTCGCTGGAAAATATCGAACACGCGTTCTTTCCAGGCGTCGGCAATACCGCAGCCCTGATCTTCAACAATGAGCGCAAGTGCTGCGCCATACACCTTTGCATGAATAAGGATTGGTTTATCGGTAGCGCTATGCCGTAGTGAATTTTCAATCAAGTTATCGAGGAGCTGATTTATCAGCACAGCGTCGCAGCGTAGCAGTGGCAGGTTTTCCGCCAAGCGGATATCGATACGGCGTTGTGGGTGCGTTCGACGTGCGCGGGCGCCCACTGTGCCGACGATTTCCTCAACCGATTCCCAGTTCATGGGGATATTCATGGTGTTGCTGTCCAAGCGCGCTAATTGCAGTGTGTTGTTGGTCATACGGTGCAGCTGTTGTGCCTCGTCGAGAATAACTTCTGCAAGCTGACCGATGCGTTCAGTAGGCATACGCCCGACTTGCTCTGCAATGACAGACGCCGAGCTCATCACCGTGGTGAGTGGTGTGCGGTAGTCGTGTGAGATGGAGGTGAGCAGGGTGTTTCGTAGCTGCTGGCTGTGTACATGCTCTTGTGCCATACGCACCTGCATCTGATGGGTCGAGGCGTGATCAGCCGCTTGGCGTTTCAGCTCCATCAGGTAACTGATGACGGTGCTCACAGCTAGCGTAGTAACCAGCAGTGCGGCGTCTTCGGATAAATCAACCGTGAGGGTGAACCGCGGCGGCACGAACGACCAGTTGAATAAGCTCACCGCGACCGAACTCACCAGCAACGAGGCAAGCGGACGTAGCCACAGCGATGCGACGGCATTCGCCAGCACCAGCAGCAGCGCGAGGTTACCGAGGCTGATGCGGTCGTACGCCATCAGCATCAGCCCCCATGCCAGCGCCCATACCAGGGCGGGCGCAACATAGGCGAGACCATCGCTGACGGGAATAAGAGGCTTGATACGCATGGGCCACGATTTCAACACGATGCGGGTGGCATCGGCAATTTTGCGCCTGAAGTTTTAAGAGGATGGCACTGAAAGTTTTCAGAAAATAAACAATTCAGCGGGCGGTGCCATTGTTGACCCGCTCAGACGCAATTAATTTGCTTGCTGCGCAGAGCGTGGGTTGACGTGGCTTGGAATATTTGTCAATATGCCCTTACAACTACAAGTGTAATTAATTGCTTACGCAGTTTCTTGCATGATCAAGCTTTCCGAAGTTTGAGGAGCGGCTCCCGCGTGCGGGTCCAGCACGTTTTGTTCGTTAACTGGGAGGTGCTTACATGTCCGACAGAGACAAGGTTTGGCCGACGGGGTTGACCGAGGCAGAGTCCGAGGAGATCCACCGTCATTTAATTCAGGGTACGCAGATTTTCGGGATGATTGCAGCATTCGCCCATCTTCTTGCGTATATCTACTCACCGTGGCTGCATTAATTAACGGGGGATGACCATATGATTTATGGAAAAATATGGTGTGTGGTGAAGCCCTCTGTGGGCGTACCCATCATTATTGGCGCAGTTGCCGTGGCCTCGTTCTCGGTGCATCTCGCACTGACCTTGAACACGACCTGGGTGAAGCGTTTCTTGAATGGTAGTGCAGCGCAGGTATCGGTAGCACCAACGGAGGCTATGCAACCGGTGGCGGCTCTAACCATACCCGACACGCTGCGCAGGTAGTTCATGTCCGGGTGCCATGGTTCGGGTCCTGCAGGCCCCGAACCATGGCGGTTCCCGTGCACCCTCAACATCGCCCACGGCGCACACGCATCTACTCACGATGAGCTCGATCCGCGCTATGCGTCAGGAGATGCTGCGGTCTTGGTCCCGTATCGGGACAAAATTCCTGCCTTTTGCCGACGCGGCCTCAGAGTCGCTGCCGCTGTCGCGCTTACTGCGTTTATCGCTGTTTCAAATTTCTGTTGGCATGGCTTTGGTGCTGATGATCGGTACGCTGACGCGCGTGATGATTGTCGAGCTGCATGTGTCTGCTTCACTGGTGGGATTAATGATCTCACTGCCTTTGATATTCGCGCCTTTACGCGCGTTGATTGGTTTTCGCTCAGATCACCATCGCTCTGAACTTGGCTGGCGTCGCGTGCCGTATATCTGGATGGGCACGCTGGTGCAATTTGGTGGTTTGTCCATCATGCCGTTTGCGCTGCTGGTGCTGTCGGGTATGGGGCAGGCATCACACGCGCCAGCATGGGTAGGGCAGTTCGCCGCTGCAATTGCTTTCTTGCTGGTTGGTGCGGGTTTGCACACCACGCAAACTGTTGGCTTGGCATTGGCGACTGACTTGGCGCCGGCTGAGTCGCGGCCCAAGGTGGTCGGGCTCATGTATGTGATGCTGCTGCTTGGGATGATGGGCAGCGCAGTATTGTTCGGGCTGGCACTCGCCGAGTTCAGCCCCGGACAACTGATTCGCGTGATTCAAGCCGCCGCGGTGTTAACGCTGGTGTTGAATACGATCGCGCTTTGGAAACAAGAATCGCGCAGCCGATCGCACCGTCCGGGTACCGAGCGGGCGCCCGATTTCAAGGCCACCTGGCAGCTGTATTGCTCTGGCGAGCAAGCAACGCGTCGCTTATTGGCGATTGGCTTGGGTACCATGGCCTTCACCATGGAAGATGTTCTGCTTGAGCCGTACGGTGGCGAGATTCTGCACCTTACGGTGGGCGAGACAACACTTTTAACAGCTACGCTAGCGATCGGGGGGTTGCTGGGGTTTGCCTGGGCCTCGCGTGTGCTTAGCCGAGGTATGGATCCATTGCGATTAGCCTCGTTCGGCGCGCTGGCAGGGCTGCCGGCATTTGCAATGGTGATTATGGCTGCGCCGATGGCTATGACATCGCTGTTTGCGATCGGTACCTTGCTGATTGGCTTTGGTGCCGGATTATTTGGCCATGGCACGCTGACAGCGACCATGAATCTCGCGCCGAAAACCCATAGTGGTTTGGCGCTCGGCGCGTGGGGTGCGGTGCAAGCCACGGGTGCTGGTGTCGCGATTGCGCTGGGCGGTATTTTGAAAGACGTGGCTGCGATGTTTGGCGGTGCGGCATTTGGCTACACCTTCGTCTATGCGTTGGAGTTGCTGCTGCTGCTACTGACCATCGTCGCGATTCGGCCATTAATCGGCTCAATAGCGCGCCGTTCTGAATAGACGCATAAATTGAGTGATAATAAGCGGGTGTGAAAACCGTTCGTCTGGAATATTCAGGCGACCAAGCGCCAACGGCACTGCAGCGCGGGATGTCACAGAATCATTATTGCAACCACAGAATCGGGAGAAATCTATGAAGACATGGCAAATTTTGCTGGTGATATGGATGGCGGGCGTTGGCTTCTGGATCGCCAACCAATTCAATCGTCAGAACATCGAGCGCTTGAAGAAACGCTCATCCGGCGCCTGATCGTTATTGTTGCCGGTTGATTACCAAGCGGGCTACCTTTACCGGTGGCCCGTTTTGTTTTTTGACTCGAAGCTTCAGCATTTGCTTTTTAGTTTCTCTATGTCTCGGTCCTGCGCTCGCTTCCTCGTAGTGAGAATTATTCTCATCTGAGGTAAACTCAACAGTTCTCGACGAACTTTTCTGGGGACTGTTTCGCCATGCCGCACATTAAGCAACTGTTGTCACTGGCTTGCATCGCGCTTGCCTCTATCAGCACCTTCGCTCACGCCGACACCGTCACCGTGTACTCGGCGCGTAATGAGCAATTGCTCAAACCTATTCTTGACCGATACAGCAAAGAGAGCGGCACGGAAATCAAGCTCCTCACTGCAAATGAGGGCGCGCTGCTGGCGCGTTTGAATGCAGAGGGTGCGAGCACACCGGCCGATGTATTGATTACCGTTGACGCGGGTAATTTATGGCTGGCCGCACAGCAGGGCCAGCTGCGCGCGCTGAATTCATCTGTGCTGCAAAAAAATATTCCGGCACATTTGCGCGACCCGGATAATCAGTGGTTCGGTTTATCTGTACGTGCTCGAACTATCGTTTACAGCAAATCGGCGGTACGTGCATCAGAGCTTTCCAGTTATGAAGATTTGGCGCAGCCGAAATGGAAGGGAAGGCTTTGTCTGCGTACCAGTAAAAAAGTGTATAACCAGTCGCTGATCGCCATGATGATCACCGAACTCGGTGAAGCTAAAACTGAAGAAATCGTACGCGGCTGGGTCGCGAACCTGGCCACCACCCCATTCCCGGACGACACCTCGCTACTGAAAGCGATCGCTGCCGGCCAATGCCAAGTTGGTATTGTGAATACCTATTATCTTGGGCGTATTCTCGTCAAAGAGCCGGACTTTCCGGTTGCGCTGTTTTGGGCGAATCAAAGCGGTAGTGGCACGCATGTGAATGTCTCTGGTGCGGGTATTACCAAACACGCTAAAAATCCGGTGGGGGCGCAGAAGCTGATTGAATATCTGTCGATGGAAACCGCGCAATCATTTTATGTAGATGAAGATCTCGAATTTCCTGCCAATCCAAAAGTAAAACCAAACTCGATCGTTAAAGATTGGGGTAGCTTCAAACCCAACCTGCTAAACGTCTCGAAGGCGGGTGAGTTGCAGGCAGCTGCAACCAAGCTGATGGACAGAGCCGGCTATAAATAACAACCTATCTACCTAACTAGAATGGCTCTTGCCAAGCGATGTTCACCAACGCATCACGGCTAACGCAAAAAATTTACGAGTGAACGCTGTTTCTTATAAACCTGCGTGGTCGGTACTCTGCTTGTCGCTGCCGACGGTAGTGCCTCTGCTGGTGGTCTTGGGTAGCTGGTTTAACCCGCAGCCCGAGGTGTGGGCGCACTTGAATGAATTTGTCTTGCCCGCAGTACTCAAGAACACCATGCTGATGGCGTTCGGTGTAGCGGCGATGGTGAGTGTGTTGGGCGTGGGGCTGGCGTGGTTGACTGCGGTGTGCGAGTTTCCCGGGCGACGTTGGTTTGCCTGGGCTCTGGTGCTGCCGCTGGCGCTGCCGGGGTATGTGCTGGCGTCGGTGATGGTGGGGCTGTTTGACTACAGCGGGCCCTTGCAAACGCTGTTGCGTTCGACACTCGGGCCGGTGAGCCTGCCGCCAATACGATCAATGGGTGGCGCCATTGTGGTGTTCGGCTTGGTACTGTACCCCTATGTGTACCTGTTAGCGCGGCAAGCCTTTCTCACGCAGGGTAAACGCAGCCTGGAAGCGGCGCAGACATTGGGCATGCCGCGCTGGTTGGCATTCTTCAAAGTGGCGCTTCCGATGTCGCGCCCGTGGTGGGCGGCGGGTATCACGCTGGCGTTAATGGAGATGCTGGCAGATTTCGGTACCGTCGCAATTTTTAATGTCGATACCTTCACCACTGCGATTTACAAGGCCTGGTTAGCGCTCTTTAATTTACCGGTGGCTTCGCAGCTGGCGTCGCTGTTGGCATTGGCAGTGCTGCTATTGGTGTGGTTTGAGCAGCGCGCGATTGCACAGCGTCGGTTCGCGGCAAATGCGGTCGATGCACGTCTTGAGCGTTTGCAGCTGGCGGGTGTTTCGCGTTGGATGGCTTGCGCCGCTTGCGCTGCAGTGTTGCTGTTTGCGTTTGTGATTCCGTTGATTCAACTGATGGTGTGGGCACTTGCAGTCGTGCAGCATGATTGGGACGATCGTTATTGGCAATTTATCGGGCACTCGTTGATGCTATCGAGCTTATCGGCATTGATCGTGGTCGCTATCGGGCTGTGGTTGGCGTATGCGCAGCGTCAGCACCCGGATGTGATCACGCGTCTGTTCGTGCGCACCTCGACGCTGGGCTATGCCTTGCCCGGCATACTGCTGTCAGTTGGCTTGTTTATTCCGGTTGCGTGGCTTGATCAGCGGCTGTATCCGCTGTGGCAATCGTGGGGCATCGATCCTGCTCCGGTACTGAAGGGTACGCTGTTAATCATGCTGCTGGCGATCTCTGCGCGCTTCCTGGCAGTTGGGTTCGAGCCGATGCAGGCGGCGATGCAGCGCATCACACTGAGTCAGCAACAAGCCGCGCACAGCTTGGGCTTGAGCCGCTGGGGCGTGCTGCACAAACTGTATCTACCGCTGCTGCGCAGTGGCTGGTTGGGTGCAAGTTTGCTGGTGTTTGTCGAAGTGATGAAAGAGATGCCGATAACATTGATGACACGGCCATTCGGGTGGGACACGCTTGCGGTACGCGTCTACGAGATGAGCGCTGAGGGTATGTGGGACCGGGCTGCTCTGCCAAGCCTGTGCATCGTACTGGTGGGCTTGATGCCGGTGCTGTTATTGGTACGTCAGTCGGAGCGCTAGCGCATGCACTACGAAATAACCCGACACGACCCAATGCAATGTGAATCAATGCAACCCAAACCAGAACAACGCGATCCAACGCAACCCAATGCAATGTGAATCAATGCAACCCAAATCACAATAACGCGATCTAATGCAACCCGATCAAACGCACCATCAACCACTGCCGGCGCTTGAGCTTTGCGGTTTGACGCTTGGCTACCCAAGTGCGCGTGGGCCGCAGATCGTGCTGTCTGATGTCTCGCTGACGCTGAATCAGGGTGAGATTGCTTGCCTGCTTGGTCCGTCTGGCTGCGGTAAAACAACCGCCTTGCGCGCGATCGCAGGGTTTCATCCGCTTCATTCAGGAACCATCAAGCTCATACAGCAAGAGGTCGGTCGTGTCGGGTACCAGCTCGCGCCCGAGCACCGCAATATCGGTATGGTGTTTCAAGACTATGCGCTGTTTCCGCATTTATCGGTTGCCGACAATATCGGTTTTGGTTTGTATCGGCTTGCCAAACGCGAGCGCGAGCAACGGGTAGCGCAAATGCTTGAGCTGGTTGGTTTACGCGAATTAGCGCATAGCGCGCCACATCAGCTCTCGGGTGGTCAGCAGCAGCGTGTCGCCCTGGCGCGCGCGCTGGCGCCGCAGCCAGCGCTGCTATTAATGGACGAGCCTTTTTCAAATCTGGATGTCACGCTACGCGAGCGCTTGGCGCTGGAGGTACGTGATTTATTGAAGCAGACCGGCACCACCGCAGTAATCGTCACCCATGATCAGCTGGAGGCGTTTGCGGTCGCCGACCGGGTTGCGGTGCTGGCCGAGGGCTGTCTGCAGCAGTGGGGTACACCGATGCAGCTCTATCACCGACCCCGCAATCGCTTTGTGGCACGCTTTATTGGCGAGGGCATGATGTTGCGCGGCCGGCTGATCGGCGAGGGTCGGGTAGACACCGAGCTGGGCGTATTCAAGCCCGAGTCATTGCCCGATGGCCTGAATCAAGGGGGCATGGTCGATTTGCTTGTGCGGCCCGACGATATTCAGCACGACGACGCCAGCCCGTTGCAGGCGCGCGTGCTCGCCAAGGCGTTCAGGGGCGCTCAGTTCTTGTACACCTTAGCGCTACCCTCGGGGCAGCAGCTGCTGTCTCTGGTGCCCAGCCACCATGACCATGCGATTGGTGAGGCGATAGGCATACGACTCGAGCTGGACCATCAGGTCTGCTTTGCCGCTTGAGCGATACGCCCGCCCCTCAAGAGCTGAGAACCTACACCACTGCCAACGCCGCAAGCGGCCAAGGCAGATGGATGCAAAGGGTCGCAAAGTGGCCGGCAAGGCTTTATAGTGACGACTTTCGCGCGCCAGCGTGCTCAGCGCGGCGCGACGATAAGCATAACGACAACAAATCACAGGTTGGAGACACCCTCATGAGCATCCCTGCATTCCTGCGTGTAGTGGCTGGATTGGCCTTGGCCGGCTGTGTTGCTGCGGCTGGCGCGCAAACCAAACCCGCCGAACTCAAAGTTGGCATCACCACTTTCCTGTCCGGCCCGGCCTCGGTATTCGGCGTACCGGCAAAGGCGGCGGCCGAGTTGTACATCGAGCAGATTAACGCCAGCGGCGGTATCGGTGGCGTGAAAATCGTGCCGACCTTCATCGACGAGGGAATCGGCTCGGACAAATTATTGTCGGAGTACCGCCGCGTGGTGCAAGAGGGCGACACCAAGGTCATGCTGGCCTCCATCTCCAGCGGTAACTGCAACATCGTCGCGCCTGTTGCTGAAGACCTGAAGGTGCTTAACATCATGTGGGATTGCGGTACCGAGAAAGTGCTGGAAGATAAGCGCTACCGCTATGTTGTGCGCACACAAGCGAATGCCACCACGGAGATGGTTGCAAGTGTGCTGTACCTGTTGCGCACCAAGCCTGATCTGAAATCGATCGCAGTGATTAATCAGGATTATGCGTGGGGTCGTGACTCGTGGGAGTTGTTCCGCAATACGCTGCTGGCGATGAAGCCCGATGTCAAAATCGTGGCTGAGTTATTTCCGAAATTCGGTGCGACTGATTACTCCACCGAGATTAGTCGTTTGCAGGCGCTACGCCCTGAGGTGATTTTATCGACCGCATGGGGCGGTGACCTGGATACTTTTGTACGTCAGGCATCGCAGCGCGGCCTGATGAAAAACTCGCTTTTTGTTTTGCCACTGGCCGAGAGCTCGCTTGAGCGTTTGGGTAATGCGCTACCGGAGGGTGTAATCGTTGGTGCGCGTGGCGATCATTTTTTTCTACACCCACAGTACAAAGATGAACCGCGCCTGAAAAACTTCGTGAAAAAATTCCGCGACAAGACAGGCGCCTACCCGATTTATTCGGTGTACCACATGGTACAAGGCCTGGAGGGGCTGAAAACCGGCTACGAGAAAGCCATCAAAGCCAACAAGGGTCAGTGGCCCAGTACCGAGCAGGTCGCCGAGGCAATGCGCACCATGGAGTTTCGTGGTCTGACCGGTACGGTAAAAATGCGTGAGGACGGGCAGGGCCTGGAAGAGCAACTGCTGGGTATCACCAAGAAAAGTCCGGACTATGCTTTTCCTGTTCTGGAAAAAATCGTCATCTACCCCGCTGACCTGATCACTACGCCGGTAGGTCAAAAGTCACCGGAGTGGGTCAAGACTCTCAAGCCGGATCTGATTAATCATCCGCGGCTGCGGCAGTACTGATCGCATTGTCCGCAGCAGGCAGCGAGCGCTGCTGCGGACACTGTCGAACTATCCTTCGTTTAAATCACTGTAATCACTGCAACGAGTGCAAGCCTGAGCCATGCCACAAGAGATGATTGTTCTTGCGTTAATGGACGGGCTGTCGCAAGCAGCAGTGTTGTTCCTGGTTGCGCTGGGCATGACATTGGTGTTCGGCGTTATGAACATCGTCAACATGGCGCATGGCAGTTTTTATGCGCTGGGCGGGTATATGGCGGCCAGCCTCGGCCTGTGGGCAAGTGCGCACGGCGCCTCGCCCGCCTGGTCGCTGCTTATCCTGCCGCTGGCCGCGATCATTATCGGTTGCGTGTTTGGTGGGCTGATGGAAACCACCTTAATGCAGCGCATCTATCAAAAAGACCCCATCCTGCAGTTGCTGATCACATTTTCAGCGTTCATGATTTTTGAAGACTGTCAGCGCCTGGTGTGGGGCACGCAGCCTTACTTCGTGTCCGAGATCGTGAATTATCTGGGCACCATTGATGTACTGGGTATTACCTATACCCGCTACCAGTTGCTACTGCTACCGGGTATTGCGCTTACGGTGTTTATTGCGCTGCGTAGTTTCCTTAAATTCTCCAGTATGGGCCGACAGATTGTCGCGGTGTCGCACCATCGCGAGATGTCGACTGCGCTGGGTATTAATGTGCGGCGTATTTCATTGCTCACCTTTGTGGTCAGCGCAGTGCTCGGCGCGTTGGCCGGTGCCTTGGCGTCACCGACAGTGTCTTGGGTGCCGGGTATTGGTGGCGAAATGATCGTGCTGTCGTTTGCGGTGGTGGCTACTGCAGGGTTGGGTCAGATTGAAGGTGCGCTGGTGGCCGCGCTGTTAATCGGGTTGGCGCGTTCATTCACGGTGTATCTGTTACCTGAGATCGAGGTGTTGGTACCTTTCCTGATCATGGTACTGGTGCTGCTGTTTCGTCCGCAGGGTTTGTTTTCGGTCGCGCAGGCGAGGCGGGTCTGATGTCACGTCCTACGCAATTGGTGATTGTGCTCGCGCTACTGGCACTAGCGCTACCGGCTGCACTGCCTTGGCTAAAGACGCCTTTTATTCTGGGTACGGCATTTGGTATTGCTGCGCTGGGTATTTCGATTTTGATCGTATCGGGCCAAATATCGTTTGGTCACGCCATGTTCATGTGCTCGGGTGGCTATGCCGTGGCGTTTGCGGCGCGCCAGTGGCCGCAACTCGACAGTGCCTTGCTGCTGCTGGTCGGTGCCGGCACTGGTTTACTGCTGGGTGTGGTGGTAGGGTCATTCGTGGTGCGCTATCGCGCAATCTTTTTCGGTATGCTGAATCTTGCGCTGTCGATGGTGCTGTATGCCGTACTCGGTAAATTTTTTCATATCACCGGTGGTACCGATGGGCTGCGAATTGAGCGTGCACCATTCTTTGGTATGGCACTCGACCGCGATACATTCGAGACGGTGCTTCTGCTATTAAGCGTGCTACTGGCGCTGATAACGGGCTGGCTGGTACGACGCTACCAGCGCTCAGTCGCAGGGCAGGCGCTTGCTGCGATCAAAACCAATGAAACCCGGCTCGAGTACGTCGGCATTTCAGCCTACAAGGCGCTATGGGTAGGCTATATTTTTTCTGCCACGCTATGCGGTTTGTCCGGCGCCATTTTCGCCATCGCGCAGGGCTTGGTGACACCCGAAATGGGATACTGGGTACGCTCAGGCGAAATTATTTTTGTGGCTATTCTTGGTGGTGTTGGTCATCCGGTCGGTGCATTTATTGGCGCCGGTATTTTCGAATTTGTGAAGCTGTTTGCAGCAGCGTACCTGACCGGTGCATGGCAACTGGTACTGGGCTGTGTATTGATTGCCATTGTGTTTCTGGCGCCGCGCGGCGTCTCGGCTTTGCTTGATGCGGCATCGGAAAAATCACGAGGCCAGTCATGAGCGATGTGCTATTACAGACCAAAGACTTGCAGCTCGCGTTCGGCGCTGTTGTGGTGGCAGACCATATTAATTTTTCTTTGCGCGCGGGTGAGCGACTCGCTGTCATCGGACAAAACGGTGCCGGTAAAACCACCTTCATTAATATTTGCACTGGTCTAATTCAACCGCAAGCGGGTCAGGTTTTTTTTGAAGGGCATGAGGTCACCGGCTTGGCGCCGCGAGCGATTGCCTTGCGCGGTATGGTGCGATCGTTTCAGCTGCCGCAGTTATTTAATGAGCACTCGGTGCGAGATTGCGTGTGCATCGCTGCTGCCGGAAAAAAGAACCGTTTGCGTATCTGGACAGCGCTGCAAGACGCTGTTGACCCTGCCGATGTTGACCATGTACTCGACATGGTGGGATTAAGCCAGCGCGCGCATGACATGGCCAGCGCATTACCCGAAGGGCAGCGCAAGCTACTCGATATTGCGATGGCGCTGGTAATGCGTCCGCGTTTGCTGATTCTTGATGAGCCTACCTCGGGTGTATCGAGCGAAGAAAAACATGGTCTGATGGCGACCATTATGCGTGCGCTGGATGAGCAACAAGTGAGCGCGATTTTTGTCGAGCACGATGTTGATATTGTGTCTGAATACTCAACGCGGGTCGCCGCCTGGATTGCAGGCCGTATTGCGGCAGATGGCCCGCCGGCGCAGGTACTTGCCGACCCCGAGATTCGCGCTAACGTGATCGGTGACTGAGATGCTGAAACTGCACAAAATCAGCGCACGCATCGCAGGCATCACGGTTCTGCGCGAGATCGAGCTGGTGCTACCGCCGGGGCAGCTGATCGCGGTGGTCGGTCGCAATGGCGCTGGCAAGACCACGCTGCTGCGCGCCATCATGGGGCTGTTACCGATATCGGCAGGGAGGATCACGCTCGATGGGATAGATCTCGGTGGCGCACCCGGGCATCGCCGGCCATCGCTTGGCCTGGGCTACGCGCCGGAGGATCGTGTGATCTACCCGACCTTCAGCGTAGAAGAAAACCTGCGGCTACCCTGTGAGGTGCTTGGTTTACCTCAGCGCGAGATAGCGCAGCGTCTTGAGCGCGTGATTGATGTGGTGCCACAGCTCGCGCCTATGCTCAGCCGCTCGGGCGCTGCGCTGTCTGGCGGCCAAGGCAAAATGGCCGCGCTGGGTCGCGCGCTGATGGTGGGTACCCGTTACGTGTTGCTGGATGAGCCGTTTCAAGGTTTGGCACCCGTGCTGGCGAACCAGTACGCAGAGTCTTTGCAGCGACTGCATCTGAGTGATAAATCCCTCTGCATTATCGTGACTGAATCAAACCGCAGCTTGCTGCGCGATCTTCCCGACGATACGTTAACGCTTGAACGTGGCGAACTGCAAAGCAGTCCGGTTGAAACGTCCTGAGCAGGCAGCAAGCGAGCAAGCGCATCTTTGAATAGTTACCGAAGTATCACTTACCGAATTTACTTTTCACTCACCGAATCTAATTTATCACTCACCGGATCTACTTGCCGACTAAATACCCCTGGAGAATGCTATGCCGAGTTTGCTGATTCATGGCGAATGGACATCTGCCACTGGCGGACAAACCATCGATGTGATTAACCCATGCGATGCCAAGCCCTACGCCACGATTGATCGCGGCACCGCAGAAGATATTGATCGCGCAGTAAAATCTTCACGCACCGCAATGAATGGCGCGTGGGGTAATTTAACGGCGACCGAGCGCGGCCGAATTCTGACCAAGGCCGGTAATTTAATCGTGCAACATGCCGAAGAGATTGCGCAAATCGAGTTGCGCGATACCGGTAAACCATTATCAGTAGCGCGCGCTGATGTAGTTGCAGTTGCGCGCTACTTCGAATTCTTTGGTGGTGCTGCCGACAAACTGCACGGTACCCAGATACCTTATCTCAATGGCTATAACGTGCAGCTGGTTTATGAGCCACATGGTGTGGTGGCCATCATCATTCCCTGGAACTATCCCGCGCAGATGTTTGGGCGCACCGTTGCGCCCGCACTGGCAGCAGGTAATGCGGTGGTACTGAAGCCTTCCGAAGATGCCTGCATGTCAGGCTTGAAGTTGGCGCAGCTGCTGATGGAAGCCGGCTTGCCACCGGGTGCCTTGAATCTCGTCACCGGTTACGGACACGAGGCGGGCGCCGCGCTTACTGCGCACCCGGACATCAACTTCGCCAGCTTTACAGGTTCGCCAGAGGTGGGCGCGTTGGTACAGCAATCCACCGCAGCGAATGCGGTTGCCTGCACACTCGAGCTTGGTGGTAAATCGCCGCAGATTGTGTTTGACGATGCCGATCTCGATAAGGCGCTACCCATCATCATCAAGGCAATTACACAAAATGCCGGGCAGACCTGCTCCGCGGGTAGTCGCTTGCTCATCCAGCAAACAATTTACGATCAGTTCGTTGCGCGTGTTGCCGACGCATTTCGCCACGTCAAAGTCGGCACGCCCGAGATGGATCTGGATTGCGGCCCGATCGTCAATCAAAAACAATATCAGCGTGTACGCGGATTTATCGACGACGCGGTGAAAAGCGGTGTGCCATTATTAGCCGAGGGAAGTATTGCCGACGGCTGCGCCAAGGAAGGCTACTTCGTCGCACCGGCATTATTTGGTGCGGTACCCCGAGATCACCGATTGGCGTGCAAGGAAGTATTCGGCCCGGTACTCTCGGCCATGGCATTTAAAGATGAAGAAGATGCGGTACAACTTGCGAATGCTACTGAGTACGGATTGGTTGCCGGTATCTGGACCGAAAATGGCGGTAGACAGGCACGGCTTGCGAAGCGTATCCAGAGCGGTCAGGTATTTATTAACTGCTACGGCGCGGGCGGTGGTGTCGAGCTTCCGTTTGGCGGTATGAAACGAAGCGGGCACGGGCGAGAGAAAGGCTTTATCGCGCTCGAGGAATTCAGCACCACGAAAACAGTGGTTCTGCATCACGGCTAGTTGATTAAAACAGTCGCTCTGTATTTCGGCTAATAAAAATAGTGAATGGTTTGGGAGGCCCTATGGGACAGCTTGCAGGAAAAGTCGCGATCATCACCGGCGCGGGTAGTGGATTTGGTACCGGCATGGCCGAGGCGTATGTACGCGAAGGCGCCAAGGTCATTGTTGCAGACATAAACGCAGAAGCAGGAGAGCGTGTTGCGAAAGCGCTCGGTGCCAATGCCAAGGCGATTACCACCGACGTCGCGAATGGCGCATCGGTTGAGGCCATGGTCAATGCCTGTGTTGATACATTTGGTGTGCCGGATATCGTGATTAATAACGCCGGCACCACGCATCGCAATCAGCCCCTGCTGCAAGTGGATGAGCAAACCTTTGACCGCGTGTTCAATGTCAACGTCAAATCGATTTATCACATGACGCATGCAGTTGTGCCGCTGATGCGCGCGCGTGGTAAAGGTGGCCTGATTATCAATGTGGGATCGACCGCTGGCATACGGCCGCGCCCGGGTTTGGTCTGGTACAACGCCTCAAAAGGTGCGGTGAATTTAATGTCGAAGGCCATGGCTGTCGAGCTCGCACCCGACAAAATTCGCGTGAACGCATTATGTCCGGTCATGGGTGCGACTGCCTTGCTCGAAGATTTCATGGGTATGCCCGACACGCCAGAAAACCGCGCCAAGTTTTTATCGACCATTCCGCTCGGGCGTATGTGTGAGCCACGGGATATGGCGGCGGCTGCAGTATTTTTAGCCACTGAAGCGGCTGAATTCCTGACCGGTTTGGAAATGCCCATCGACGGGGGGCGAACAATTTAGCGCTGCGGTCGTGGGGTGTTCGCGGTCTTGGTATGATTTGTCTCGGGTTATCGATTATTTCGCCTGCTTGAAGAGCCCGTTTATGCGGAAACTACTGCTTGCGTTGCTAATGTGCTGTTGGTTGATGCCGGCGCGCGCCGAGTGGAAGCTGATCGACTTTAACGATGGTGAGGCAATTTACCTGAACGATTTTTTCCGTCCCGGCGGTGACACCACCCGAATGTGGATGCTGATTGACTATCGCGAGCCGACATCACAAGGTAGTCTCTCGGTCAAGTTGTTATGGGAGGTAGATTGCCCGGCGCGTGCGGTGCGTACGCTGCGCTACTCATCACACCCGCACCGCATGGGTATTGGCGATGCGATGAAGGTCGATGAAACACCCGGCGAGTGGGCCCGTCCGCCTGAGGATTCACCACAGGAGACTATTTTTGTTCTGGTTTGCCGGTTTGATCCGAATGCAGGCCCCAAGACCTGATGTAAGAAGATTGATGTAAAAAGATTGATCTAGAAAGCCTGTTTTAAATAGGGGAAAACCCGGCAGGCGTGCGCAAAGATAGAATAGCGAGACTTCATCCCTCTCTGGCGAAGGCCGCCGGAGATTAATAGCAAAATAAAAATAAACAAGCCCTCTTGCGCGTAGAGGGTGCAAGCAGGAGAGACATTGAATATCCGTTTCTTGCGGTTGCCTTGGTCGGGCCCGCGCAGCAAAATCGAGCCGATTTTGTTCGAGTGGTTTACGCTGATTGGCATGTTTCTGTTTGCAGCGTGGCTACTGGGTTTGAAAGGTGTATGGCAGCTGCTGCTGCAGTCTGATCCCACCGGCATCACCTTCATCATCATTGTGATTTTCTGTATCGCTACCGCGTGGTGCGGTACCCGCAGCCGCGAGCTTGACCGGCAACGACAAAGTCTGGAGCAGCAGATCAGTGATGCTTCTGCATCGCCGATAGAAGGATGCTGGGCATCGGCTTATTGGAAGGCCTTGCGCGCCAAGCCAGCGGATGCGGCGGCGCCACTGGATTTATTGTCAGAGCAAACCCACGGGCCCCATTCCACTGCGTGGTGGGTAAATGGCCTTCAATTGAAATTAGGTTTGCTCGGCAAGGTGATCGGCTTCTCGATGCTGGCCATGCAGATCGGGCACATGCAGAGCTTTGATCAGTCGCAGGCGCAGGACATGCTACGCGAACTGACCACCGGCCTAGGCGTTGCGCTGTTGACCACGATGGTCGGACTGGTAGCGAACATTCTGTTGGGTATGCAGCTGACTCGGCTGGACCGTTTTGCAGATGAGCTGATCGCGCGCGCGCAAAGCCATGGCCTTCAATTCAAAGCGTAATACGATTTTTTATGGCTAATCGCAAGCGATCACGTGAGCAAGAAGTCGATCCGATGTACGACATGTTGTTCAACATGCTGATCGCGTTCGTGTTCTGCTTCATCATCGCATTCTTGTCAATTAATCCGAAAGCGCAAAAAAGTGGTGATATACCGGCCAAGGCCGAGTTCATCATTACATTATCCTGGCCAGATAATGACCCGAATGATCTTGATCTGTGGACCCAAGGTCCTTCGGGTGAGGTGGTGTGGTTTCGAAATCGCGAGGCAGGTTTGATGCACCTCGATCGCGATGATCGCGGTAACTCCAACAACACCATTATGGTCAACGGTAAAAAAGTGGTGAATCCGATTCGGCAGGAGGTCACCACCATCCGCAGCATCATTCCCGGCGAGTATGTCGCGAATGTGCATTACTACGAGACCAAAGAGCTGGAGCTGAACGACCCGAAAGCCGGTAAGCCGGTTGAGGCGACGCTGACCGTTATTAAGGTGAACCCCAAAGCCGAGGTGGTGTTCTATGGCCAGGCCACGCTCGAGGGGCGCGGTAAAGAGGCGACCTTTGTGCGTTTCACGATTGACCCCAGCGGCGCGGTTACCAACGTCAACACTATTCCGAAATCCTTAGCGAAGTCGCTCACATGACCCTGACACTGATTATCGCGTTTGCGGTATTTGTTTTTTTATTTGCGCTGGCGCTGGTATTTTCCAGTTGGCCGCGCTGGCTCAAGGGTGCGCTTACCTTAGGTGTTTGTGCGTTCTATTTTTACGGTTATAACGCGGTGATGAGTGTGGTTGGTTACCCGAGTAATGACCCTTTACCTGCGCGCTTCTTGTTGATCGCTGCGGTGGTCGAGGAGCCAACGCCGAAGTACGCAGGCGCGCTGTATCTGTGGGTAACACCGATTGAAGAGGGTAGACGTCAACTCGAGCCGCGTGGTTACAAGCTGCCCTACATGCGTGCACTCCATGAGCGTATTAACGAGGGCATGAAAAAAGGTCAGCGCGGTATCAGTCAGATGGGCACAGCAGAGGCGAAATCGGGTCAGGGTACAGGGCCAAGTTGGTTAAACCCGGGCAAAGATGAGCAGGAGATCAAGATCATGGATCTGCCGTCGCCACAGGTGCCGGAAAAATAATATGGTTCTGCTGAAAAAATGTCGGCCTGCGGTAGTGGCTATCGCTTTCCTGAGCCCGTTGCTGTGGCTGGCGGGGTGCGATAAGCCGGACAATGATAATCCGCTGTTCCCACTCGCGGAGGGCATGCGCTGGACCTATCGTATTGAGATCAGCTACGACGCACCCGAGCCGTATGTTGATCGATCCACGATCACCATGAGTAATCTTGGCAAGGTGGATTTGAATGGTGTCGAAACATGGCGTCGCCGCAGCGATTACGGTAATGACTACTGGCTAAAGATTGACGATAAAGGTGTACATCGCATTGCCAGCCGCACCCCAAACGATAAAGTTGCAGTGCTTGATCGCGCCCCACGCACAGTGATTCCGGCCAAGCTGAGTAAAGAAGACAAGTGGACCACGACAACTTCACCCTATTTTTTGAAGCGCCGGAATGAGTGGCCACAAGAATTCAAATATGTCGATCGCTTTCGTGATTTGACGATGAGCTATGCGGTTGAGGCTACCGATCAAAAGGTGAGCACACCCGCAGGTGACTTTAGCGGTTGTGTGGTGATCAAAGGCGTTACGCCTTTGCATATCTGGCACGAACGCGAAATGACCTACAAAGAAGCGCCGATGGTGAACCTCGAGTGGTACTGCCCGAATGTAGGTTTGGTGCAGCTTGAGCGGACTGAGCCGACCACGGCGCGGTTTTTTCAGGGTGGGGTAATGCGTATGACACTGCTCAGCTACAAAAGCCTGTGAGCGCATGCTGATCAATTCGGGAAAGCTTTCACAAGCTTACGTAAGCTAATGTAAGAACCGCAGGTACGCACCGACTCGTTTTTTGTTACACCTGTTTTATTTCCACGCCTGTCACTGTCAGATTTTGTAAGGCGAACAGTGATTGACGCTCTGTGCCTGATTAACTTTGCTGCACTGCGGAGTTGATTTTCCCTCTGAAAAACCATTCAAAACCGTGTGGCTGGCGTGTTTCATTTAGTCCATTTGAGTCGGTGCCATGGTCGCAGAACCAACACCGAAAACCATGACTAATGTAGTGGGATATTCGTTGATTTTTTTTAGATACCTTGTACCATCGACATGCTTAGATACTTGTGGTGTTTTACGAGCAGCAGCTTTATTTAAGCGATTGTTAAATTAATAACACCGGGGTCTACGCAACCCTAGCACTCGATAAACGGAGACACAATGAAGCTATCCATGAAAACACTAGCCACTGCGGCGATGCTGGTAGCAGCACCGATCGCCATGGCTAAAGACTGGGGTGTGTACGGTGGCGACACTGGTAACACTCGCTTTAGTCCAGCGAATCAAGTTAATGCTGGTAACGTCAAAAATCTCAAGGTCAAGTGGGCGCTGCAGTTGGGCACCAACCGCTCGCAGGAATCGACCCCGATTTTGGTCGGCGACACGCTGTATGTAACTTCTTCATTCGGTCCGAAGAATGTTTACGCTGTTAATGCCAAAACCGGTGAAGTGAAATGGCGTCATTCGCCAGAGCTGCCAAAGAACGTTGATCAGTTCGCCTGCTGCGACGTCAACAGCCGTGGTGTTGCGTATGCCAATGGCAAGATCTTCTTTGGTCGTTTGGATGCCAAGCTGACCGCAGTTGATGCGAAGACCGGCAAAGAGCTCTGGACCTCGACCGTTGTTGATTACACCCAGGGTTCGGTGATCACGTCGCCACCCACTATCGCTGGCAACCTCGTGATCACTGGTTTCGGTGGTGGTGAGTATGGTGTGCGTGGTGCAATCGTCGCCTATGACCAGAACAGCGGCAAGGAAGTCTGGCGTACCCACACCGTGCCTGAGCCCGGTGAAAAAGGCGGCGACACCTGGAAGGGTGACTCCGGTAAGCATGGCGGTGGTGCAGCATGGTTCATCGGTTCGTATGACCCCAAGCTGAACCTGGTCTACTACGGTACCTCCAACCCGGCACCATGGGCGGCAGCAGTACGTGGTAACGACAGCTCCGACGTAGGCAAGTACAGCAACCTGTACACCGCTTCTGTCGTGGCGCTGAACGCTAACACGGGTCAGATCCAGTGGCACTATCAGTACACACCACATGACGCATGGGACTACGACGGCGTTAACGAGTTGGTGTTCGCTGATCTGCCATTCGACGGCAAAACGGTTCCAGTCATCATGACTGCAAACCGGAATGGCTTTTTCTACGTTATCGACCGCGCAAACGGCAAGCTGCTGTCTGCCAAGCAGTTCGTTGATGGCGTGAACTGGGCGACTGGCGTTGATCTGAAGACCGGTGCACCGATCGAAGCGCCAGACAACAAGTTCCGTCCTGGCTTCAAGCGTAAAGCAGTGAACGTTTGCCCGAACCTCCTCGGCGGCAAGAACTGGATGCCGATGAGCTACAACAAGCAAACCGGTCTGGTCTACATTCCAACCATGAACCTGTGTATGGACATGGAAGGCGTGCAGGAAGATTACAAGCGTGGTCAGTTCTACCTGTCGGTCAACTTTGATCTCGGCAAACTGGGCCCAGGCGGCCACGGTGGTGGTCTGAAGGCGTTTGACCCGATGACCGGCAAAACCGTTTGGATGAACAAGCAGCCGCTGCCGTTCAACGGCGGCACCATGACCACCGCTTCCGGTCTGGTGTTTGCGGGTGACATCCAGGGCGTGTTCCGGGCCTATGACGGCAAGTCCGGCAAGGAACTCTGGAAGTTCAACACTGGCTCAGGTATCACTGCCGCGCCTATGACCTACGTCATCGATGGCAAGCAGTATGTTGCCGTTGTGTCGGGCCGCACACAGTCGATCCCGGCGTTCCTGGGTGACCTCGGTCAGAAGATGGTCGATGCCAGCCCTGAGGGCGGCACGCTGTTCGTCTTTGCGTTGAACTAATTCGGAGATTGGAAATGCCCAAGTCGCTTTACAACCGTGCTCGCGTTTGGTCTGCTGTCGCTTTGGTGGCAGGTGTGTTTGCAGCGCCGCTGGTGTCTGCAGATACCATCAAGATCTGCGCCGACCCTGACAACCTGCCTTTCAGCAAATCCGAAGGTGCAGAGAAGGGGTTGTATATCGAGCTCGCTGATATGGTTGTGCAGCGCTTGGGTGCTTCTGCCGAATATGTTTGGTGGTTGACGTATAACCAGCGTCGCGCTGTCCGCAATACCATGGACATGTGCGACGCCTACTTTGCCTTGCCTGCGAATGCAGATTACAAGCTTAGGGGTTTGGAAAAAACCCGCGCATTTCTTGATGTTGGGTATGCCGTAGTAGCACCCGCATCATTCTCATTCAGCGGCATGGAAGATCTGAAAGGCAAGCGCATTGGTGTGCTGCACGGATCCACGCCGCATATTGTGCTCTCCAATGAAACGGGCTACGACTGCCACAACTTCCGCGAACAAGACGCGGTATTCGCAGCGCTCGACAAAGGTGAGATCGATGTTGCCGTGCTCTGGGGACCCAGCGCGGGATATCAAAACGCAAAACAATTTGCAGAGCGCTGGAAAGTTACACCGGTTGCGGGCCAAGGCCTGAATGGCCAGGTAGCGGTTGCTGTCTCCAAGAAAAACCCTGAGCTGAAAGCCAAAATTGATCAGGCGCTCACCGATTTGCAACCCGAGATAAAACAGCTCCAACAAAAATACGCTTTCCCTCAGGCCGCACCAGTCGTGCTGGATGCCAAGGGATCATGGAACGTGATTAAAGACCAAGTCGCTGGCGGGAACGCACAAGCGAGCGCGACGCAATCAGCCCGTAAGAATGCAGCGGGCGTGATGGCTGCAGGCGGCGCCAAGGCGGATTGGCGTGCCAACATGATCAAGGTGAATGATGTCAACCTTGACGACGTCAAAGCAATGTTCAATAGCCGCTGCTCGCACTGCCATGGTCAAAATGGCGCCAGCCCGCAGCAAGAGCGCGATTTGCGCAAGCTCTCCAAGCGCTACGATGATAAATGGCGCGAGGTTGCTGTTACGACCATCACTAACGGCCGTCCCGAGTTGGGCATGCCAAACTGGGGCGGTACGATTTCCGATGCGGATATTCTTAATATCGTGAAATTCCTCGAGACCATACAACGCAAGTAAACAGAACAGTCAACACCTCGGGGCCAGGCGCCCTGAACGACAAAAATCCCAACCCATCGGTTGGGATTTTTTTTGCTACTCGAGGTGTTAACCAAGAGTGCCAGATCGTATTGATGCACTGTTTTGCACCAATAATATGATGGATTGATGGTTCGAGGGCGACTTGGAAGCTATTTGGAGTTATAGCTTTGAGCATTGGGGTGAGCAACAGGCCGATCGCTATGTTGATGTCTTGACCGAAACATTCAAAGCGTTGGCGCGATCGACAAACAGACGATTTGTGGCTTGGTTCAGCTAATAAATTGCTTCAATAAATAAGCCACCATATCCTGCGAGATATTCGCCTGCGCCAGCATGGCCATCGCACCGTTCTGTTTTATTTGGGCGGAAGCCAGAGCTGTTGTTTCAGCCGCGAGATCGTAGTCCATGATATTGCCGTAAGCGGTGGTGGCGGCGATGCTGGTTGCGGCAACATAATCGGTTTGATAGCCGAGTATGTTTTCTTGAGCACCTGCCAACGCTTGGTACGACGACACCATATCAATCGCATCGTCAAGCACGGTCATAGCGTTACTGCCACCGGTTTGTGTAGAGATATCGAGCTCTGACACTCGTGTATCGTCTGATGAGCCCCCGTACGTGCCCGCCACGAATCCCAATGTAGTGAAATCAGAATATCCTTCAGTGCCAGCGGATACGGTGAATGTCGCATCCGAGTACATCTTGACGGTTGAGATGTAGGTCTCGGCGCCAGCAGCGGAGGTCGCAGTGTTGGACATGGCCGAGATACCAATAGCAGAGCCGACTCCTGTGTCTGTTGCTATTGAAATGTTTCTACCGTCAGAAGCAGTCAGCGTTACACCGCTGCCATTATTTGTAGCGGTGACACCCGTGACGCCAGTATAGTTATTGAGTAGCGTCACCACGCTGCTAATCGATGATGATGAGGTTAGCCCGGCAGTTATAGTTTGGCCGTTGAGGTAGATCGTGCTCACGGTTGCTGCCGAGAACCCGGTTCCCACAATTACATTCGGATTAGCCGAGGCGGTCACGCCGGTGAGCGAGGTCTGTCTGTTGATCGCCGCAGCCATTGCAATCGCACTGGCCGCTTTTGTGGATGAAGTTGCAGTGGTACTGGATGCGGTGTCGTCCGAGGTAAAGGTGGCGCCAATTGCGTAGCCATTGATGGTAAGGTCACCCGATGTCATCGCAGTAGGGGCACTGGTCGAAGCAGCCCGCTTTTTTGTGGACACCTGGGCCACATTGCTGTCGTAGGTACCAATATCCAGACCGGCATTGGCGATCGTGCCGCCGACATTGCTGCTGACCACAATATCGCTTTGGTCCAGGCTTCGAAGCGTATAGGTACCTGCGTACGTCCCAGCAGCACCAATACCCGTCCGGGCTGCGGTCAGGTTGGCACCATCAAATGCCACAGTAATATTACGACCATCAGTCGCCTTCAAGGTCACGCCTAGTGTCGCGCTATTGGTATCCGTTGCTGTGACACCGGTCTGGCCACTGTTGTTGTTAATGGCGGTAACCACTAATGCGCGATTAGTCGCGTAGTCATTAGCGGCTGCCAGCGTGAGCGAGATTGCGGTACCGTTAATCGTGATCGTGCCAGCCGTTCCGTTACCCGCTGCAGTCATCGCGCTGCCGGCAACTGTAGTTTCTCCAACATCCGCTTCGACATTGGTGTAATCAGTCATCAAATTGATTGCTGCCGCCTTGGCAATGGCACTACCTGAGTTTGATTCGTAAGAGTAGCTGTCGTAGGATGCCAGTGATGCGCCAATCGTATAGCCATTGATCAACAAGTCACCAGATGACAGAGCAGTGGTAGATACACCGAGCGAGGTTAATGCCAATGGGCTACCGGTACCTAGCGCCGAAGATACTACGGATGAAAAATTCAAGGTGGTCGTATCACCTGAATTAATTCCTGTTTGTACCTTGATAGTGGGTGTATCGCCATTTAGAAGAGAGGTGCCGTTGTACTCAGCGCTTTCTGCGATAGCGTCGATCTGTGCCATGTAATTCGCAAATAGTGTTTGATTACTGGTACGTGTTGCGGCACTCGTAGCGCCACTCGCAGACGAGGTGGCTAATGTTTTCATCGTGGTCAGTATCGTGCCAATTTCAGTCAGCGCTGAGTCAGCAATCTGGACCGCCGAGATTCCTGCATTGATGTTGCTAGTCGCCTGGGTGTATGAAGCGATCTGTGCCTTCCATCGGTTAGCAACCGCGAGCCCGACCGGATTATCTTTAGCGCTATTAATCGCTTGTTGAGTACTTATCCGAGTGCTCGCCTGTGTATATGCCTTGACAGCATCAGAGTAGGCATTCGAGGCCACCATGGCATTGATATTGGTGTTAAGGGACAGCATGGTGTTATCCCCTCACCGAATCAAAATCAAATGTAACTGCATAGCCACCAATATCCGGACCATGCAGATGCGAATCAGGTGACTGCTCGCGGAGCGCTGACGTTACTGGGACTTGGGAATAGTTGGCGTCGATCATGTTGATCCTCGGCTCTCAAAATGCGTGAGCTGAGCTTATCAACAAAAAACAGCAACTTGAAAAACTTTAGCGTTTTTTACGGCGATTACATCGATTTACGCATGTTACGGTTGAAAAGGCTAAAGTTTTCCATCGCTCATCCAACAGGTGAGCGTATCTCATGGCGGTGATCAAAGAAATTGATTGGTGAATAGCGCCCCAAGGCTAGGGCGTTACGCTTTTTTGATTATTGTCGGTTTGCTGCCAAACCCAGCAACTCAAAGAACCGATCCATCGATCCGGCACTGGCATTGATCGCTGCGATCATCTCTGGCAGCGGCATATCGCCGAGCGCCAGCGCACGCTCGATCATGAACGGCGTAGGGCTGTGCGGCTCGAGTATTTTTAACCGGGCAGCGATCTCGGCCAGTGCTATATAGGCCTGCGCGCGTTCAATGGCAGGGTCTTGGTATTTGATGTTTTGTGTGTGATCGGTAGCTACCGGCGACGCAATATGACTCGGTTCATGAGCCGGTAAGTCGTTAGGCGCAATGTTAGGTGCATTGCCTGCAGTAAGGGCTGGGCTTGAAGTGCCTGTCATGTTTACAGTACCCGCTGCACCTGTAGCAACCGCAGTACTCGGTGTAGTTACGACTACTCCCGGCGGTAACAGCGCTTGTGCTGCTTGGCGCGCACCATCAATTGCTGCCATTAGTTTGGAGAGCGAGGGCGATTCATCACGTAGCTGAGCATCCAGAAAATGCGCCAATCGCTGAAGATCTGTTTTTGCCTGCTCAGCCTGATACAGCACGCTTTGTAAAAATGCGCCGTCGCTGGTGCGTACACGTTCGCGTAAGTTACGGCGACTTGGACGCGTATCGCTGCTAGCGCTATCTGCCTTTACATCATCGATCAGTGGCGCGCTCTCCCAATCGAGCAGCGTTACCGGCTGCTCACGGTGTAGCGATACGGGCAGCAGTACGGTATTCAAACGAATCGTTCTCGGCAAATTAGTGTTCATCCATACGAACGGTGCTACACGACGATCGGC